>CAIVPF010000035.1 GCA_903907745.1 uncultured Cytophagaceae bacterium | reverse complement strand
GGTTTTGAGGCCACTCGGAGCTGGATCGAAGCCTGTGAAAAAAGAGCGATCGATTGGTGGATAACCTCAGCCTTGGAATCGAACATCGGTTTGCAGGCGATATCGCAATTTACGGCCGAATATCCTGTGAATATGCCACAGGGTTTAGGCACGGGTCAGCTCTATACAAATAATTTTGCCAGTGGTTTGGGCATCGATCGAGGAAATATTTATTTTGATCCGACATTCCCAAGGGAAATTCCATTACAAGGCCTATCTTTGTCAAAAATTTAATTAATTATATGAATACGATTGACGAGGCGATGATCGCCATTTTAGAAAAGCGATTAGAATTAAGCAAATTGAACTATTCGGATGAAACCTACGACGACGTGGAGGAGGTTTTACATGATTTAGAGGATGATTTCAATGAAAAATACGGGGATCAATTGGAAGACATTTTAGAAAAGGTCCATTTGAAACATTGTCCAGAATCGGATGTATTGTTGCCCACAGCTTATTTAGCTAAAAAATTCGTTGAGACAGCGGATGGAGAAATCGAGATTGGGAAAAAAGAAGGTGTGGAAGTGGAATGGATTGTTGATCCGGTCGCCCCGACTCGCTTGGTTTTATTGCCATCGCCTACCCGTATTTTATTGATGACGCCAAAAGGAATTAGTATCGTGTGGAACGAAGAAGAAAAATAATTGAATTATAAGACAAAGAGAGGTTGGTTTTACCAGCCTTTTTTTATGCCCAATCAATCCCTTTTTTCAATAAAGAAAGGGTTTTCGCTCCTTCCGGATAGGAATTTTCGTCGTACATGTATTCCCAAGAAGCCATCGGCGGCATGCTCATTAAAATAGATTCCGTCCGGCCATTGGTTTCTAAACCAAATTTCGTTCCCCGGTCATGCACTAAATTAAATTCGACATAACGCCCACGACGTAATAATTGAAAATCTTTTTCTGCTTTCGAATAGTCTCTATCTGCATTTATTTGCATCAAATGGGAATAAATAGGCACAAAGGATTCGCCTACTTCTTTGACAAAATCAAAATTTTGATATTTTTCCTCGTCTGATTGACTCTTCAAATAATCAAAGAAAATTCCGCCAATGCCCCTCGTTTCTCCTCGATGCGGGCTGTAGAAATAATCGTCGGCCCAAGCCTTAAATTTAGGATAATAGCCCGAATTCGCCTGATCACAAACAGCTTTAATTTGCTGGTGAAACCAGGTCGCTTGTTCTGGAATGATGATGTGCGGAGTTACATCGATGCCCCCGCCAAACCAATGTTGGCCATTACTCAACTCAAAATAGCGCACATTCATGTGAATGATAGGCACCCACGGATTTTTAGGATGCATCACGATGGAAACCCCACTAGCGAAAAAGTCAACTTCCTCTTGGATATCCATACTAGATACCATTTTGGGATGCAAAGGACCATGTACGGCTGAAAAATTAACTCCCGCTTTTTCTAAAATTTGACCCTGCACGATGACCCGAGAATGACCGCCACCCCCTTCTGGACGATCCCAAGAATCTTCCCGAAAAGTCCCTTGGCCATCTGCGAGTTCTATACCCTGACAAATACGTAGTTGGAGATCTCGAAAATAAGCCGCAATGTCTTCTTTTTCTAAAGCCATCTAAGGATTGGTTTTACTAGTAGTATCTGGAACAGCGACACCGTCTGGATTTTCACCCATAAGCGCATTCAAGGAATCCAATTCCGCATCGCTCACTTGAAGCGAATCAGGCAACGTGCTGTAAGAACCCTGACAATCGAAGTCTTTCTTTACGACCCTACGATCCAGTTTATCAAAAGGCACCGGTTTATACATCGCCAAAGCCGGATCTTTCACCACTTTAATCATGAATCGTTTAAAGATAGGCAAGGCCGTTTTAGCTCCTTCACCCAACGCACTGGTTCGAAAGTGAATCGATCGATCATCGCCACCTACCCAGACCCCAGAAATTAAATTAGACGTCATCCCGATAAACCAACCATCCGAATGGTTCGAAGTCGTACCCGTTTTCCCAGCAAAATTATGCGCATAGCGGTTTTGGGTTGGTAATAATACCTCACCATCAGCCCAAAGCAAGGAACTAGCCGTTCCTCCCTCGTGAATCACTCCCTCTAACATCGAGCGGACTAATTGCGCTGATTCTTTCCGAATCACACGAAATGAAATCGGTTCAAAATCCTCTAAAATCTTCCCATTTTGATCCTTGATTTCCTGAACGATCATCGGTTCTACGTGAATTCCTTCATTCACAAAGGCCGAATATGCCCCAATCATCTCATACAGGGAAACATCAAAAGAGCCTAAACCAATCGAAGCCACCGCTTTCAATGGACTCTTAATCCCCATTTTTTTGGCATAATACATGACCGTATCAGCCCCAACTTCATTCGTTAGCCGCGCCGCGACAGAATTAATACTCTTAGCCAAAGCCCTCCGCATCGGCATCATTGTGTATGAAAAGGTTCCATCCGCATTCGAAGGCCGCCACATTTTCTTTTCTCCTTTTTCCTCGAACTCGATCTCAAAAGGCTCATCCTTCACCATATAACAAGGAGAAAGGTCTTTGGGACCATCGATGGCCGCGGTATAAACAAAAGGTTTAAAGGTAGATCCCGGTTGGCGTTTACTCTGCTTCACGTGATCATATTTGAAATACTTAAAATCCAAACCACCCACCCAGGCCTTAATATGCCCGGTATAAGGGTCTAGGGTCATCATGCCCGACTGCAAAAATCGTTTGTAATAATTAATCGAATCGATCGCGCTCATTGTCTTTTTTTCCTCGCCAAGCGCATTTCGAGAATATACCCACATCTCCCGTTTCACATTTTTCATGTAATGCCAAACCGAATCCGGTTGTTTCGGGAATCGCGCCACCAAAGCCTTATAGTATTCGGTTCGCTTGGCCACCGTATCGATAAATCCAGGAATTTCAACCCCATGTTCATCCACCCAAGGATTTTGACCGGCCCAATGCGCGTCAAATGATTTTTGAGTCGACCGCATCCCTTCTTCCACCGCTTCCTCCGCATGTAATTGCAAACGAGAATCGATGGTCGTTATAATTTTTAAGCCATCCCGGTACAAATCCACTTCCATTTCGTTGGCTTTCGCCCAATCATGGATGAATTTAGCCACCGCCACTTTGAAATAATTACCTGTTCCATCGTAAGGTGATTCTTCATTTAAATGCAATACGATGGGTAATTTAGCCAAGGAATCATATTCAACCTTCTTCAAATAACCCGCCTTCACCATTTGAGATAAGACCACATTCCGACGTTTCCACGCTTTATTTTCCGCCAAAGGTTTTCCATCGTAGCGGGTAGGATTATAGGTCGTGGTCGCTTTTTGCAGACCCACTAAAATGGCAGCTTCCTGGATACTTAAGCTATCGGCCGAGGTGTTAAAATAGGTTTTCGCGGCGACTTTGATTCCATAGGCATTATTGCCATAATCCACCGTATTTAAATACCATAAAATGATTTCATCTTTGGTATAAAAACGTTCTAATTTGATGGCTGTAACCCATTCTTTGGATTTATAAATCAATTTACTGAGACCTGGAATATAGCCAAAAAGACCTGTTTTGACTAAGCCTTTTTTACTACGGGTTTTGAAGAGATTCTTGGCTAATTGTTGGGATATCGTACTTCCACCTCCCCGATCGCCGCCTTTGACCATTCCTACTAAAACCCCGGCCCAAGCCTGAAAATCGATTCCCGTATGTTCATAAAAGCGAGAATCTTCCGTTGCCACCAAGGCCTTCACCAAAAAGGGCGACAATAAATGATAATCCCGAATCGGGGTTCTGTTTTCAGCAAAATACTTCCCTAATAAGACGCCATCGGCCGAATAAATCTCAGAAGCCTGGGATAATTTAGGATTTTGCAGGTCATCCACGGAAGGCATTTCGCCAGTTAACCAAAAAATATTCGTTTCAATGACAAACAAATAAATGAAACCAATCAACACAACCTTACCCGTAGTTTTCCAAATACGAACGATAGGTTTATAATATGCGGAATCTTTGTCGACATGCGCATCATAATAGGCCACTACACGACGCCATTGGACATCTGCAAAAATTTGACCCAAGGTCACATAACCTAATAACCAAGTATATCGACGCTCGCCTAAGATCTTGGCCAGAAAGGTCAATAATTTTTGACCCAGCACCGAAAGAAACTGATTTAGTTTAATGGAGATGATAAACAAGAATTGTTTAATCGACTGAATCATAAAGATTTGTGCGTTATTTTGGGCTTATTCTGTCTCTAATTTTTCTAAGATACTCATTAAATCTGTAAAATCTCGAAAGCCTGGACGCTCTTCCTTCCCGGCCATTAAGCCGATGCCCAAAATGGAACTTTGTTCAATCCACTCATCCAAATCTTCGTCTGGAATTTCCAAACCCACTAAAATGGGGTATTTCGCTGCCCAAATTTCCACGGAAGCCTCCATGCCTGAAAGGGAATCCTGATCATTTCCGACCAATAAAAACTGTTGCACATAGGGCCCCGCCGAAACAAACAAGGCAGGTAAATTATCCGTATCAATATTGACACGCAAAATCTTCGGGATATCAATGGAAGCAATCGCCTCTAAATGGACGGTCGAATCGATTTCCAACACATTCGGTTTAAAAATCCCACACATCTCAATGATTTCCGCGGCCGAAATGCCGCAGGCTTCGCCAACTATTTCAACCCCTGCTAACCAATTTCGAATTTCAGTAAATTTTTCCACGGACAATTCAGCCATCGGAAAACCCAACCAATCCACCCCCATTCCGGCACAATACCGAGCATCCGATAAATTCGAAATCCCAGAAACTTTTACACGTGTCTTCAGCATAATCTTAAAATGAGTTCAAAATTAACCTTAAAGGCCGTAATTACCAAGATTGTTCGGCAATTGGTCAAATAAATATTACCTTGCGTAAATTTTCGTCAGGCCTTGAACCTGAGCAGCAAATATGGAATCAAAAGGACGCGTTTTAGTCGCCATGAGCGGCGGCATCGACAGCTCAGTCGCAGCTGTTTTACTACATGAACAAGGGTATGAGGTCATCGGGATGACCATGAAAACCTGGGACTATGCAAGTTCTGGGGGGACAAAAAAAGAAACCGGCTGTTGCTCGCTCGATTCGATCAACGACGCCCGTCACATCGCCGTTTCCCTCGGTTTTCCCCATTATATCTTAGATATTCGCGAGGAATTTGGTGATTCTGTCATCGACTATTTCACCTCCGAATACATCGAAGGCCGCACCCCGAACCCCTGTGTGATGTGTAATACGCACATCAAATGGGATGCCTTATTAAAGCGCGCGGACCAATTAGGCTGTGAATTCATCGCGACCGGTCACTACGCCCAGATTCGTCAAGAAAATGGTCGACACATTATTTCCAAAGGCGTCGATGCGAAAAAAGATCAAAGTTATGTGCTCTGGGGCGTGTCACAATCCAGTTTGGCGCGGACCATTTTACCCTTGGGACATTTGACGAAAGAACGAATTCGAGAGATGGCTACTGAGCGAGGATTTGTCGATTTAGTCAATAAATCTGAAAGTTATGAAATCTGTTTTGTGCCAGATAATGATTATCGAGGCTTTTTGAAGCGGCGGGTTCCCGAATTAGAGGAGCAGGTAAAGGGCGGGAATTTTGTGGATATGGACGGAAAGGTCATTGGGAAACACGAAGGCTATCCTTTTTACACGGTGGGTCAGCGAAAGGGTCTCGGAAAGGCATTTGGTTACCCCGCCTTTGTGATCGAAATACGAAAAGAAAGCAATGAAGTGGTCATCGGACCGGTGGAGGATTTAAACCGAACCGGGATGTATGTGGGCCAATTAAACCTGCAAAAATATGCAAAAATCCCCCCTCAGGGATTAGAAACCATCACAAAAGTCCGTTATAAGGATGCAGGAACCGAGGGCTTTATCGAACAAATCGATGGCAAAATTAAGGTCGAATTTCATGATGCGGTGAGTGGCATCGCGCCGGGTCAAGCAGCCGTATTTTATGAAGGCGATGATGTAGTGGGCGGCGGTTGGATTTTAAAATCCTTTCAAAAAGGCAGTGTATTCGAACAATACCGCAGCTTAGAAACTAAATAGGTGGAAACACATCCCCTTTCCCTAGTTTCACTTTGATACGAGGCATCTGAATCATTTCCATGTCATAAATGCGAGCGCCATCAATTTTAAATCGTAAGGCAGTTTGTTCTGAATGAAATCCATGCTGGCCCGCTGCCCCGGGATTTAAGAATAACATATTTCTTCGATTTAGATCCCGTTTCACTTGCAAAATATGGGAATGTCCACAAATAAATATGTTCGGAATTCCCTGCGAAAAGGTCTCTAAAGCATCTGGTTTATAAGAAGAAGGTGCCCCAGCGATGTGGGTCATAGCGACAGTCACTTTTTCACAGGTGAATCGTTCGATTTTGGGATACATGTTACGGATGGTCCGATCGTCAATATTACCATACACCCCCATGACCGGTTTTCCATAACTAGCCAGCGTATCAGCCACGGCCACCGAACCCCAATCGCCCCCATGCCAAAACTGGTCACAATACTCCAAATGCTCCTCCAAACGAGGATCTAAAAAACTATGCGTATCCGACAATACCAGAATTTTTTGCATGAATTATTCAGCCGATTTACTTTGCAAGGAAATTAATAAATTTTGTTTAATCAAGGTATTGGCTTGCCAAGAGGCATGTTGATCCGCATATTGCTGCTTCTTTTCCTGCGTCAATACAGGCGAAGTCCCAACCCAAGCCGGCGAACCCGCATCTTTCCAAGCCGAATACCAAAAGGAGGCAACTCGATGAGCGGAGGTCAACATACGTTGCTCCACCGATTTCCCTACTCGATCCCCATAGGCCTGAATAAATTCTTTGGTAAAATAACGCTGCTTGCGACCATATCGCTCCACCATCATGTACACTTTATCGTCACCCATGCGGCTGCGCAATTCCTTTTCAGCCGCAAAAACCTCGGGAAGCATGGCGTGGGACTCGGCTAAAATTTGAAAAATGAAATCTTGAGGCTGTTTGATGTAGGTTAAAGGCTGATTTTGTTGCAATTGATACCCAACTAAAAACTGTTCTGGCACCAAACTCTCCCACAACACATGTAGGCCTTTTTGATCTGTTAGCTGACCATCGTGGTTCTTCGTCGTATGCAAAGGTACATGCGCATCTGCTACATAATGGCCTAAATCAGCCGCATAAAAAAGAACCGAATCGGGCATATTTGACTTAAAAGCGTGAACCAAACGACCATAGACCCGATTAACCTCCCAAGGGACTAAACCTTCTTTTCGCAAACTGTCGATTGTGTATTTCTTTACCGCTTGGGCAAAATCGTGAGGGATATCCGTTTTATAATTGGGCCCAAAAACATGCGCATCCATGTCCAAATAATGTTTGACATCTTCCGTTTTATCGTCTTTCCGACGCACATCGGGACGAATGGAATTTTGCACGAGGTAATCTTGGTTCGCAAAAAAATACAGCCCTAATTCCGTGGGCAATTGATGAATGGCTACTTGCTGCAGCGTTTTATGCGCCAAAAAGCCCCACGAAGAGAGGCCCATGAAACCAATGAATAAACTGATAAGCAAGTATAATTTTTTATTTTCCATCTTGAATAAAATTAGTCGGGGTTTTACCGTATTGTTTTTTAAAGGCACGTGCAAAATAGGCAGGATCATTAAATCCTACTTGATAGGCAATTTCAGAAATATTAAAAGCGGAGGTTTCCAATAAAATTTTAGCCTGCTGCAAACGAATCGAGCGAATAAATTCATTACCGGCTAAGGAGGTTAAATTTTTCAATTTTCGATACAATTGCATTTTACTCATGTCTAGTCCATTTTCCAAATCCTCCACAGCTAAATCCGCATTGGATAAATGAGCAACAATAAAGGAAGTTGCCTTTTGCAAGAATTCATCCTCAAACACGGGTAATTTTCCGGTTTGCAATTCTTGTTGGACTACTTGTTTCTGCCAATTCTTACGCAGCCTTTCTTTCGCCGCTAGCAAGGTATTCACTCTAATTTCTAATAAATCAGCATTAAAAGGTTTACTCACAAAATCATCTGCGCCTGACTGCATACCTTCTATTTGACTTTCTTGGGAACTTTTTGAGGTTAAAATCACGATCGGAATATGATTTGTTTTCGGATTTTGGCGCAAGGCATGACATAAATTAATGCCGCTCATACCAGGCATCATCCAATCGGTAATGACCACATCAGGTATATACGTTAGGGCTAATTCCAAGGCCTCTTCTCCTCGTTCCGCTTCGATAATTTGAAAGCGATTGGCGAAAATTTCAACCACAAATTTGCGCAATTCCTCATGGTCGTCGACAATCAATAAAATTTGTTTTTCTTGCTCAATTTTATCCTCCAAATTTTCTTTCAAAATATGGTTTGGTCGAATCATGGGCATATTTTGCTGAATCCAAGTGGGATCAAAATCAGCCATGTTCACCGGGAAATCCAAGCAAAAATCACTTCCCTTGCCCAAGGTACTTTTTACGCTAATTTCACCGAGATGCAATTGAATTAATTCCTTACAAAGCGACAAACCTACCCCTGTTCCTCCGACATTCATCGATTCCGGAATCTGATAAAAACGATCAAAAACATGGGCCAAATGTTCCTCTGAAATCCCTTTCCCCGTATCCAACACATGAATGCTCACACGTCCTTCCACCGCATCATACCTCATGCGAAGACCTATTTTACCATCTTCTGCGGTATGTTTAAAGGCATTGGACAATAAATTCGACACACATTTTTCAATGATGTCCGAATCGTAATACACCAAAACAGAATTTTTAGGTAAGGACCAAGTCAATTTAATCTGCTTCTGTTGGGCATAATTTTCAAAGCCTTGCAAAATACCTTGCATTTGAGTCACCATATCATGTTTTGCGATCAATGGCTGTTGTTTCCCCGATTCAATCTTCGACAGATCCAGCAACTGATTAATCAATCGCAACAGCTTTTGGGCATTTTGATGGATCGAGCCGATTCGCAGCCCCTCCTCTTTCGACAATGACTTATTTTTTAAAAAATAGCGCTCAATAGGACTAATGATTAAAGTCAAAGGCGTCCGCAATTCATGGGAAATATTCGTAAAAAAATGCGTTTTAACCTGCTCTAATTCCCGAATTCGTTCTTTTTCAATTTCCTTCAAACGTATATCTGTACGAAAAGATTCTCGAATCTGAATCTCCCGAAAAAAGGCATAAATCAGACTCAAAATCAATACTACATAGGCCAAATAGGCCCACCAAGTCCGATACCAAGGCGGTAAAACCGTGATTTTAATTTCCAAAGGTTGTTCCGCCCACAATCCATCGGCATTGGTGGCTTTCACCTTGAAGACATAGTCCCCGGGGCTTAAGTTGGTATACGTCGCCGTCCGCTGGGTCCCCACAAAATTCCAGTCCTTTTCGAATCCTTCTAAATAATAGGCATAGCGATTGTTTTTAGGCCTTTGATATTCCAATGCCACAAAATCGAGGCTAAAAACCGAATGTTCGGGTTGTAAAATAAGCTGTTTACTATTTAAAATATCTTCCTGAAGGGGCGAATTCTCGTCGCCTGGGCGAACCGTTTTATTGAAAATTTTCAGGTTCGTCAAATACACATTCGGCACATCCAACCGCATCCGCAAACTATCCGCTTTGATATAATTCAGCCCATTGACCCCACCAAAAAACAACCAATTTTTATCATTCTTATCAAAGGCATTAATCACAAATTCCTTCCCTTGCAAGCCATCCACATCATCATAATTGATACATGAAAAGCTTTTGGGATCCATTTTCGTAATTCCGCCATTGGTGGTCAGCCATAAATTTCCCTTGTTATCTTCCACCATTCCTCTCAGGGTATTACTAACCAATCCATCTGACACGGTAAAATTTCGAAATGAATTCCCGGGACCTTGATATAGATGCAATCCACCCCCATTCGTCAAAACCCAGATTCGCTTTGCACGGTCCTGATACACATAGGTTACGTGATTATAGCGTAGGGATTGATTGGCATTCGTCTTTTCAAAATGCTGAACCTCTTTGCTTTGCAGATCATATACAAAAACGCCTGATGCGTTAGTGCCAATCCATATACGCCGATTTCCCTCGATACAAATCGATGAAATCGTTTTATTTTCAAATAAATTCCGACCTAACGCTGGAAATGGAATCCGGTATTTTTTCGAAGCAGGATCGAAGGTGAAAATACCATTCCCAACCGTCCCCAATAAAATTTCATGTCCAAATCGTGCCCCAATAGTAAAGCGTAGCGGAATTGAGTTTTGATTAAATTCAGTTGGAACCGGATTAGCTTCTAATTGTTTATTGGCCGACAAATGATGTAAACCCTCCCCCAAAACGCCTACCCACAAGTCCTTATTTTCGCCACCTAACAAAAAATTAACATCAAAAATGTCTCCTGAATTGTAGCGATTAATGCCTGCATTGTTGACAATATGATCAACCTCCCCCGTTTTATAATGCAAATAAGACAAGCCTACATTACTTCCTACCCACACCCCTTCTTGATCATCTGCCCGCAAGGCCGTGACTTTATTGCTCAATAAACCCAAAAAAGTATTGGGTTTATAACGTAATAATGAAAAGCGGGATTTTTGATAAAAGTCTATATTTAATCCTGCCTCCCACGTACCAATCCACGTATTTAAATTAGAATCCGTAAACAAGGAAGTGACTGAATATGAACTAATCCCAAATTCCGGATCAGGGTTCGAACCCACGGAGGTATATCGATTGAAATTTTCTCCTTCTACTATATATATGCCATTATCGGTTCCCAAGCAGAGATTATTCCGCGCATCCCGACTAATGCTGGTGACCACATTTTGCCGAGAGGTAGTCGCGGAAGCATTGTAAAACACCGACGTGAAAGATTGGTTTTGAAGATTAAAGCGAAACACCCCATGACCTTCTGTCCCGACCAAAATATCCCCATTTTTAGCCTCAAAAAGTGCACGCACCCGGTAGTCATTGGATGGTTTGTTTGGCCCTATATGAAAAGGCAAATAACTTCGATTCCCTAAAACAGAGATTAATTCACCCGAGCGCGTTCCAAGCCACAAAGAACCATTTGAATGTTTGAAAACACGAACGATTTCTTTGATAACAGGATTTTTAAAATCGGATTCACTGGGAATGATTTTATTTTGTTTGGAATCATAGACCATATACCCCCTTCCCACCGCAGCAATACCAATTTTATGGTGACCTAAATTCACAATGGAAGGAATAATGGCTGAGCTCATATCCTCTCCTGAGGGACCTTGGGTGAATCGAATAACAGAACCTGTTTTTAGGTCCAATTTATTTAAACCCGCGTTTCGGGTCCCAACCCACAAATTTCCTTCATCATCTTCGGTCACCGTGGAAATATCGCTGCCAGACAATGTTTTAGGATCACTAGGATCGTGACGATATACTTCAAAGGAATAGCCATCATAGCGATTAAGACCATCCGCTGTGGCGAACCACAAAAAACCCTTTTTGTCTTGAATGATTTTATTAATCGTATTCTGAGAAAGACCCGAAGCGGTAGTCAAACGCTCATAGCGAGTGGTTTTCTGCGCGAAGAGACCAAGCTGACAAAGCAGTTGGCACAAAACCATTCCATAAATTTTCAGGTTATTTTTCGGCATCATTTCTAAAGTATAAAAATAGAAAATTAAAGGGGAAAAAACCTGAGAAAAAATCGAATCCCGACGAATCCTGAAAATTCTGAGTCGAAAAACAGGGACTAAACTTTCAAATTAGGCCATGTGCAAATAATGTCCACAAAAATGAAAGATTTGTCCTACTGCTTAGCGCAAGTTCGCTGTAATTTTAAAAATTGAATTTTAAGCCATTTTATTGATTGATGAATAAAACCTTTGTCTCCTTTAGTGCGAAGAATATAGATGCCAAATTGCCAAAATACCGGCAATTGATTAACTCTCTCTTGCAAGATATCGAGATGGGTGAATTGAAACCTGGCGAGCGTTTGCCATCGATTAACGAAGCTTCGGAAGAATGTTATTTATCGCGTGACACCGTCGAGCGTGCTTATACGGAACTACACAAAATGGGTGTCATTACCTCCATTTTCAGAAAAGGATATTTCATTTCAGAATCTAAATTAAAGACGAAAACCAAAGTGCTTTTTTTGGTTGGAAAAATTACAGATTCCAATAAGTCGATTTATGATGCATTTTGCTCGCATCTAGGCAAGCATTTCCATGTGGATATTTTCACGTATAAGTATAAATCACAGCAATTTCAAGAAATTATCAATCTTCAATTAGGCAATTATCATTATTATGTAGTGATGCCACATTTGATTGAAGCCGAAGATTCGATTTTAACATGTTTGAATAAAATATCCGGCGATCGTTTATTGCTTATGGATCAAAATTTCGAACAAATTAGGCACACGCATGCCAGTTTGGTGTGTGAACCAGCCAAACAAATCGTACAGATTTTTAATACCCAACTAAACCTGTTTAACAAGTACCGCGCATTCAATCTCGTGTTGACCGAAGAAGATTACTTCGACCCACAATGGATTAACGGATGCAGGGAATTCTGCGAATCAATTTCAATGGATTTCCAAGTTTTAGATGGCCTTGAGCAAGAAGATATCCGCTTGGGTGAAATTTATTTCACGCTAGCCGATATGGAACTCGCCAAGGCCATCCATTACGCGGACAAACTCGAACTACGTTTAGGTAAAGATATTGGCGTTCTTGCCCATAATGATTCCTGTTTAAAGGATATTTTGGCGGGCGGCATCACGGTTTTATCGAGTCAACCAGACCAAATGGGCACCATCGCCGCGCAAATGCTCTTGGATCACGATAAAACAAGCAAAAAAATTGAGCTCAAACTCATTGTAAGAAAATCACTTTAGGGTTTAATTTGCAAAAATGGGCCATGGATTCATGGCACCATTTTTTTTACATGCGCAATACTCCTTCGAATTCCGGCCAATTGCGTTCTCTCGAGGGCTGAATAAGCAAATAATTCACGAAAGGCCTGTTCTGACATCTCCTCCCAATCTGACTTCGTTAAGCCCAAAATTTCTTCTTTCGGTTCAAATAGGCTTTCATGATGCGGTTTTGAAAATCGATTCCATGGACAAACATCCTGACAGATATCACAACCAAAAATCCAATCTTGAAAATCTGCCTGAATCTCAATCGCTAAGCCTTTTTTTAACTCGATGGTAAAATAACTAATGCATTTCGAGCCATCGACAACGTAGGGCGTTATCGCATCCGTTGGGCAGGCATCGATGCAGCGCGTACAAGTCCCACAAAAATCTTTGATTGGCCCATCAGGAACCACCTGAAAATCTACCAACATTTCAGCCAAAAAATAAAAACTACCCTGTTTGGGAATAATTAAATTTGCATTTTTTCCGATCCAACCCAAGCCTGATTTTTGAGCCCAAGCTTTTTCTAATACAGGTGCCGAATCCACAAACATTCGACCCTCAAAGGCCCCCAATTCTTCCTGCATATCCTCCCACATCGACTTCATTTTATCCTTAATCACCAGATGATAATCAATACCAAAGGCGTATTTGGATACTTTAAAGCTATTATTCAGAGGAGAATGATTGGGGGACGGAAAATAATTATAGACCAAAGAAATCACGGATTGACAGCCATCCACCAGTTTTCGAGGATCTAGACGTTTGTCAAAATGATTTTCCATGTAGGCCATATTACCTTGCATGCCTTGGCTTAACCATGCTTCCAAACGGGGCGCCTCTTCCTCCAAAAACCCGGCTTCGGAAAGCCCACAAAATTGAAAGCCATGCCGAAGCGCAATTTCCTTGATTTTCCGAGAATTTTGTGCGGGACTAGCTTTCATGAGACCTAAAATTACGAAGCTATCCGAATTTATGCCAAACTGTCAGAAAATAGTTTTTGGTTCATGATTTGTTTGAGCGAAAGCTTATTAATTTTGCCATATGAAAAAGAAAGAGAAGCCCGAACAACAGGAAGAAGAAGTAGTAAATAGTCCTGAAGCGACTGAGGAGCAAGAACAAGCGTCGGAAAGCGAACCAGCCACCGATGAATTAGCTGAAATGAAGGAAAAATATTTGCGTTTGTATTCTGATTTTGAAAATTTCAGAAAAAGAACGGCCAAAGAGAAAATTGAATTGATTCAAACGGCCTCAGCTGGAGTAATCGTTGATTTATTATCCGTCATCGACGATTATGAACGCGCATTAGCCAATGCCCCCGAAGGCGAAATATCGGAAGGAACGAAATTAATTTTCGCTAAAATCAGTTCCTTACTTCAATCCAAAGGCTTAAAAGAGCTTCCCGCCAAAGGCGAGGTTTTTGATCCCGAAATACATGATTGCATTACGCAATTCCCAGCACCCACGGAAGCGGATAAAGGAAAGGTTGTTGAGGTCATTGAAAAAGGTTATACACTAAATGAAAAGGTCATCCGCTTTGCAAAAGTGGTTGTCGGCAATTAATTCCCCATGGCTCAAAAAAGAGATTATTACGATATTTTAGGTGTTTCAAAATCATCTTCCGAGGAAGAAATCAAAAAGGCTTATCGCAAGATGGCCATCAAATACCATCCGGATAAAAACCCAGATAATAAAGAGGCCGAAGAGAAATTCAAAGAAGCCGCTGAGGCCTATGAAGTTTTAAGTAATGGCCAAAAGAAAGCTCAATACGATCGTTTTGGACATGCTGGAATGGGTGGCGCAGCTGGAGGTGGATTTGGTGGTGGAGCAGGTGGCATGAACATGGAGGATATCTTCTCGAATTTTGGAGATATTTTCGGCGATGAAAGTCCATTCGGAAGCTTTTTCTCGGGTGGCCGAGGAGGCGGTGGAGGAAGACGCCAACGAAAAGGAAGCGACCTGCGGATTAAGTTGAAGCTCAACTTAGAAGAAATCGCCAACGGCGTCGAGAAAAAAATCAAAGTTAAACGCCATGTAGCTTGTAAATCCTGCAGTGGAAACGGTTCTAAAAATGGCACCGATTTAAAAACCTGTGGAACCTGTCAAGGTTCAGGGCAAGTAAAAAGAGTCCAACAAACGATGCTGGGCCAAATGGTCACTTCATCCACCTGTCCTACTTGTAGCGGCGAAGGAAAGAGCGTAGGAGCTAAATGCGAATCTTGTTTCGGCGAGGGCCGCGTGTTAGAAGAAGAAATCATCCCAATCAAAATCCCAGCAGGCGTTTCGAATGACATGCAATTATCTATGTCGGGCAAAGGAAACGTACCTCCACGCGGTGGCATAGCCGGGGACTTATTAATCGTCATCGAAGAGGAAGATCACGATGTCCTGCATCGCGACGGAAATAATGTGATTTTTGACCTCTATGTGAATTTTGTGGATGCGGCATTGGGAACTTCCGTCGAAGTGCCGACGATCAGTGGCAAAGCAAAAATTACATTAGAAGCTGGTACGCAGAGTGGCAAAATACTTCGCTTAAAAGGCAAAGGAATCAAAGAATTAAATGGCTATTCGATCGGGGATCAATTAGTACATGTCAATATTTGGACACCCAAATCGCTGAGCAAAGAAGAAACTGAAATCTTAGAAAAACTGAGGGCTTCGCCTAATTTCGTACCTCAACCAAGTAAATCCGAAAAAGGATTCTTCCACAAGGTACGCGATATGTTCTCCTAAAAATATGTTTACGGCTTATTGAACCTTGTTCATTTGAGCCGTAAACATTGTTTCTAATTCTTTATATTTCGCTGGCGCTACACTGGATTCCTTTAGCGATGAAATAATCAAATTCATTTCATACAAAGCGATTTGGATATTCCGCTCGTTCGAACGAATCCCACCTGACAAATAATAATCCATGGCCTTTGCATTCCGGCGAACCATTACATTCGCCATAGCTAGCGCCTTTTTCTCATCTCCTGCCTCCAAATACAATCCCACCATACTTGCCGAAAACTGATCGTATGGAATCACCTTATCCGGCATTACTTGTTCCAAATGAGCTAATACGCGTTTCGCCATGGGAATATTTCCTTCCCGGATTAATTGATCCGCCAAGCGATAAATACCTAAACGCAATGTCACACTCGGAATACCCATGTAAAAATCACCGTGGTAATAAATGCTAGGGTCATTAAGGCCTCTCCAGAACATTTTGTGCAACATATTATCCGACATCACCTTCGTATTCACAAAACCATCCTTCGCACCAGAAATCTTAAATGGCATCAAACGATAGGCATAACCTTCCAATTGCATGCTTTCCTTTAAGCCCAAATATTGCTCATTCGGCAAAGTCGCCGCGAAATAAATCGGGCGTTTCCAACCCGAAACGGCATTGTTTGAAATCACTTCTAATTGGACCAATTCACCTTTGAAAATATTCTTAGAAGGCAATTTCCAACCTAAGCGATCCGACAAAAAGGGCACAAATTCCTTTGGAAACCAGGCCGATTTCGCCACCAAAGCCGCATTCACCGGAATCACCAAGGAATCCGAAGGGAAGGTATTAATCGTTTCTCCACTTTGGGTTTGCGCTTGAATCCGAGGATCATCTTTGTGCAATAAATCCAAATAATCCGGCAAGGACATACCCGAAATGTTCGGATTTTCATTGTACATGATTTGATCATTCACCCCTTCTAAAAATTGGTCTTTCTTTAATTTAATCGGCAATGCCTCGGATAAATAGGTCTGCCGCTTCATTTGATCCACATACCAATCCGTTCCTAACAAAGACAAATTACACACCCGAACGTCCGTACGGAAGCCTTCTACCTCTTGCACATACCATAGTGGGAATGTATCATTATCTCCGCCCGTAAATAAAATGGCATTCGGGGCACAGGAATTCAATAAGTTTTTAGCAAAATCAATTTGATGATAGCGCTTGCTTCGATCATGGTCATCCCAGTTTTGCTGAGCCATTAGCACCGGTGCAGCCAAACCTAAGACAGCCAAAACTGCCCAACGAACCTGCTTCGATGTGATGAATTTCGCTAGCCATTCAGCCAATTGCATAATACCTAATCCCGCCCAAATAGCTAAGAAATAAAAGGACCCCACATAAATATAATCCCGTTCACGTGGCTCCACCGGCGGCGAATTCAAATACACCACCAAGGCCACGCCCGTCAAGACAAACATTAAAATCGTAACTAGAAAATCCTTTTCATTTTTGCGGTACAATAAATAGAACCCTAAAAGCACCAAAATGATCGGCAAATAATAGTAATTGTTTCTCGCCTTATTCTCACGCACTAAATCAGGTAATTTGGAAGAATCTTCAAAGGCATTGATAGCCCATGCGTCCTGTTGGTCTCCTTCCCTGCCCACAAAATTCCACAGTAAATAACGCATGTACATATGCCCCATTTGATGGCTGAACATGAAACGTAGATTATCTCCAAAACTTGGTTTTTGACCCGCAGGTATGCCTAACATTTCCTGATACAATTGCACGTGCTGGCCTGAATTGCTCCACACGCGTGGTAATAACATTTGTTGGTCTTTCTGATACACATACTCTGGCTTATTCGTATACACCACGTATTTGCCATCTTTCATCTTGTAAACAGGATCGCCTTGTTTGAAATCCTCGATTTGGGCTGTATAAACGGGACCGTACAATAAAGACCGTGAACCATATTGCTCACGCTTTAAGTATTTTAGGAAATTCAAGATGTTGCTAGGGTCATTCTCGTTAATCGGCGGATTATAGCCCGAACGAACGAGTGCCACGGTATAAGTCGAATAGCCAATCAATAAAAACACAAACGAAAACAAAGCCACATTCAACACCACTTTATGCTTCGCATAGGAATAACGAATCCCAAACACGACCGCCAAAATCAATAAAATCAAGAAGAACAATGCCCCACTTCCATAGCCTAAACCCATGCTATTCACGAATTGTAATTCAAACCAAAATGCCACCGAAGGCAAGCCCGGAATAATCCCTGAATTAATGATTCCTAGGATCAATAAACCGATCATCATGGCGATAAAACCACCTTTATACGTAGGTTTCGCCTCCTTTTTGAAATAATACAAAATCGCTAAAGCCGGCAAAGTTACCAAGTTCAATAAATGGACCCCAATCGACAAGCCCACTAAATAGGCAATAAATAAAATCCAACGATTCCCCTCAGCTTCATCCTCCACCAATTCCCATTTGAACGCCGCCCACACGACAATCGCCGTAAAGAAAGAGGACATTGCATATACTTCAGCCTCAACCGCCGAAAACCAAAACGTATCCGAAAACGTATAGACCAAAGATCCCACAACACCTGAGAACAATAAAACCCCACCTTCTGTATTCGATAACGCTGCAAATGGCTTATTCAACACCTTACGACCAATCATCACAATCGTCCAATGCAAAAACAAAATCGTCAGCGCACTTGAAACCACAGACATCATATTCACCCAAAAAGCCACTCGACTCACATCACCCAAGGCCAATAAGGAAAACATCCGACCGATCAATAAAAACAAGGGTGCTCCTGGAGGATGAGGAACCTGTAATTTGTAGGCGCAGGCGATGAATTCACCACAATCCCAAAAGGAGGCCGTCGGTTCCACAGTCAATGTATAGGTAACCAAAGCGATTAAGAAAACGAACCAACCAGCTAGGTTATTTAAACGAGTAAAATTTTGCATATTCAGTGATTAAAAATCAAAAATAGGAATTGCCCTTCACTAGTAACGAGCAAAGCTGTTAAAATCTGTTATTTGTTCTAAGAAAATTGCTTTAAAAAACGAACATCATTTTCGGTAAACAAACGAAGGTCCTTAATTTGGTATTTCAGCATTGTAATCCGCTCGATTCCCATACCAAAAGCAAAACCATTGTATTTCGTCGAATCGATGCCCACATTTTCCAACACATTCGGATCGACCATACCTGCACCAGCAATTTCGACCCAGCCCGCCTGCTTACATACATTACAGCCATCGCCTTTGCATAATAAACAAGTGATATCCATTTCCGCGCTAGGCTCGGTAAACGGAAAATAGGAAGGTCTGAAACGAACTTTGGTATCTTTCCCAAACATCTCTTTCGCGAAATGATATAAGGTGTCTTTTAAATCTTTAAAGCTAACTTGCTTATCTACATATAGCCCTTCCACCTGATGGAATAGGCAATGCGCACGAGCCGAAATGGCTTCATTGCGATACACGCGACCTGGCATGACCGAACGAATCGGTGGCTTTTGATGTTGCATTAAGCGAATCTGCACGTTGGAGGTATGGGTACGCAACAACACATCATCTTGGATTTCACCTGCACCTTTTTCGATGAAAAAAGTATCTTGCATTTCTCTCGCGGGGTGATTGGCCGGAAAATTGAGCGCAGTAAAATTGTAAAAATCGGTTTCAATCTCCGGGCCATCCGAAACCGAAAAACCCATGCGATTAAAAATTTCCAAAATCCTTGCGCGAACTAAAGTCAATGGATGCAAACTTCCTTGCGAAATAGGATCCAATAAGGTTAAATCATGAGGAATTTCCACCTTGGCTCCCGCTCCTGCGAATTGGCTTTGAGCCTCTTCAAATTTCGCCTCTGCTAAATTTTTTAAGCCATTCAAGGCCTGGCCTACTTCACGTCTTTGCTCAGCAGGAACGTCTTTTAATAGGTCAAATAAAGCTGCTAAACGACCTTTTCTCCCGACAAATTGAATTCTAAATTGTTCTAATTCCGATTCATTTCCGATGGGAAATCGTTCTACCTCTGCTTGAATCGATGTGATTTGTTCCTTCATATATACAAAGCCTATGCGCTAATCTTATAAAATTTTAATTCCTAAGGTGGCCTGCCACAAATTCAATTTGGGTGAAAAGGTAATGCCTGCAGGAATCGGAATGGTATTAGCCAATTGACTTAAATTTCCTTCGTAACGTATATCTAACGTTAAGCCCAAAAGATCAATACCGGCACCAGCCTGATATGAAAATGAGGCCCTAGATGCTATTTCGCCTATATTACCACCCAATTTATTACTGATTTGTGTCATCAATGCTTCCATATTACTATCCGAATTCAAGGTATAAGATGCTACTGGCCCCGCCATAAAATGGATAAAACCGAATTTATAGCCCAGTAAAATCGGTACATCTAAATTCGTATAGGATACATTAATCACATTTTGGCTAGATAATACGTTCAACAAATTAATGGAGCCACCCTTTGCGGAAACCAATAATTCAGGTTCAATAAATATTTTTCGGCCTAAACGGGCGTAAATACCCCCAACATAACTTTGTTTGGTGTCGAGACTTTCCTTGATTAAATTGGAGTAATTGGTGCTATTAAATTGGAAAATACCATCCGTTTTAATGCTGGCCATGTTCACCCCACCTTTGATTCCGAGGCGGAAAAAACTACCCGTTACTTTTCGGGCAGGCATTAAAAATTGAGCTTGAGTTTGCATACTTATTAGTAGCAAAGCAATTAGAAAAACGTAAATTCGATTCATGGTTTTCATTTTGATGTAAAATTATCCTTTTTCAATCGAAAAAAAAGAAAAAACCAAATCAAAGCGTAAATTTGAAGCTTAAATCCTAGTGTCGTGGCGAAAGCAAAAACCTCTTTTTTTTGTCAATCTTGTGGTCATTCTGCCCCAAAATGGTTAGGCAAATGTCCTTCTTGTGGCGAATGGAACACTTTCGTGGAAGAATTGATCGAAACGAATGCCCATCCAGCCGAAGTTTGGAAGGATAAAGGGAGCAATCGAACCCCTCCCAAACCTAAATTATTAGCCGAAGTCTCCTTCGAAAATACCCCCAAAATTAGCTCAGCTGATCCCGAATTCAACCGCGTCCTCGGCGGGGGAATTGTTCCCGGAAGCCTTGTGCTCATCGGCGGAGAACCGGGCATAGGAAAATCTACTTTATTATTACAAGTTGCCCTATCCCTCCAAGGTCCCAAAGTGTTATATGTGACCGGTGAGGAATCTGAGCAACAAATCAAATTACGCGCCGATCGGCTTCAAGCCTCTTCGAACAACGTCTATATTTTGACTGAAACGAATACCCAACAAATATTCCGACAAATCGTCGACATCGAGCCCGATTTAATCATCATCGATTCCATTCAAACGCTCTATTCCGACCAAATCGAATCCGGACCCGGCAGCGTCTCCCAAATCCGCGAATGTGCCCTCGAACTCATGCGATTCGCAAAGGAAAGTGCCACGCCTATATTTTTAGTTGGCCACATCACCAAAGAAGGCTCCATCGCAGGCCCAAAGGTCTTGGAACATTTGGTCGATACCGTTTTACAGTTCGAAGGCGACCGGCATATGATCTATCGAATCCTTCGAACCACGAAAAATAGATTCGGAAGCACCTCCGAATTAGGTATATACGAAATGTTGGGCAGCGGATTAAGGCCAGTGACAAATCCATCTGAAATCTTATTGTCCCAGCGAGAAGAGGCTTCATCCGGAATTGCGATAGGGACTTTGTTGGAAGGAAATCGACCATTGTTGGTTGAAATACAATCGCTCGTTACCCAGTCAAATTACGGAACGGCCCAGCGCACGGCCAATGGCTATGACGCCAAACGCCTCAATATGCTCATCGCCGTCCTCGAAAAACGCGGGGGCTATAAATTAGGAACCCAAGATGTATTTTTAAACATTACCGGGGGCATCCGTGTGGATGATCCGGCATTGGATTTAGCTACTTGCCTTTCGATTGTGTCTTCCTATGAGGATAAAATCATTGATTCATCGAGTTGTTTTGCGGCGGAAGTTGGCCTAGGAGGCGAATTGCGTTCCGTGACGCGGATAGACCAACGCATCGCTGAGGCAGAAAAATTAGGATTCAAGGAAATTTGGATCAGCAAGTACAATTTGAAGGGATTGAATTACAAACCCAAGGCGATTAAAATCCGTTCAGCACCTAATTTGTTGGATGTCATTATGAACATCTGGCGGCAAAAGTAGCCTTTGGATAGGCCACTTCCATCAAATGTAAGCCATGGGCGGGTACGGCCCGACCGGCTAACTTACGGTCTTTGGAGGCAAGAATTCGATGTAAATCGTTTAAATCCCATTTTCCTAAACCTATTTCCAGCAAGGTCCCCACGATAGCACGAACCATGCCGCGCAAAAACCGATTAGCCTGAATGGTAAAGATGAGCATCTCCCCTTCCTCTTTCCATTCCGCACGTTGAATATCACAAGTGAACGTATTCACCTCGGTTTTTACTTTGGAAAAACTCTGAAAATCCGCATAAGACATAAAGATGTCACAGGCTTCGTACATTTTCTTTAGATCCAGGGGGGCCTCGAACCAATAGGCATAATCCCTTGAAAATGGATTTTTTTGTCGCGCAATCCGGTACTCATAGGTACGCGATTCTGCTTCGAAACGGGCATTGAAATCTTCGGCAACGCGATAAAAAGCTTGAACTACGAGTGTAGTGGGCAACATCCGATTTATCCGATACGTCGCATCTTCTGGGATTAAAATGGTATCAGGTAGATCAAAATGGGCAAATTGTTGATGAGCGTGCACACCCGTATCCGTTCGTGAACTTCCGGTGGTCTCGATCGATATACCTAAAAATAAAGCTAATTTTTCATCCAACTCGGATTGCACCGTATGGGCATTCGGCTGAGATTGAAAACCATGAAAAGAACCGCCATCATATGAAAATTGAATCAAATAGCGGCTCATTCATTAATTCATTAAGGCTGTTTCTAAGGCCGTGTAATACGAAGTATGCGCTTTATCTAGGCTAGAAAGCACTTGGCCATCTGCGACTAAATCGCTCCCTTTCACGATTCCTAGAACCGAATATACCGTTCCAGATACGTTTAATTTTGCCTCAAAGGCTGATTTTTGGGATGGATCTACGGATACAAGTACCCGGCTTTGCGCCTCACCGAACCAAAATGCATCTTGACGAATCGCGGCATCTGAATGCACATCAAAACCTAATTTCCGAGGAAAACTCGATTCCGCTAAGGTCACCATCAAACCCCCATCAGACACATCATGGGCCGACTGAATCAATCCTCCTTCGATTAAACTGGCTATGGCCGATTGGATCTTTTGTTCCGTCGCTAAATCAAAATGAGGTGAAGGACTTGCCTTCACACCTTTGTACGAATATAGATATTCTGAAGAGGCCAAATCATTCACGGATTGCCCAACTAAATAAATTAAATCACCCTCTTTCTTGAAATCCAAAGTCATTTTCATGGCCGGATTTTCTAAGATTCCGAGCATGCCGATCGTAGGCGTCGGAAACACCGGACCCTCGTCCGATGACTGATTATAAAAACTCACGTTTCCTCCCGTCACAGGCGTTTCGAAGGCCAAACAGGCTTTTTTCATCCCCTTAATCGCACCTACAAATTGCCAATATACCTCAGGCACGTATGGATTCCCGAAATTCAAACAATTGGTAATCGCCACTGGAACCCCGCCCGAACAAACGATATTTCTTGCCGCTTCCGCCACCGCAATCGCACAGCCTTCCTCCGGATCCGCATTCACATAACGTGAATTGCAATCGACCGTAATGACTATCGATTTCTGTGAGCCGTGTACTTTTACCACCGCAGCATCGGATGGAGCATTGGTATTGCGATTAGCCCGACCAATCGACGAATCATATTGTTCCGCCACCCATTTCTTCGAGGCGATGTTCGGATGATTCATTAAATAATTCAATGCCTTTGGTAATTCTTCTTGACTAATATCCTGTACTGAATCAATAGAAAATTTCTTAAACTCTTGATAATAAGCAGGTTCCTTATATTCCCGATGATATACAGGAGCGCCACCACCTAACACCAAATCATCCGCCGGCACATCCGCAACTAATTTTCCATCTTGATAAAACTCCAAGCGTTTCGTATCTGTCACGACGCCAATTTGCTCACAATTTAAATCCCATTTATCAAAAATGCGTTTCGCTTCATGCTCACGGCCTTTTTCCACCACGATTAACATCCGCTCCTGAGATTCCGATAACAAAATCTCAAAAGGCTGCATATTCGCCTGACGCGTAGGAACCTTGGACAAATTGATGATCATGCCGTGTTCTCCTTTGGCCGACATCTCGGAGGTCGAACAAATAATCCCCGCCGCACCCATGTCTTGAATACCGATTACACAACCTGCTTCGATAATTTCCAACGAAGCCTCTAATAATAATTTTTCTTGAAAAGGATCACCCACTTGAACCGCTGGTAATTTTTCCGACGATTTAGCCGATATATCTTCCGAAGCGAAACTTGCCCCACCAATTCCGTCTTTTCCTGTCGCAGAACCCACGATAAAAACACCATTCCCAACCCCATACGAAATCGCAGAGGCTTGAGTTCCTACCTTTAAAATACCCGCCGAAAATGCATTGACTAAAGGATTGACATTGTAACAATCATCGAATTGCACTTCACCACCCACCGTAGGAATTCCAAAGGCATTGCCATAATCACCAATTCCCTTTACAACCCCTTTCACCAACCATTTGGTTTTAGCTAATTCAATATTTCCGAAACGTAAGGAATTTAATTGGGCTATCGGTCGCGCACCCATCGTAAAAATATCGCGGTTGATTCCTCCCACACCCGTGGCGGCTCCTTGATAAGGCTCCAAGGCCGAAGGGTGATTATGGGATTCAATCTTAAACGCACAGCCTAAACCATCGCCTAAATCCACCAAACCCGCATTCTCTTCGCCGGCTTTGGCCAACATCCGCGGGGAATCCTTCGGCAAGGTTTTTAACCAAACAATCGAATTTTTATAAGAACAATGTTCCGACCACATGACAGAAAAAATCGATAATTCAGTGAAATTAGGCTTACGACCTAATATTTCCTGAATGCGATCGTATTCTTCGGGCAATAATCCTAACTTTTTAGCTGTATCAAGGGTGGGTAAACTTTCGATAGATTCCACAATAAAAATTTAATTTGAAAAAAAATGCGTGCGAATTCAATAAGCCACAAAGGTAATAATTTCCACGTGGAGACCCAAAATCCAAGCACAAATATGTGTCTCTAATCGACAGTATTTTGTATTTCAACCACCCGCCAATAAGCCTTATCATCCGGCGTATCCAAATCCTTATATTGTACATTAAAATGGCAATATAACACATCTTTCGCCTGTTTATGCCAAATTTCACCGAGCCCTTTTTCACCTTTCCAATGATAAAACTGAGGTTGGAAATGCTGCGGAATCACCACCGGTGGAGACATTTGTCCACCAAAATCCGAAACGATAAAAAGCTGAGGATGTAATTGTTTGGCATTTTGAAGGGCAGATAAATGCGAGGCCTCAATAAAAGGCAAATCGCAAAGCATGACCATGATATCTTCCTGCTTATCTGACAACATTCGTAATCCCTCCGCCAGTGTCGAACCCATCCCCTCCGACCAATGTTCAGATATAGTAAAATGAACCTTGGGATTTGCAGCTTGCAATCGATTTAAAATTTGAGAGGACTTTTCGGTTTCGGCCCCGATTAAGACTAAAATTTCAGAACAAACAGAAAGGGCTTGTTGGCACGTACGCTCCAACAAACTCTTTCCCTCATACTGAATCAAAATCTTTGGCTCTCCTAACCTAGAGGAACGACCCGCAGCTAAAATTAATCCGATCATCCGATTTGCTCCAGATCAAAAGGCAGTGTCCGAATGCGCTTCCCTGTCAAATTAAAAATCGCATTACATAAAGCCGGCGCGACTGGAGGCAAGCCGGGTTCGCCTACCCCACCTGGTACATCCGTGCTTTCCATCACATGAACGGTCATTTTCGGGATTTCACCTTGTCGTAAAACCGCATAGTCATTGAAATTCGAATTCTGAACCTGCCCTTTAACGACCCTAATTTCGTTTTTAATCGTTGCCGTTAAGCCATAGACTATATTACTTTGTACCTGCGCAATAATATTCGCCGGATTAACAGGGGTTCCACAATCAATCACCGAAAACACCTCCTTCATCCGAATACCCTTTCCATTTTTTTCCACCTCAAATGCATGGGCTGCGATACTCGAAAAAGATCGCGCGATGGCGATTCCAATGCCAAGGCCTTTGGCTCTTTTGGACCGATAATTCGAGATTTGAGCTAATTTCTCTAGAACAGCGATGAAACGAGGGGATTTTTCCAACAAGCTCATCCGCACATCCAATGGATCTTTTTTCGCCGCATGGGCTAATTCATCCACAAAACTTTCATGACCAAATAAATTGGTCGACGCATACACCGAGCGCCACCATAACATCGGCAGATTCGGCGCCACATATTCAAAGGAATTTCGACGTGATGGAAACGCATAAGGACTATCTTCTAAATTTATACCCTCGCCAGCCCAAGGATCACTTTTCCCAGTCATGTCAAATTTAAAAACCGATGTCATGATCGATGCGCCAACTAATTTATGTTCAAATCCAAGAATATTTCCTTTCTCATCTAATCCACCCTTCATCGCAGAAATCATACCAGGGCGATAAGGGCCCTGTTGCATATCCTCCTCCCGCGTCCAAATCAATTTGACCGGTGCATTCACTTGTTTCGAAATATGTGCCGCTTCCAACACAAAATCATAATATGCTTTCCGACCAAATGCCCCTCCTAAAAAGGTAACATTGATCTTCACACGCTCCTTTTTAATACCCAAATACGTGGCTAATTCCTCCACCAAAGCATCTGGACCTTGCACCGGTGCCCAAACTTCCACCGAATCATCTTGCACATATACCGTCGCATTCACCGGCTCCATGGCCGCATGAGCTAAGAAAGGGCTTTGATATTGCGCCTGAATTAATTTTTCAGAAATGGCAAAGGCTTTTGACACATCCCCCACTTTCGCATCTTTATATTCCGCTCCTTCCTTTTTAGCTGCTTCATTCGCACGCAGGAAAAACTCGTCAGTCGAGGTAGTTTCAGCACCCTCAGTCGACCAATTCACCTCCACCAATTTCTTCCCTTTTAAAGCTGCCCAATACGATTCGGCCACCACGGCCACGGCCTCAGTTTTGGCCTTTGCCTTGAAGGCTTCTGTTGGAAATGGTCCATGGTAAAAATTTCGTTCGGTCTTCACGACAAAGCGAACCCCTTTCACGGCCATCGATTTTTCTGCCGAAAAAGATTTCACTTTTCCATAAATCGTAGGGGAATGAACCAAACTCGCATATAACATTCCAGGAACCTGAACAT
Organism: uncultured Cytophagaceae bacterium; assembly: GCA_903907745.1. Lineage (GTDB taxonomy): Bacteria > Bacteroidota > Bacteroidia > Cytophagales > Spirosomataceae > Aquirufa. The sequence goes on along the minus strand of CAIVPF010000035.1, from coordinate 53,262 downwards.
CCATCCCGAAAACGGCTGTTCCGTCCACTTTTGAAGGAACATCGGGGCGAGGAATGGATTTGCCGATTTGCGTGAATTCGGAATGTGCTTTTAGGCGGGGTTGGGTCGGCACGGGCAGTTTTGACGCCTCTTCTACCAATTCCCCGTAGCCTAATTTCACGGTACTGCCTTTTTTATAGACCGCGCCTTCTTTGGCATAACAATCGGAAACAGAGACATTCCAACGTTTAGCTGCTGTCTGAACAAGCATTTCCTTCGCCGCCGCACCTGCCGTCCGCATCGGAATCCAACGCGTTTTTACCGACGATGATCCGCCCGATAATTGAGAACCGAATTTTCCGGAACCGTCCGACATTTGAATATCCACTTGGTCCAAACGAACCTCTAATTCTTCAGCGATCAACAATGGAAGCGCTTGAAAAGTCCCCTGCCCCATATCTGGACGGGCATTGAATAAAGTAACTTTACCTAATTCATTAATTAAAATATAGGGGTTTAATTCAATACCTAAAGCACTTTTATTGGCCAATTTGACCAATTCATTCGAAGCCTTGCTTGAAAATCCAATAGCTAAAAAGGCGGTTGCCTGCGCGGATAATTTAATAAAATCCCGACGAGATGTTTCATTGATCTTTTTCATACTTAGGATTTTTTAGTTTGTAGATTTTTAGCCGCGCTATGAACCGCTTCACGCATTTTTTGATAAGTTCCGCAGCGACAAATATTACCCGCCATGGCCATGTCGATTTCCGCATCACTAGGATTCGAATTCGTAGCTAATAAAGCAGCAGCGGCTAAGACTTGACCCGATTGGCAATAGCCACACTGAGGAACTTGCGCCTCGATCCAGGCTTTTTGCACAGGATGCGTCACATCCGCAGAGAGTCCTTCGATCGTTAGTACTTTATCGCCTGCTTTTAACGAAGAAACAGGCGTAGAACACGAGCGAATGGCTTGCCCATTTAATAAAACGGTGCAGGCGCCACAGAGGCCCATACCACATCCAAATTTTGTTCCTTTATATCCAATTTCATCCCGAATTACCCATAAAAGCGGGGTGTCACTATCGACATCCACGCGATGTTTTTTTGTATTAACCTGTAAATTATAAATGGCCATGAGCTGTTTTTATTTTGAAGATTGAATTTAATTAAAAATAATAGTTAATCCATACTTTCGCTATTTTTGTGACATGTTAAGCCAAGAGGAACAGAATTTCATCCAAGCACATGCGGACCAGGATCCTCATCAAATCGCTTTATCAGGAAAAAAATATCCTTCTTTAAACGTCAGCCTACTCGCTTCACAGATTCAGGCGCGGCAAAAATTAAATCAAAAATTACCAACCTGGACCAGTCATCCAAGCCTCTATTTCCCTGCCAGCATTTCTTTGGAACAAGCCTCATCGGAAGCGACGGCAGCCTTTAAAGCTAATCTCGTACATGGAAATGTGCTCGACGCGAGCGGCGGTATGGGCGTGGACGCTGCCGCTTTTGCGAAAAAAGCGTCGCAGGTGGTTTATGTAGAGAGGCAAACCGATTTACAAGCCATCACCGCTCATAATCATTCGGTATTGGGATTGACAAACATCGACCATGTTCATGGGGACAGCCTTGCCTATCTAAAATCAAATCCCCAAGCCTTTGATTTTATCTACCTAGATCCAGCCAGACGAAACACGAAAGGTGATAAAGTACTTTTATTTAAAGACTGTGAGCCCAATGCCCTCGAATTTTTACCTTTCATTCAGGGAGATACGCAATTATTAATCAAAACAAGTCCTTTGTTAGATATCGAAAGGGCCATCAAAGAATTAGAAGGCGTGGATCAGGTTTGGGTGATTTGTATGAAAAACGAGGTCAAAGAATTGCTTTTCCTTAAATCAAAGCAGGCAAGTCTGGAGCCTAAGATCCAGGTAATTGAATTACATCCTGAACCTAGAAAGCTATTTGTCGGAGATCTCGCTACAGAAAAATCACTCCAAAATTCCATCGGAGAACTCAAAAATTTCATCTTCGAAGCGCACCCAGGTATTTTAAAAGCTGGATTCTTTAAATCCATCCAATCATTGGGATTTCAAAAATTACACATAAACACCCATTTATATACCTCAGAACAGGCCATCGAAGAGGCCCCCGGAAAATCCTATCGGGTGATCGCCAAAGGACCTTTTGATAGTCAATGGATTGGAGAACAAATTCCGGGTCGACAAGCCCATATTCATACCCGAAATTTTCCTTTAAAACCCGAAGAAATTCGCAAAAAAATAAAATTGAAAGATGGCGGATCTATTTACCTTTTCGCCTATCAAAATCATCTTCAAAAAATGGAAATAGCGATTACAGAAAAATGCAATTTTAATCGTGATTTTTGATTAATTTTGAAATTCATCAACCCAAATGCCTATGAAATGCTTATTTTTCGGTTTGATTTGTCTATTCGCCAGCCTTAGCGCACATTCCCAAATATTTTCGGGAACCGCGGAAATTGAAAAAACCAAAAAACAAGGATTTTACACCTATTTACCCTCTGAGGAACGAATTTCCAGCATAGCTTGGAAAGAATTCTTAAAAAAAGCGGGCACCGTGGAAAGTGGTCGGGCTGGTTCCATCGTAGTTTTAAAAGCTAAGATTCCTACCATTTCAAATGACCCAGTCGCTTTAACGTCCATCATTACAGAAGATAAAGACAAAGTCAAACTTTTCATTTCCATCGCCACGGGACCCGATTCATTTATTCAAACGGGGCATAACAAATATCGAGAGGCCACTGAATGGGTAGAAGAATTCCTTCAAAGCCTCAGCCTAGAAGAAAATGTCCGGATCGAGGAAGCGAAATTAGCCGAATTAAAAAAGACAAAAATCAAACAAGAACGATTAGCTGAGCGCCATATCCGGGAATTAGATTCAAACAAAAGACAAACTGATTTGTTAGTCAAGAAGTTAGAAGAAACTAAAGTCGAAAAGGAAAAGATTTTAGCCAACCAAGAACAAAATAAATTAGATCAAAAAGCCAGCGAACAGGCCATCATTGACCAAACAAAAAAAATAGAATCCGCCCAACAAAAGATCAAATAATGAAATCTAAAATCATCATTTTTGCACTCGTTTCCTTTCTTTTTTTAAGTAGCTTTGGCTTAATTGAATATTCGGTTTTCAGACCGAAATTTACCATATCCCAACAAGATTCTGTTCTGCGCGCTCAAAAACAAAGTCTCGCGCTTCAATCCAAAAATGTAAACGCGGAAGGTTCTCCATCAGAAGCGAGCAAGGAACAAAAGGATTCCTCGATCGAGTGGTCCAAATACATTTTAATGGGCATAAAAGCAATTTTAAGCGGTATCATTAAAATAATAAGTGCCCTTTAATGCCTCAATTCAAAATCCAAACCCCAGTTTCTGCCAGCATGAGGGATGTTTGGGCCCAATTTGACAAATCCCTCTTACTTAAAATTTCACCGCCATTTCCGAAGGTTCATATTCGTCGATTCGACGGTTGCCTACGAGGCGATGAAGTCGAATTAGAAATCCAGGTATTCGGCATGAAAATTTTGTGGACATCCCACATAACGGAATCCCAAGAAACAGCTGAAAAAATATATTTTATCGACGAAGGCCGAATTGTCCCCTTTGGCATTCAATCATGGAAACATGTGCATTCAATCATTTCGGTGAGTGAAAAAACCTGTATCGTGGAAGATTTTGTGACATATCAAACTAAATTTATTATTTTGGACTACCTATTATTCCCGATGTTATGGGGAATGATGCTTTATCGAAAACCTTTTTATAAAAAATATCTAAACCATGAAACTAAGTCTTACCAATAAAATCATCATCGGATTCATTCTAGGTCTCATTTTAGGGGAGATTTTTTTCCTAAATTTCACGCCTGAAGTGAGTCATGATTTAGCCACAAAGGTTCAAGTCGTTTCCAAGATATTTTTACGTCTGATCAAAATGATCGTGGGGCCCTTGGTGTTTTGCACCTTAGTGGTTGGGATTGCGAAATTAGGTGATTTCAAGGCGGTTGGCCGAATCGGCATAAAAACCATCGGCTATTTTTACTTTGCAACCATATTATCATTAGTAACCGGATTGGTGGTAGTGAATGTGACGAAGCCGGGGAGTTTACAAAGTTGGCCTAAACCCGCCGCGGGAACCGAAACGGGCATCGACGGCTCGAAAACCAAATCCTTAGAAGATTTCATTCTGCACATTTTTCCTGACAGTTTTTTCAAAGCCTTAGCAGACAATGAAATCCTTCAAATTGTTATTTTTTCCTTGTTTTTTGGGGTGGCCTTAGGGGCGATTGGCGAAACTGGCAAAAAGCTCATTCATGTGATTGAAAATTTAGCCGAGGTCGTATTCAAAATGGTGAATTATGTGATGGAAGTGGCCCCTTATGCGGTATTTGCGGCGATGACCACGGTTGTTGCCAACAAAGGCCTAACTATTTTAATCTCCTATGGCTATTTAATGATTTGCTTTTTAGGGGGCTTATTGTTTTTCACCGTGGTGATTTTATGGCTCATTTGTATATTCAATGGCATTCCATATTGGAAATTATTAAAAGAATTAAAGGAGGCCTTATTGATTTCTTTCTCCACAGCCAGTTCAGAGGCTTCATTCCCTCAAACGATTGCGGCATTGGAGAGATTTGGTTGCAGCAGGCGGATTGTCGGCTTTGTTCTACCGCTCGGCTATAGCTTTAATTTAGATGGGTCGATGTTGTACATGACCTTCGCTACGGGATTTATCGCCCAGGCCTATGGTGTGCACTTGAGTTTAGAGCAACAAATCACCATGCTATTAACCCTCATGATTACATCCAAAGGGATTGCGGGCGTGCCACGGGCCTCCTTGGTGATCATTGCCGGAACGCTTACCATGTTTAATTTGCCCGCGGAAGGAATCGCACTTTTATTAGGTGTGGACCCATTTTTAGATATGGGTAGAACGGTGACTTCAGTGGCTGGAAATGGTGTGGCGACTTGTGTTGTTTCGAAGTGGGAAGGTGAATTTAATCCCCCTGCTTAGCCCGAAAGGTCATTTGGACGGCTTTTCTGGCCGGAAACACGGAAGCTAGGGTGGTGACCATCATGACAACTAAAGCTGTCCAAATAAAATCCATCAGCTCCATTTTGATGGGATAGGCATCTATGAGCGCATTTTCAATGCCAAGGCCAATCCAACCGAATCGCTGCTGTCCCCAACCCAATGCGAAACCCAACAGCATTCCCAAACAAGCACCTGAAAAGCTGATTAAAAATCCGACCCACATAAATAAATTGAATAATTGCTTCGGACTTATGCCAAGCGCCAATAAAGTCTTTAAATCTTTTCTTTTCTCGATCACCAACAAGGAAAGCGCATAAAACAACGTAAAAGAAGCTATCCCCATCACAAAGGCCATAATCAAAAACACAAAAAGTTTTTCGATTTTGATCGCTCGAAGTAACATCGCATGCTGCTCATCCCGTGTTTGCACTTGATAACGAGCACCTAATGATTTTTTCAATTGATCCTGCACCGTACGTTCATCCATCCCTGGGCTTACCATGATCTCATAGGCCGATAATTTCCCTTCCGCCCCGACTAAATCATTCATCCATTTCAAAGGAACTACAATGGTTTGATTATCAAAATTCTGTTCCACCTCTAAGACCCCCGAAGGGAAAAACAAATTACTCCGAATGGATTCCTCGCGAATCGAGAAATTTTTCAAAGAACGATGATCCGGATACCAGGCCTCGATGGGCTCAAGCGTATTTTCAAAACTCATTCCCATACTTAAAAACACGCCTATTCCTACCAAACCAAAGGATTGATCGCCTTCTTGTAAAAAATAATCGCCTTCGACAACCTGTTTTTTTAATCGACCTGAGGCGAGGAACGTAGAATCGACGCCTTTGAATTTAACAACTAATTGTTTTTTACCATAACGAATTAAGGCTTGATCTTCGAGAACCGGATGTATATGTTGAATTCCCGGAATACGCTGAATTTGGGCTAATTTATCTGGACTAAGCTGAATACGGGAAACGTCCGATTGTACGATTTTAATGTCGGGATCATAGGTTTTAAAAATCCCTTTCTGAAAATCTTCCAGGCCATTAAATACGGACAATATCAAAATAAGCGCCATCACCTCCACGCCCACGCCTACCATGGAAATACGCGAAATCAAGGTGATAAAACTCGCCTTCTTTTTAGACCCAAAATATCTTTTCGCAATAAATAAGGGTACGTTCAAGGTCTTAAAAATTTAATCTTCGTCTTCAGAATCAGATAAGGGGGCTGGTGGAATCACCAAACCTTCAAACAAAGCCTCAATTTTAGCCGCATAAGCAGCTGTATCATCCAAAAAGAAAGACAAGGTCGGTATGATTCGAACCTGTTTACGGATGCGATTCGCCAAGGCATTGCGAACCATTTTATTTTTATACTCCAGCTCATCCATGATGCGCTGCGGATTGTCTACTAATAAAAAACTTAAATAACAACGCGCCGCTGAAAGGTCAGGACTGATTTTAACATCGGTAATGGTGACCATCCCTTGGCCAAAAATCTCTTTGCATTCCTTTTGAAAGATATCACTTAAATCCTTTTGAATTTGTCTTCCGTATTTTTGTTGACGCTTACTTTCCATAATTGCTCCGATTCGTTTCTTCTCAAAAATCCAACAAATTTCACAATAATAATTGGAATCACCGTAATTTAGTAATTCCAAAAGAGAAATATGTTTCAATTTTTATCTTACAAGTCGAGCTCTGCATTCCTTTTTCTCCTTATTGGAGTTAGCCTAGCTATTTTGAGCTATGCCCAGGCAGACGTAGCGCCATTTATTTGGGAATTCAAAAACTACCTGATTGGACAAAATTTGAACAAAGGCTATCGTTTATACCAAGATATTCGCGACAATACGGGACCGCTAACGGCTAATTTTTTCCAAGTATTGGATTTTTTTTCAATTTCCTTTTTTTGGAATGCCCCGATTAACCTCGCTGTTGTTTTTTTTCAAGCCTATGTTTTTCAAAGTACCATCTCACGCTACGACCTCATGCCTCCATTGGGCAATTTACCCTTTTTCATTTACCTCGTTTTTTTACATAGTTCATTCGAATTATTCGTTCCCAATGGTGCCATTTTAGGACTCACTTTTTTATTATTGGCCTGGCGTGAAATTATGGCGCAGCAAAGTACCTTGCAAGTCAATGACCGCGTTTTCCTCATCGGTTTATTTATCGGAATCGCCAGTTTATGCTATTTGAGTTATTCCTTATTTATTTTTTGGGCGATGTTAAGTTTACTATTTTATTCGAGTATAAGCATTCGTCAAATTTTACTCCTTGGCATCGGCTTCATCATCATCCTGATAAGCGCAGGAATGGTCTTTTCTTACCAAGGAAATTTGGCAAATTTCCTTGAAGTTTACCGGAATTCGTCCTTCCGATTTCAAATTCCATCCAACATCGACATCAAATCTTTGGCTTTAGGTTTCGGCCCTTGCCTATTCTTCGGTTTAGTCGGACTGTATCAAGTGATTCGAAGCAATAAAATACGTTCAAATGCGCAGAAGGCCCAACAAACTAACTTGATCTGGCTATTCACCTGCCTGCTCACCTTATTTACAGTTCCCTCTTTGAAAGTAATCCATATGGTTTTTCTATTACCGTCTTTGGCCTATTTTGCCCTCAATCTTTGTTATTTATACCGGGGCTATTGGAAAAAAGAATTACTGATTTGGGTGATATTGGCCAGCTTATTTTTCAGTTTAAAAACCGAGTGGAATCAGCAGGGTGCCCAACGCCTAGAAAAAGCGAAATTAGGTCTTTCGAATCAAAAGCTATTGGTATTGGGACCACAATTAGAGGAGTATCAACAAAATGAAATGGTCGGCCCTTTCGTCAATTGGGACCTTTCTAAATCGCTTTTTTCCGAAATAGATCAATATAAAACCATCGTAATTTTACAGGATTATTTGAGCCGGGTAAAACCTAGCTACATTTATGACCCAGAACAAAATTTCAATCGCATAAGTCCCTATTTACCAGATTGGACGAAGGATTATCATTTAGTTGGACCTAATTTATATAAGCGGGAAAATTAAACGCAAGCGATTTTATTCACGCGTCCCTGATGACGTCCACCTTCAAAATCGGTTTCAATAAAAGCCTTCAAACATGCTTTTGCTTCGTCTAAGGAGATAAAACGTACGGGGAGACAAAGGACGTTGGCATTGTTATGTTGACGCACTAATTTCGCCACTTCCACATTCCAAGCTAAACCTGCCCGAATTCCTTGATGCTTATTGGCCGTAATCGCGACCCCATTGGCACTTCCGCAGAGTAATAAACCAAAATTCACTTCCCCAGATTCCACCGCAGCCGCCACGGGATGTGCAAAATCTGGATAATCTACGGAATCCGCAGAATAAGTTCCACAATCTTTGACATGGATTTGTAATTCCTGTAGAAACTGAATTAAAGAATCTTTGTAATCAAATCCGGCATGATCACCGCCTACGGCAAAAGTTAAATTATTCATCTCTGTATGTTCAAGCGAAGCGACAAAGGTACGTGCTTCCGCTTATTTTTTAGCAAAAAAAGCTTTCAAATCTGGTAAAGCTAAGGCATTCAAGGTCAATGATTTCAACAATCCCCCTTTTCGACCCACCCGGACCCCATATTCCATATCTTGTAAACCAATAATCTTATGTGCATCTGGATTTACCGAAACAAAAACCCCCTTTTCCATCGCCGCATATACATGTCGCCAATCCAAATCCAAGCGATATGGACTCGCATTTAATTCAATGGAAACCCCATTTGCCTTACAAGCGTCTACTATCTTCAGCGTATCGATGGGATAACCTGGCCGACTGAGTAAAAGTCGACCCGTCGGATGACCTAAAATAGACGTGTAAGGATTTTCAATGGCCTTAATCAAGCGACCCATCGCCCGATCTAAATCCATGACCAATTGTGCATGGACCGAGGCCACCACATAATCAAAACTAGCTAATATCCGATCATTGTAATCCAAGGAACCATCCGGCAAAATATCGGCTTCGATACCTTTCAAAATGGTAAAATCAGTCCAATTTTTATTTAAAGCGTCTATTTCGGCATGTTGACGCATCACATCCTCCTCCTTCAATCCTCCCGCATAGGCCGCATATTGGGAATGATCCGCGATGCCAAAATAAGAAAGACCCATGGCCCGACAAGCCTCTGCCATCTCTAAAAGCGTATTTTTACCATCCGAATAGGTCGAATGATTATGCAGGCAACCCTGCAAATCTGACATTTTCACCAAATCCGCGGGGCTATAGGTCTCACTCCATGAAAATTCCTGCAGACCTTCCCGCATGGCGGGAATGATATAGGGTAATTGTTGGGTTTCATATACCTCCTCCGCAGAGCTGAGGTTTTTTAATTTATAGAAATTCAAAAGACCTAAATGTTCTGGATGAGCCGAATATTGGAACACGGCCATTTTGAATTGCGAGGCATCCACCAAATGAATTTCGATGGGGATCAAATGTCCTTCATAATTCCCTCGCCAGGTGAAAGGGGAACTTTGTTTGAAATCCGTTTGAAAACCCTCAATCGCCTCGATGACTGATTGACTGCCAAACATGTCCGCGGTTTGGGCCACAAAGACCAAGGTGCTGATTACCTCACAATCGCGTGCTAATTCGCCTGATATCTCGATGTGAGCAAAGGCAGGACTTAATAATTCAAGCAAGAAATTACTTAAATCTTCCGCCTTGTTGATCCGCATTTTTTTGCGATTTTCCTGAAGGAATAAAATATAGGTGCGGACATTTTCTTGAACTGATTTTCCGAAACCTTTGAGTTGTTCCAATTGACCACTTTCGCAGGCAGCCAATAAATCATCCAATTCCGTAATCCCCAATTCCTTCCACACAAGACCTACTTTCTTAGGACCTAAACCTTTGACCTTCAATAAATCCAAAATACCCGGTGGGCTTTGTTCAATCATCCCATCTAAATCCGGACAAGTTCCTGTTTGGGCTATGTCCTGAATGATTTGAATAACCACCTTTCCTACACCCGGAATGGCATATAATTCAGATTCTGAGAGATTCGATATTCGGCCAGGGAATTTATCTAAGGCGCGCGCGGCAAAACTTAGGTTTTTACTTTTAAATTCATTGATGCCATGCACGTCCCATAATTTGATGAGTAATTCGAGCGCATCGACGATTTGATCATTCTCCATCGGCGAACAGGGTCATTTGTTGGTTTACTCCTTCATATCCTTCATGATTTAACAACCACTCCTTTCGCCACAATTCCCCCGCATAGCCCGTCATAGCGCCATCCGAACCGATCACTCGGTGGCATGGAATTCGTAAAAGGACAGGATTCTGCGCATTGGCATGACCGACGGCCTGTGCGGCTTTGGGTTGACCGATCAATTGGGCGATTTCTTGATAAAACCGCGTTTCGCCGGCTGGAATCATCCGAAGGGCCAACCACACTTTTTCTTGAAAATCAGTTCCTAAAGGCAGCGCGATCGGGCATTCCCACCGATAAGTTGAATCCTTAAAATAAGCATTCAAATCCGCTAAGATTAAGCCTTCCATGCGTTTATTATCGCAGTGATTTTCACCCATCGTGATGGTAAATTCCAATCGATGCATCCCGGCATCCGAGTATTCCACCCGAATGATCCCAATGGGACTTTCATAATACAAGAAATTCAATAAAATCATGGCGCAAAAATACAATCAAAATTCATCGGAAATAGTAAATTTCCAATATAAAAAAGACCTATTTTGGAAAAATTAAAAAATAGTAACGCTTTTAAAAATCATTTGATAAATAAAATTTTAAATTAAATGACTATCAAGCAATAATTCAAATTAGCCTATGAACTTTTCATTTGAAAAATACGATAACGAAGGATTCTATGATGAAATGTTTACGCCCTCAGGTGACATAAGACCGGGTTATCAGCATTTTAAAGATCGCGTTGAACAATTAACCAAAGTGGAATTTCAAAGGCGTCAAATTTCCGCCGAACGCGCTTTAATGGCGATGGGCATAACCTTCGACGTCTATTCTGAAAACGAAGGAACCGAACGTATTATGCCCGTGGATATCATCCCCCGCATCGTGCATGCGCAGGAATGGGAAAAGATGGAGAAAGGCTTGATCCAACGAATTACCGCTTTGAACTTATTTTTGGCCGATATATATTCTGATCAAAAAATCATCAAAGACGGAATCATTCCCCGGGAAGTTATCTATTCCTCCAAAAATTTCTTGGAACCTTGCATGGGTATTAAACCTCCTAAAAACATTTGGATTCACATCACCGGAACTGACCTGATCCGGGGGAATGATGGTGAATATATGATTTTGGAAGATAATTTACGTTGTCCATCGGGCGTTTCCTACATGATGGAAAATCGGGAATTATTAAAACAAACCTTCCCGGAAGTTGTGGCAAAAACACAAATTCGGCCTATTTCGGATTACCCACATAAATTACTGGAAATGCTTCGCTTCATCAGCGACAGGCCGGAACCTACCGTGGTGGTGTTGACGCCCGGAATCTATAATTCAGCGTATTTTGAGCATTCCTATTTAGCCCAACAAATGGGCGTGGAATTAGTCGACGCCCGCGATTTAGTCGTTCATGAAGGCTATGTCAAAATGCGTACGACCAAAGGCTTCCAAATCGTGGACGTGATTTATCGCCGGATCGACGATACTTTTTTAGACCCCAATACCTTCAACCCTGATTCATTAATCGGGATACCAGGTATTTTCGAGGTCTATAAAAACGGTAAAGTGGCCATCGCAAATGCCCCGGGAACAGGCGTAGCGGACGATAAAGTGATTTATGCCTATGTACCTCGAATTATCAAATATTATTTAGGCGAAGATCCGATCATCCCTAATGTCAAAACCTATATTTGTAGCGAGGCGGATGACATGAAATATGTCTTGGAAAATATTGCTGATTTGGTGGTAAAAGAAGCGAATGAGGCGGGCGGTTATGGAATGCTGATCGGCCCGAAATCCACCAAAGAAGAACAAGAAAAATTCAAAAAATACATCGTGGCGAATCCACGGAATTACATCGCCCAACCCACCATTTCGCTTTCCCGTGTGCCTTGCCTGATCGACGATCATGCCGAAGGCCGCCACGTGGACTTGAGACCCTATATTTTATATGGCGACGGCGTAAATGTGATGCCAGGGGGATTGACTAGGGTCGCCTTACGAAAGGATTCGCTCGTGGTTAATTCCTCCCAAGGAGGGGGCTCTAAGGATACTTGGGTGCTTTATTAGGTAAATAGGTATCAGGTAATAGGTAATAAGTAATAGGTAATACATCTTACTTGATACCTATTACTTTATACCTGGTACCTATTACTTTATACCTGGTACCTATTACTTATTACCTATTACTTATTACCTATTACCTGATACCTATTACCTATTACCTGATACCAATTACCTAAAAAACTTGGTTTCTAGTTAAATCATCCAATGTCTCTCTCTTCCGAATGATAACGGCTTTGCCTTGATCAATGAGTACTTCCGCTGGCAGAAATCTTGAATTATAGTGGGAGGCCATAGTAAATCCGTAGGCGCCGGCATTGGCAAGGGCGATGACGTCGCCTTCTTGGACCTTATTTAACATCCGCTCGTTTTGGTTGCCATCGTAATCAAAGGAAAAAGTATCTGTTTCGCAGATATTTCCTACAATCCGATAATTTTCCTGCTCAGATGAATTCGTATTCGATGCATTGAAGATGTAATGATAGGATCCATACATCATGGGCCGAATAAGGTGATTTAACCCCGTATTTATCCCCAAAAAGGTCTTTATAGGGTCTTTTTTCACCACAGTGGCCTGGGCCAAAAAAGTCCCAGCCTCGGAAACCAAAAATTTCCCCGGTTCGATCCAAAGCCGCAAGGGCCGACCGTAGCTTGCGCAAAAATCTAAAAAGGCCCGACTCATTAATCCTCCTACCTCCTGCATATCCACGCCCGGGTCTTCGGGAGAATAAGGTACTTTAAAACCACCGCCTAAGTCGATGATTTCCAAATCCTTGAAATCCTTTGCAAAATCAAAGAGTGCAGAGGCGGCTTGTTGGAACGTCTTTCCGTCTTTGATATCAGAGCCAGTATGCTGATGCAAACCAGAGACCTGAATCCCATATCGCTGGACAATTGCTAGAATTTCCTCCTTTTGATGAATGGAAATTCCAAATTTAGATTCCGGATGCGCCGTCATGATTTTTGCATTTCCGCCACCAAATACATGGGGTTTAATGCGAATAAGGCATGAAACTGAATTCCCATAAGCCTGACCAAATTTCTCGAGCACAGACAAATTATCTAAATTCACCATGGCCCCTTTGGAGACCGCAAACTCGATTTCAGAAAAATCAACCCCACTAGGCGTAAAAGTGATTTGAGAACCTTCATACCCGGCCATTAATCCTAATTCCAATTCTTGGGGAGACACCACATCCAAATCAACCTTATTCGCAAGCATGAGCCGCAAAATGGCTAGATTGGTATTTGCTTTACAGGCATATTTAATCGACAAAGGAAAACCTTGAAAAGAGCTTCTAAGAACTGAAATTTTTTCCCTAATTTTGTCGGCATCATACACATATAAGGGTGTAGCAAACTCCTTAGCTAGCGATGTCAATGGAATACCTTGAATGGAATAATAAGCCATGGGTTTTAAATTAAGCGACAAAGATAGCTTTTAAATGATCATCTTATGAAATACTTGTTCACATTTCTTTGCTTTCTATCCCTTGGAAGCCTATTCGGTCAAATCAAAAGTGGTCCCATGCTTGGCTATTCCGAAATGAAAGAAGTGCTGATTTGGGTCCAAACGCAAAAAGCGGCGAAGGTAGAAATCAGTTACTGGGAGAAAGGGCAAAAATCAACCCAAGCAATCCTGAAAACAGATCCCATTCAGACGCAAAAATCACAAGGATTCATCGCCAAGGCCATCGCCGACCAAGTCAGCATGGGCAAGAAATACGAATATGAGGTATGGATCGACGGTAAAAAAATGAATTTTGCCTATCCCTTGGAATTTCAAAGCCAAAGCCTGTGGCAATACCGAAATGATCCACCCGATTTTAGTTTTGCCTTTGGGTCTTGTAATTATATCAACGAAGAAGCAACCGACCGCCCCGGCCGACCTTATGGCGGCGCCGATGAAATTTATCAAGCCATTTATGCCAAAAAACCCGATTTTATGCTTTGGGGTGGGGATAATTTCTATTATCGCGAACCTGATTGGAATACTCGCACGGGCATGATGCATCGCAATGACCACACGCGTAGTCAGGCATCTTTGCAGCCATTATTGGCAAACACGCACCATTACGCGATTTGGGATGACCATGATTATGGTCCGAATGACGCCGATCGCTCTTTTGTATTAAAACATACGGCCCTCGAATTATTTAAATTGTATTGGGGAAATCCAAATTTTGTGTTTCCGAATGAAGCGATGACGGGCCAATTTACCTGGTCGGATGTGGAATTTTTCCTCATGGACGATCGCTGGTTCAAAGCTCCCAATGACCTAAATGATCCGGCAAAAGATTATTTTGGGCAAAAACAAATGAATTGGTTATTGGATGCCCTGACGAGTAGTCGGGCTAGTTTCAAAATCGTCGTTAATGGCGGACAGGTATTAAACCCGGCCAAAATCTTCGAAAATATGGCCAATTATGATCAAGAGCGGAATCAATTATTAAAAGAAATCACAAATCGGAAAATCCCTGGTGTCGTGTTTCTTTCGGGCGACCGGCATACGTCTAGCCTTTGGAAATTAGAAAGACCGGGAACTTATCCCCTATTTGATTTAACCGTTTCACCGATGACCGCTGGTCCAGCCGTTCCGCATAAATTAGATGCCAACGAAGTTTTAGTAGCGGGCACCATGACGCAAAAACGGGCCTTTTCGACCATATCCGTGTCAGGACCTTTAAAAGATCGTAAATTGCGCATCGTGCTAAACGATGAAAAGGGTGTCGAAATTTGGCATCATGACATCTCATCCAATTCCCTCAAATAACATGGAAGTAGTTTTAAAACGTATCGATCAAGATTTCCACTTTGAAGCACTTGGGAGTTCGCCCGTGCCGGTACACATCGATGCCGCCGAGGGAATCGGTGGCCATAATGCAGGTGCTCGGCCGATGGAATTACTCTTGATGGGATTGGGAGGCTGTACAGCGATAGACGTGATTTTGATTTTGAAAAAACAACGTCAAATCATCGAAGATTTTCAAATACGCCTCTCGGGAACTCGTGAGAAAATCGAAGGAACAGAAAAAACACCCTTTCGTACCATCCATATTCAATTCGAATTAAAGGGCCAAATCGATGGATCAAAAGCGCTGAGGGCGATTCAAATGTCCATGGAAAAATATTGCTCGGCGACAGCCCAATTGGAACCAAGTTCCCTCATCACCCACACTTTACTCCTTAACGACACTCCTTTTATCGCCTAATATGCAAGCATATCTCGACCTTTTAAGCCACATCAAAACACAGGGCACCTTTAAATCTGATCGTACAGGAACGGGAACCACCAGTGTTTTTGGGTATCAAATGCGCTTTAATTTAGCCGAAGGTTTTCCATTGGTTACCACCAAAAAAACGCATTTAAAATCCATCATCTATGAATTATTGTGGTTTTTAAAAGGGGAAACGAATATCGCCTATTTGAAGGAAAACAATGTCAGCATTTGGGATGAATGGGCGAACGAAAACGGGGATTTAGGCCCGGTTTATGGCAAGCAATGGAGGACTTGGGAAGGTCCCGATGGACAGGTCATCGACCAAATCAAAGATGTGATTCATACCCTAAAAACGAATCCAGATTCCCGACGTATCATCGTCAGTGCCTGGAACGTAGCAGAATTACCCAAAATGGCTTTGATGCCTTGTCATGCGTTTTTCCAATTTTATGTAGCCGATGGGAAATTATCCTGTCAGTTATACCAGCGCTCCGCTGATGTATTTTTAGGCGTTCCGTTTAACATCGCAAGTTATGCGCTATTGACCATGATGGTGGCTCAGGTATGTGATTTAGGCCTTGGTGACTTCGTTTGGACCGGTGGCGATACGCATTTATATAGCAATCACATGGAACAGGTCGAATTGCAATTAAGCAGAACGCCTCGGCCATTACCTACGATGAAGATTAATCCGAACGTTAAAGACATTTTTGAGTTTACCTACGAAGATTTCACGCTGGAGAATTACGACCCTTATCCGGGCATTAAAGCGCCTGTGGCCATTTAATCTTGCACCAATTGGCGTATCAAATCCGCAGCGCTAAGGCCTTGTGAATCCGCTTTGTAATTAGGTATTATACGATGCTGAAGGACTGGAACCGCCACTTCTCGTACATCTTCTACATTCGGTGAATAGCGTCCGTGCATGAGCGCATGGCACTTAGCTGATAAAATTAAATTTTGTGAAGCGCGAGGACCAGCCCCCCAAGTAATGAATTCTTTGGCAATGGCTGAGGTATTTTCATGACCGACTCGCGTTTGTTGAACCCATCGAACCGCCGTTTCCACCACTAAATCTGAAACAGGTACTCGTTTGACTAATTCTTGATAATTCATTAGCACATTGGCATGCAAAATAGCCTGTTGTGTTTCTAATAAAGCCGTTTTTTCAGTCATCCGAACCAACTGTACCTCTTCGGCAAAACTCGGATAATCCAGCTGAATCATGAACAAAAATCGATCTAATTGTGCTTCAGGGAGCGGATAAGTTCCTTCCTGTTCGATCGGATTTTGGGTAGCTAAAACGAAAAATGGCTTGGGCAATTCATAACTTATTCCAGCCACGGAAACGGTTTCTTCTTGCATCGCCTCCAAAAGTGCCGACTGGGTTTTAGGGGGCGTACGATTGATTTCATCGGCGAGGATCAGATTCGCAAAAATAGGTCCCCGACTAAATTTAAAATTTCGATCTTGGTCTAATAATTCTGTCCCGATTACATCAGAAGGCATTAAATCAGGTGTGAATTGAATTCGTTTGTATTCCAAATCCACCAAGGCAGCCAAAGTCTGAACAAGGCGGGTTTTGGCAAGGCCGGGAACACCGACTAACAAACAATGACCCCCCGAAAACAAGGCGTTTAATAATAAATCAATTGTTTTTTCCTGACCGACGACACGCGAAGCAATGGCCTTTTTTAGCCTTTGAACATCTTCAAAAAATGAGGCAGCTAAGCGAACGTCTTCCATGGTTACTGACTAGACTCTTTATTCTCAGCGGTTTGTGTGCCTAAGGTATTACAACTTTTATACTCATCATCGATGTAGATAAACACATCTTCCTTTGCCTTCAAAAACCATTTTTCAATCGCGTCATTTTTCTTCCGGGAAATCGCGATGTTCGCAATTTTCTGATAATCATCCTTTAAATTCGCGAAATGTGGCGGGTGTTTTGCCTTAAAAAACAGGATGCGAACAGCGCTGCGGCCATCTTCTGTACGGTATGGAATCGGTGTAGACAAGGTTCCCACCTTCATGGAATCGATGGAAAAATACAAACCAGGTTCCATGGTCCCATCAAAAGGAATCCGATAGGACTTCGTATTCATATCCATAATTAAGCCACCTGCGTCTTGTGTGGCTTTATCCTGAGAAAAATCACGCGCGGCGCGATCAAATTTCAAGGAATCCCGTTGAATCAAAATCCGTATACTATCTAAATATTTCGTAGGGTCTGTGAGATCTAATTTTTGATAATCTGGGCGCAATAAAATATGACGGGCATGGTATTCCTGTCCACGAATATCTAGCAACTGAATCAAGTGAAAACCAAATTCACTTTCGACGACATCGGACATCATATTGCGTTTCAACTTCAACGCTGCTGCCTCAAATGGCGCCACCATGGCCCCTCTTTTCGAAAATCCTAAATCACCTCCACGTTTTCCACTCCCTAAATCCTCCGAATATAATTTGGCCAAATCTTCAAAGTTTTCGCCTTTTTCGATGCGTCTGCGGTAATCCAACAAACGACTAATTAATTCCTCTTTTTGATTTTTGTTCGGTTGGGCTAAACGAACAATATGACCCACTTCCACTTCGGCAGGCAAATAAGGCAAGGAATCCGTTGGGATTTTATTGAAAAATTGAGCGACTTCCTTCGGGGTGATCGTTACCGCATCCGTAATTTTATCTTGCATTTTACGGCCGGTCAATTGCTCTTTTAGGGAAGCTCTTAATTCTTCCTTCATCGTTGAGATCGGTTTACCGAAGGCCTCAATGATATTTTTAGCCGAACCATATTGCTGTTCCATTTGGTCCATCCTAGAATTTAATTCCATTTCAATCCGCTTGTCTTCCACAATCACGGAATCGATTTCAGCTTTGGCTAACATTAATTTATTAACGACCAAACTTTCCAAGATTTGACAACGATCGGGCGAATTCGCTTGGCCACTGGCTAAATACTGTTGGTACTGCGCCTCGATCTCTGACTTCAAAATGTAATGATTATCGATTTTAGCAATAATTTTATCTAATAAAGACGGTTTGGCCTCCTCCTGCGAAAACGCAGCAAACGATAGAAACAATCCAAAAACACCCAATAAAAATCCTTTTAATTTCATATTCCTCATAAACTATTGCATTATTTTATTCAATTCCTCCTCATTTCGAACGACAGGAAAACGCTCTTTTAAACGTGTAAGCCACGATTTTTCCAATTCTGCCTGTATATCCCGAATAATTGAACTCCGAGATTCCTCAAAAGTCTTTAAACGAGCCGGAATGACTTCTTTTACGTCCACGTAGATATAGCGTCCTTGTGATCCAAAATTCATTTTTCCTGGTTCCCAGCTAAGACTGTCCAAGATCGCATTTTCTCCCCGTTTAAACAAACCTTCCGATGCATCTAGACTTAATGGCTTCACGGAATTAAAGCGTTTGACCACATCATCCATGGAATGCGAATAGAATTTAAACGTAATGCGTGAATTTTTTGATTTATCTGTTTTCGAGGCTGGTCGTAAATTTCCTTCTACTTTTTCAATAATCCGAGACATTCCAATCCCCTTTTTCGTCAAATAAGTAAGTACTTTCGAAATCCTCGCCTGAGCAAGCGTATCCGCCTCACTGGCATCCCGGTGGCCCGAAATCTCTAGGATATAATCCTTATTCTTAGCCATCTGAATAAATAATTCTTGCAAATTTTTAGTTGACGCCGCAGGCACCATACTTTGACCTAAAGCAAAATTCAAATCAGGAAAACGCTTATTCAAGGGATAGGGAGGATTCCTGATTAATTCCAACGCATCCGCTAAGGTTTTGGGGGAATCAGCAGAAATCACCTTGGCTTGCAAACGACTCGGCAGGGTGAATTTAGAGGTGTTTGCGGTAAAATAGGCTTGTTGACGCAATGAGTCCAAAGACTTATCATAAATCTCCTTCTCCGTAATTTTACTAAATAAACTTCCCTCATAAAACTCCTGCATTTGTTCCTTAAAAGCAGGATATTTCGTTTCCAAATGCCTTTCTTCCGCCTGAAGGGTATTAAAATCTATATATTCCTCTAACCAAAATGCTTCCGAAATCGTGGGCAAATAACCCAAAGCCTTTAATTTCTTACGCTGCTGTTCCACAATAAACGCATAAAAATCTTTGATCAAATAGGAGGTGTTTTCAATCGAAAACAAGGGCAATTGCAAATAGGCCTCATTTCCAATACGGTCTTGCGAATAGCGTTCTAAGGCTATTTTCCGATTTGCCTCCTCAATCGATACCTTATTCTCTGCACGAACCCGTTTCATAAACGAACTCCGTATTAAGGCGCTTCGCTCGCTGTCAGTAAGTACTTTTTGGCGTAAATATTCCGCCATCTCCTCATAAGTTAATAAGGGTTTTTTATCGAGTAATTTAAAAATTTGCCAGCCCAAATTCGTCCGAATAGGTTGCGTCACATCACCCAAACGTTGTAAGCCAAATAACTTATCCTGTAATTCTTCAGATAAATCGGAGGAATAATACCAGCGGCGTAATTCACCGCCCCGACTTTTCGAATAGGGATCTTCCGAATAATTTTTACAAATTAATTCAAAGGGCTCCTCTCCTTTTTCCAAATATTTTTGAACTAAATCAATCTTATTTTTAGCCTCCACCTGAAGGGCTGTTGGTGCCTTCACCGCCGCAGAAATTAAAATATGCGCTAAGCGAATTTTCCCTTGATTCGGCCGCACCTCCAAAATTTTAATCAAATGGTACCCCGTTTCAGTGCGAACGATTTTTGAGACTTGACCCTTTTCTAGCGCATAAACTGCATTTTCAAAGGCATATTGTGTTTGTAAACTTGTGATATAACCGATCAAGCCTCCCTTATCGGCCGACAATTCATCTTCGGAAAACTTAGTCGCCGTCATGGCAAAATCATCACCTGCCTGTAATTTCTTTTGAATATTATTAATCTTTTGAAAAGCAATAAGCGTATCAGACGGACTCGGATTAGCGGGCAAGCGGACCAAAATATGTGCCACCTGTTTTTCAGATTTTAACCGCTGATAGGCTTCCCTCACCAGGGCCTCCACTTTCTCATTGTCAATCAAATAAGGAGAGGCTAATTCTTTCCGAAAACTTTGATATTCATCCTGAAATCCAGGTAAATTAGGAATTTTTTCCTCCTCGGCAGCTAATATTTTGATGTGGTAATCAATGTAGGCCGATAAAAACTTCTGTTTGTTATCTGCTCGTATACTATCACTTTCTAATAAGCGACGATAATCCTTAGCAAACTCCTCCGCACTAATTTTCATTGTTCCAATCTGCAAAGGCACAGGACTTTGCGCCAATACGTTGAAAGCACTAAGCAGCCCGAAAAGAAAAACGAAAATATATTTTTTAAACATCATCATACAATCTTTTAAAATTACGAATATTCATCGAAATAAACCCTATTTCGAAACATCCTTTACCTTAATTTGGTACCCAAAAGAATAGATATATGCATTCACACCTCTTTTACCTCCTTTCCAATTGCCCCTTTTGTACCGAGTCGCCATGTTGGCCGGTAAATCGTTCCAATCCCACGTGATTTCAGAAACGCCTAATAAGTCATTATGGTCGACCTGGGCCAACCAATCCAAACCCCAAGCCCCAATCCTACTTCCCCATAAAAACCAAGACAAAGGATTACTCACGAAACTCCATTCCATCATATAAATGGGGATTTGTAAAAATCCACCGACTTGATTCACTCGACGCAGTACTTTCTGCGTTTTTTGATAATCATCTACTTCCCAAAGTGCCACTTGAACCCCAAGAACCTGCCCAGGATGTAATTCCACCGCTACTCGAGAAAGCGTATCTAATTGAATTTTCTGACCTTGTTTCGCATTTCCCAAATAAACCGTGGCCATTTTACTATATACCAAAGAATCTCGCTCGATGATGCCGATTTGATAGGTCAATAATAACTCATCATGTCCCGTTAATTGCTCTTGAATGTCAATTCCCTGGATGTCCGACATGGCTAATTCAATCTGCTTGATAAGCTTTTTCGGCGCTAACGGAATTTTTTCCTGTGCTAGGTTGGTGACAGGACGTTTACAGGCAAAAAATATCCCTAAAAAGCAAAGGACAAGAATTCGGTATTGCATTAATTTCCCTTAGGTTCTTGTTGGGTCAAACAATGAAAACTCCCCTGACCCCAAATAATTTTGGAGGCAGAAAGACCTATAACGGGCCGATCCTGAAATAATTGTCCTAGAATTTCCAATGCCACAGCATCTTGCGGACAATCAAAAGTCGGTACTAAAACCCCAGCATTACAGATATAAAAATTCGCATACGAACCAGGCGCCCGAAATTCATCGATCACCACCGGATCTGGCATAGGGATTTCCACAATTTTCAAAGGATTTCCATTTATTAGCCGCATGGCCTTCAATTCCTCTAGATTTTGCTGAAGAACCAGATGATTATCATCCGTGGGATTCGGCTCCACCATGGAAATCACCGTGTCTTCATTAACAAAACGAACCGTATCGTCGATATGTCCATCCGTGTCATCCCCGACAATTCCATCCGAAACCCAAAGTACCTGCGAAACCCCATAATAATCACAGAGATAAAGCTCGATTTCTTCTTGCGTCAACTGGGAATTTCGATTCCGATTTAATAAACAAGATTTACTTGTTATGACTGTTCCTGCCCCATTGAAATCAACCGAACCACCTTCCATAATAATCCCTGGCGAAACAGATTCGAGGCCTATTTCCTGAGCGATGGCCAAAGGAATTCGATTATCATCGTCAAAGGGCGGGTATTTTCCTCCCCATGCATTGTATCCCCAATCGACCAATAAACGACTTGAATTCTCCTGATGAATTAAAAAAGCAGGTCCATGATCACGACACCAGGCATCATTCGTGGGACGAATGTGACAGGTGACTTGTTTCGGGTCGATTTGGTATAGGGGTAATTGAGAGCTAATAAAGTCCTTTAATTCCGCCGAATGACAATTAATGTGGATTGCCTCACCCTGCGAAATCACACGAATGAGTTGAAAATATTCTGGGTACATATCGGCTATTTTATCCCCTTGCCATGAATGATCATTGTGCGGAAAAGTGATCCACGTGGCCACATGCGGATGCCATTCGGCAGGAAAAAAATATCCTCTTTCTTTAGGGCTCATCACTATTTTTCTAAATCCTGTAAGACGATGCGTAAACCTTCCAGGGTAATTAACTTATTCACCTCATCAAAAGAAGATTCCAAAGGCGTCAAAATCGAAGACAAGCCACCGGTGGCCAATACCTTAATCTGAGGTCCTTTTTCGGCTTTGATTTGAAAAATCATTTCCTTCACCATGCCCACATATCCCCATAAAATTCCGGATTGTATGGCGGATACGGTATCAAAACCAAGGGCCGAATTCGGCATTTCGAGGGGAACTTCGGGTAATTGAGCCGTTTGAGAAAAGAGCGATTTTACAGCCGTTTTTAGTCCTGGCGCGATGGATACTCCCTGCATCTTTCCATCCTCGCCTAATAAGGTAAAGGTCAGGGCCGTGCCGAAGTCGACGATCAACACATCAGAATCGTAATGCGCATGCGCGTATACGGAATTGGCCACCAAATCTGAACCAATTTCATCGGGACTTAATACTTGAATCGCTAAATTCGAATAGATTTTAGGGCCCATGATTCGGGCATTTTTACCGGACCAAATGTCCAGTCCCTTTTGAATTTGAGGTAAAATAGAAGGTACCACCGAACTTATCAAGATCGAATCAGGACGTAAATGGACTAAACCTTTTTCACTTAATTCCTTGACAAGCCACATTTGCAATTTTATAGGACTCCAAGGCTGGTGCGTCGGAGTTCGCAAAATCGTTTGCCAGGTACTTTCGGAATAAAAACCGAACACGATGTCGGTATTTCCTATATCTACGAGTAATAACATCATACAGGGGGTAAATCTTTTTCTAATCCAGCGGAAAGAATTGGGAAGCGTAGCCAGGATTTGGGATCTAAGCTATATTCATCTACATGGAAACCTGGCGCATAGCGTTCGCGTTTCCATTGGTTTCTTGCCCAAAGTCTAAAGAATCGATGGGCAAATTCGGACAATTTTTCTTTGGAAAAATGAGCTCCATAAGTCAAAAATAATACCTCTTGGCATTCTGAAGGACTTTTTCGCTCGTAAAAAGCCCAGCGCTCTAAGGCATTTAAAATCGGATAGGGCATCAGATCCTCTTCATCTACTTGCTTTGTTGCCAAAGGTCTTAATTCCGCACTCGGCTCTAAGGAATTTACTTGATGCAAAGCAGGAATTTTGGCTTCGGCCCAGGCTAACCAAGTACGTAAAAAACTTTTATCAATCCCGGCAATCGGCGAAATAGAACCCGACGTATCGCCATCCATCGTGGCATATCCCACACTGGCTTCGGAACGATTCGAGGTAGCTAATAATAAGGCTTGGTTGATATTAGCTAACATCCAGGCACTTGGGCTCCGAACCCTCGATTGCACGTTTTGAAGAGTAATATCATCCTGCTCCCAGGTTAAAGCCCGACCGATCGCCTGTTCGATGAGCTCCCGATATTCACCCACGATCGCATCGATTTCTAATTCATAATGCGTACTTCCAATGCCGTCCGCTAAGACTTTCGCTGAGGAACGGGTTTGAAGGGAGGAATTAACCGTGCCTTGGTATAAGGTGGTTAAAAGTCTTTTTTGAAGATCAGCTACCTGCGTGACAGCGGAAATCCAAGGAATATAGGCCAAACGTTTTTTGATCCCCTCAAAACCCAATTCTTTTTCTGCCGCTTGCAAAGCTAAAAAACATAAACTCACGATGGCGGAGGAATCCGCACCTCCCGAAAGAGATACGACAAATCCCCTAGAATACGATTTCCGCATATAATCCCAAAGTCCCAAACGAACAACGCGTTCAAATTCTTCTTCTTTCAGGCATTCGGCATTAGTCTCCCAGGCCTCAACTGATTTTGTGAGCTCCTTAGAAATTGAATCAGTGATCTCAAAAGGCTTCGCAATCACGACATCTGCTTCAGATGAATACATGGGAGCTAGATCTATTTGAGCGGTGATTAATTGATGATCTTGAAAGGAAAAACGTGAATTTTGAGCCAAGATTTGGCCATCATGCACGATATAGGCATCTCCGTCGAAAATCACCCGCCCAGATTCATTCCCCAATAAATTGGCAAAAACATAGGCACCTTGACAAATGGCGGCACCTTCGAGGGATAATTGTTGACGCACCTTCGCCTTCCCAAACGCAAAATGCGAAGCTGTGGGATTACAAATGATCGATACTCCTCGGTCGGCTAACGCATGAGCGGGACGACGCGAGCCTTCCCATGCATCCTGACAGATTTCCACGCCCAAAATCCATTCATGTATCTGGATCCGATAATCCCCGATGGGAATCCCCAGATGTGTTTCTCTTTTTCCGGCGGGCCAGGGGCTAAACCAACGCGGTTCATAATGAACTCCATCATCCGCTAAATGCTGTTTGGGAATCAATGCTACGATTTCTCCACCTGAAATACATGCCGCGACATTATATAAAGCGCCTTCAAAAGGCAGGGGTAAACCCACTAAAAATGCAATATCCTTCGAATAAGCCTTTAATTTTAAGGTATATTCCCATGCTTTTTGAGAGGTAAAAGGGCTTAAAAATTGATCCTCACAGCCATATCCGGTCAAACATAATTCTGGCAAACATAAAAGCTTCACAGAGGATTTTTGGGCTTCTTCGACAAGCGCAACGATGCGAAGGAAATTTCCTTCCCAGTCTAATGGCGTTTGATTTAAAACCCCGGAACCGATGGTCAGTTGCGACATGAATTATCGAGCTTTCTTTTGCGTAACAGGCGTACCTGGTTTAAAAATTCGTCTCCAAATTTTTGCTTTATTCTGTGCGTATACGGGCGTATTCGGATTCCGAACATGCTGATAACGAGGTGTCCACATCCAAGACCATGCTTCGCGCGGACGATAATATAAATCCCCATGCCGATGTTCCACCCGCACCCGACAGGTCGTTCGAGGACAACGTGCAGACCAGCAACTACTCAAACCTGTCAATAAAAATAGACAAGTGACGACCATTAAAAAGTAACGAGCTGCTGGCATAAATATTCTTTCTTGCTAGGAAGAACGATTTCTTATTAGTTAAATTACAAATCAAGCCTTAATTTTACTTAGAATTTTAAGTCCTTATGCAATCAATCGTCAAAGATATAAAATCAGTCGCAAAAAGAGATGTTTTTGAATACCCTGTAATGGAATCTTTTTACACGATTCAAGGAGAAGGGAAATACCAAGGACATGCGGCCTATTTCATTCGCTTGGGCGGTTGCGATGTGGGCTGTCATTGGTGTGATGTGAAGGAAAGTTGGCCCACCGACACCCACCCTAAAAAAAGCGTTCAAACCTTGGTTCAGGAGGCCTCAGCGCATCCTGGCCGCCTAGTGGTCATCACAGGCGGGGAACCTTTGATGCATGATTTATTTCCACTGACCGAAGCATTACAGGAGGCTGGCTTCAGAACCCACATCGAAACTTCAGGAGTTTGCGAGACATTGACGGGACATTGGGATTGGATTTGTTTTTCCCCTAAAAAATTCAAGGATCCGAATCCGGCGATATATTCCATGGTGGATGAATTAAAAGTCGTGGTTTTTCATAAATCAGATATTCCGTGGGCGGAAACATTTGTGGAGAAAATCCCAAAGAAGGCCCATTATTATTTACAACCTGAATGGTCTAAACAGGTGGAAATGAATGAATTAATTGTTTCATTTGTGAAGGAAAATCCAACTTGGCAAATTTCCGTTCAAACGCATAAGTTTTTACAAATTCCGTAAGCGATGATAGGATTATGGCTTTTCCCTTTCCTAACCATTTTTTCTCCAGGGGATAGCATTCTTATTCACTCCGCACCCATCAAGGAGGTGAACGTATTTAGAACCCAATACTTCCCGATTTATTCAGCTGCTCGAAAAGAACTTTTCTTAACGGTTCGAAAAGGGGTAAAATCAGATGAAGAAATTTTTGTTGCTTCCTGGAATGGGGAAAAATTCGAATCCCCTAGGCCCATCGAGGAATTAAATCAAGAAAATAATGAAGGTACGCCTACCCTTTCTAAGGATGGGCTTCATTTAATTTTTTCAGGTTGTGACTATCCAAATTCCTTCGGTGGCTGTGATTTATACGAATGTACCTGGGTCGATGGTTCTTGGACCCGACCTAAAAACCTAGGCTATTTAGTGAATTCGCATGACTGGGAAGGTCAACCCCAACTCAATTCAAATGGCAGTACATTATTCTTCTCCTCCGATCGACCTGGTGGCGAAGGAAAACGAGATATTTGGTTCACCGAACGAACAGAAGACGGAAAATGGGGCATACCTAAAAATTTGGGCAAGCAAATTAATAGTCCTGAAGATGAACAAGGGCCTTATTTCATGGATGAAAGGGGGATTTTGGTCTTTTCGACCAATCAAAAAGGGGGAAAAGGCGGATTGGATTTTCACCAAAGCCTCTGGGATGAGAAAGTGTGGTCAGCTTCGGTCGCCATTAAAGAAATCAATAGCCCTTCGAATGACGCAGGTTTTTCAGAAGGTATAAACCCGAATTCTTATTTTATATCCAGAAAAGTTGTTGATGAAGTTCAGGATATTCAAATTCAATCGATTGAGATTCCCGAATTTTGTTGGCTCAAAAAACCTCCGATCATCCAGGCACCAATCCTAATTACCAAACCAGCGCCCATCGAGTTTCAAAAACTGCATTTTGAAGACATCCAATTTGAAAATAATAAATCAGATTTACCCTTTGTCACTCCCCAATGTTTATTGGATTTGGTTTCTTATTTATTTCAAAATCCGAGTAAATCCATTGAAATTCATGGACATACCGACGAAGTGGGAAATGCACAGGCGAATCTTAGCCTTTCAGATAGACGTGCGAATTCGGTAAAAACGTATTTGGTCGATCAAGGGATTTCCAGTGATCGGATAAAAACCATTGCGTTCGGCAATAGCAAACCAAAAATGAAGGCAATTACCGCGGAAGCGCGTAAAATTAACCGTAGAATCGAAATTATTTTGCCCTAGATCGACTTCTTTTTTTTCGCTTTCGGGCTTTTTTCTTCATTTTTTTAAGGGGCTTAGGATGTTCGGCGACTGATAAAGAATCTCGGATGGCCCAAGACTTCATCAAGG
Organism: uncultured Cytophagaceae bacterium; assembly: GCA_903907745.1. Taxonomy (GTDB): domain Bacteria; phylum Bacteroidota; class Bacteroidia; order Cytophagales; family Spirosomataceae; genus Aquirufa. The sequence continues at coordinate 25,473 of CAIVPF010000035.1, read as the reverse complement.
AATCACTGATTTCGGCCTTGGGTATGATTCGAATATGAACCATGGCGATACCGTCTTTAATTAGGCCAATCTCCTTCGCCGCGGCCATGGAGATATCGAGGATGGCGCCTTTTCGAAAGGGCCCTCGATCGTTGATTCGGACAAAGGTCTTCTTTTCTGTTTTGGGAAAATAGAGTTCCAACCAGGTACCCATTGGAAAATTCCTATGCGCCGCCGTGTATTTATAGGGATGATAAATTTCTCCATTGGCGGTTTTTCTTCCCCAAAAAAGCTGGTGATAATACGTAGCCTTTCCTTTTTGTTGCTGGCCAAAAGCGGGTAATAAAAGGAATAAAAGATTGAAAAATAGAAGGCATGGAAACCTAAGCTGTTTTTTCAGCATAGAAAATCGAATTATTAGTGGTTAAATCAAAAAAAAGCCCTCCATGAGGAAGGCCTTAAAAAAATTACAGATAATTATCGCTCGGAAATAGCTACAAAAGACCGCAAGGTGGCTCCTGTATATATCTGACGAGGACGACCAATAGGCTCCTTGTTTGTCCGCAGTTCTTTCCATTGGGCGATCCAACCTGGCAGGCGACCGATGGCGAACATCACGGTAAACATGTTTGTAGGGATACCTAAAGCGCGATAAATAATACCTGAATAGAAATCCACATTGGGATATAATTTACGAGCGACAAAATAGTCGTCATGAAGCGCGGCATCTTCTAAATGTTGGGCAATGGATAATACGGGATCATTCACGCCTAATGCCTTCAAAACATCATCTGCCGCCACTTTTATGATTTTGGCGCGAGGATCAAAGTTCTTGTATACCCGGTGACCAAAACCCATCAGGCGGAAACCTGAATTTTTATCTTTGGCCATGGTCACATATTTGGCAGTATCACCCCCATCGGCTTTAATTGCCTCTAACATCTCGATCACTTCCTGGTTCGCGCCTCCGTGCAATGGACCCCAAAGCGCATTGATACCTGCCGAAATGGAAGCAAATAGATTGGCATGAGAAGAGCCTACGAGACGAACTGTGGAAGTCGAGCAGTTTTGCTCATGATCCGCATGTAAAATCAATAATTTATTTAGTGCTTTGGCTACAATCGGATCAGCAAGATAAGCATCGCCTTTTTTACCAAACATCATTTGAAGAAAGCTAGAGCAATAATCTAAACTTTTGTCCACTTGATTGACCGCTTCACCCAAGGACTTTTTGTAATGCCAAGTGGCCATAACAGGCAAAGTGGCTAATAAACATAAAATATTTTCCTCATCATCACCCGCCTCATCCGTGGAATGAAAGGCGGACATGGCACCAACCACCGCAGCTAAAACACACATCGGGTGTGTACTCGCAGGAAAAGCATTGGCGATGGCCAATAATTCCTCATTAACGACCGTATAGGATTGAATTTGTTTTTCAAAATTGGCCAATTCAGCTACGGTAGGTAATTCTCCGTGAATCAACAAATAAGCTACCTCAATAAATGTCGACTGATCCGCTAATTCTTCTATGCTATAACCTCGGTAGCGAAGAATTCCTTCTTCCCCATCTAAATACGTGATGGCGCTTTTGGTAGCTCCTGTATTTTTATAGCCAGGATCATAGGTTACAAAACCTGATAAATCACGTAGTTTTGCAATGTCGATGGCTTTCTCGTTTTCAGTACCTTCGAATGTAGGTAACTCAAATGATTTTCCATCTAAGTTTATAAGCGCAGTTTGAGACATAATGTAATAATATATTGACCTTTTGGTTTTGAAATTAAGCCAAGTGTAGAACTAAACGACCATTTCGAAGCACTAATATAATATGTTATTTTGAAAGGTTAATTACCTTTATGAATCCTAAAAAAATAAATTCATTTAACACAATTTTTTCTTAAGATATTTCAAAAAAATACGCGTTTTATGCCCAACATCTCTGATTTATTGGAACAATATTTATTTAGTTCAAAAGTACGATTTCTTGCTTATGTCCAAATTGACACCCAATCAGATCCCAATTCTGAGCTAAGTCCGAGCACTGAAAAACAAAAAGACTTAGGAATTCTATTAGTTCAAGAACTACAAGAAATGGGCATTTCAAACGCGCATATCGATGCACATGGCTACGTGTATGCACATCTTCCCAGCAATGTATCGAAGGTCATCCCAGGTCTGTGTTTTTGTGCTCATATGGACACATCGCCAGATTGTTCCGGAAAGGATGTCAAACCCATCGTTCATATGGATTATCAAGGACAGGATCTTGTGCTGCCTGATGATCCCTCGGTTTGCATTCGTCTAGTCGAACATCCCGATTTAGGCGAGCAAATCGGTCATGACATTATCACAGCGAGTGGATTAACACTTTTAGGAGCAGACAATAAAGCAGGCGTGGCGGAAATTATGGATGCGGTGGCCTTTTGGAAGTCACATCCTGACGTCCCTCATGGGCCCATTTCGATCGTTTTTACGCCCGACGAGGAAATAGGACGCGGAACCGATCACATCGATATCCAAAAAATAAATGCAAAATACGGCTATACCTTAGACGGTGAAAAAAGAGGCCACCTCGAAAACGAAAACTTTTCAGCCGATGGCTTTCATATTCACATCGAAGGGGTATCCCAACATCCTGGTTTTGCCAAAGGCCGCATGGAAAGTGCCATCAAAATAGCCAGCGAAATCGTGCAATCCTTACCCAAAGACCGACTTTGCCCTGAATCCACCGAGGACATGGAAGGATTCATACATCCTGTCCAGATTCAAGGCACCGTAGAAACCGCCCAAATCGATTTTATTTTGCGGGATTTTAAAACCGAAAAACTGAGTGAATACGGAGATTTCTTGAAAAAATTAAGCGCCAAAGTTTTACGAAATTATCCCGGTAGCAGCGCAACATTTACTCAAACAGAACAGTATCGCAACATGCATGAAATCCTAAAAGACCATCCAGCATGTATCGATTTAGCTATTAGAGCGATGAAAATGGCGGGGATCACCCCAGAGACAAAGAGCATTCGAGGAGGAACAGATGGCTCCCGACTGACCTTCATGGGATTACCCTGTCCAAATATTTTTGCAGGGGAACACGCCTTCCATTCCAAACAAGAGTGGGTTTCGGTCCAAGACATGCAAAAGGCAACGGAAACCGTGATTTATTTAGCTTACCTTTTTACTTCTAGTTTACATAGTTAGGTATTTATTAGGTATTAAGTAATAAGTAATAAGTATTACCTGCTACCTATCACCTGCTACCTATTACCTGCTACCTATTACCTGTTACCTATTACCTGCTACCTATTACCTGTTACCTGTTACCTAATACCTATTACCTGTTACCTAATACCTGTTACCTATTACCTAATACCTAATACCTATTACTTATTACCTAATACCTATTACTTATTACCTAAAAACTACTCCCACTCAATCGTAGCCGGTGGTTTCGAAGAAATATCATAGACCACCCGATTAACACCTTTGACCTTATTAATAATTTCATTTGAAATCCGTCCTAAAAACTCATAGGGCAAATGACACCAGTCGGCCGTCATTCCATCCAAACTACTTACAGCCCGAAGCGCCACCACATTTTCATAGGTCCGCTCATCGCCCATGACACCCACCGACTGCACCGGCAATAACATCGCACCCGCCTGCCAAACTTGGTCATACAGGCCATCTTGCTTCAAGCCTTGAATGAAAATGGCATCAACTTTTTGTAAAATTTCCACCTTTTCTGCCGTCACATCCCCCAATATCCGAATCCCTAAACCTGGTCCCGGAAACGGATGACGCCCTAAAATATCTTGTGGAACCCCTAAGGTTTTACCAACCAATCGAACCTCATCCTTAAACAAAGCATCCAAAGGCTCCACGACCTTCAATTTCATATAATCTGGCAAACCACCTACATTGTGATGCGACTTGATCGTAGCGCTAGGTCCCTTCAACGAAACCGACTCAATCTTATCCGGATAAATCGTTCCTTGGCCTAACCAAGAAACCCCTTCGATCAAATGCGCCTCATGATCAAACACCTCAATAAAGGTTTTACCAATCGCCTTGCGCTTATCTTCAGGATCCTTCAATCCAGCGAGTGCTGAATAAAAACGATCTTTGGCATTTACCCCCTTCACATTCAGTCCTAATTCTTTGTAAGAGTCCAAAACCTGCTCGAATTCATCTTTGCGCAATAAGCCATTGTCCACAAAAATACAATACAAATTCTTGCCAATCGCCCGATGCAATAACACCGCGGCCACCGAACTATCCACCCCGCCCGACAAACCTAATACCACCTTGTCATTGCCTATTTTCGACTTCAAATCCGCGACAGTCCGATCCACAAAAGAATCCGAGGTCCAGGTCTGTGCACAGCCGCAAATCCCGACAACAAAATTTTTGATTAATAAACTTCCTTCCGTCGAATGCGTCACCTCCGGATGAAATTGAATACCAAATATCGGTTTTGACACGTGGGCAAAAGCCGCCACACGAACCGTTTCCGTGGAGCCGATCAACTCATATTGCGCAGGTAATTCCATGATGGTATCTCCATGAGACATCCACACTTGGCCCTTTTCAGATAAACCAGCTAATAAAGGACTTGATTTTACCGTCGTCATATGTGCCCGACCATATTCCCGATGGCCCGAAGCCTGCACCAATCCACCGCCCTGATGGGCCAATAATTGCGCTCCATAACAAATACCCAACACAGGTAAATCACCGAATATCGACTCATCTACTCGCGGAGAATCCGCATCGCGCACGGAACAAGGACTTCCTGACAAAATAATTCCTTTTACCGATGCATCGATGGCAGGAATATGATTAAAAGGATGTATTTCACAATATATATTAAGCTCTCGAACCCTTCGGGCAATTAATTGAGTTACCTGCGAACCGAAGTCAAGAATTAAGATCTTTTCCGCCATGTTTGGATTTGATTTAAAATAAACAGCAAAGGTGGCAATTTTCAATCAAATTTGACGCACAACCTAGCGATAAATTAAATACTTTTTACGTAGGGCGATGTAATTTTGAAGGGCTGGTTGCCAGGATGCCCGAATTTCCTTTTCACTCAGGCCCGCCAGCATTTGCTTGCGTAAAGCATCCGTACCGGCCAACTTATCAAAAAACGAAGGGCTCGTAAAAAAACGCTCGTTCTTACCCGACTTCTCAAAAAAGTAAAACAAATATTCCAGGCTGAATCCTAATTTCCGGGTATTCACTTGACGCAAATCAAAGCCACTGCATAATTTTCCTTTTAAAGGAGGATCCATGGCACCGGGGCTAGGCACGGGCGTAAATTGATACGTTCCCAAACTTGGACCTTCCGCACCGGCTACTTGGAATTGCGTATTCGTACCCCGACCCACACTCACTGCCGTCCCTTCAAAAAAACAAAGCGAGGGATATAAGCCGATGGCCTGATTATTGGGCAAATTGGGCGAAGGGGCAATAGAAATGCTAACCACATCCGCATGTTTGTAATTCGAAACTGGGATGACACGTAATTCACAGCGGACCTTTTCGGCTAACCAACCTTCGCCATTCATCATTTGGGCTAACTCCCCCATCGTACATCCATGCACCACCGGAATGGGATTTAAACCCACAAAAGAGGCAAAAGTCCGATCTAATACTGGCCCGTCCACATAATGGCCATTGGGATTGGGGCGATCAAAAATCAGAAAAGGTTTTTTATTTTCCCCACAGGCCTCCATCACATAATGCAAGGTAGAACTGTAGGTATAAAAGCGCGCGCCGACATCCTGAATATCGAAAATAACGAGGTCCACATCCTTTAAATCTTCCACCGTGGGTTTTTTATGCGCCCCATATAAGGAGACAATGGTTAAACCTGTTTTTTGATCAACGCCATTCGCAATATGTGCCCCCGCATCAGCATCACCCCTAAATCCGTGTTCGGGAGCAAATATTTTTTGAATATGAATGCCTAAGGCCAGCAAAGAATCGGCCACATGGGTCTGACCAATCACCGAAGTATGGTTCACCACAAGGGCCACTTTTTTGCCTTTTAATAAGGGCAAATAGCTTTTCGTCGCATAGGCTCCCGGGATTTGCGCTTGAGCCTGAAAAATGGAAATTAAAAGGAATAAAAAAATTAGCTTGTAGAATCGAGACATTCCCATTTTCTTTGCGTGTTAAAATATCGATTTCAAATATCTGATATTTTTTACATTTATCAAGGTAAAAACCGAAGAATGAACTTTCCATTGTTTGTAGCCCGTAGAATTCGAAATACGCAGGAATCTTCCTTTTCGAAAACGGTAACCTATGTGGGGATTGGGACCATATCGCTCGGTTTAGGCATTATCCTCATCGCTTTTTCCATTCTTTTTGGGTTCAAAGAAGCGATTCAGGCCAAAATCATCAGCATTTCCGGCGATATCCGCATTAGTAAAATCAGCGGAAATCACTCCCTTTCTGAAAGTCCTATGGTAAAAAATAGCGCTTGGGAAAAACAAGTGCTAGCAAATCCGGGCGTCGACCACCTACAATCTCACGTACAAAAACCAGGAATTTTAGTGGGGAAAGATGGCCTAGCCGGCGTGATAATTAAAGGTGTGGGGGCAGATATGCCTTCAAATCAAATGTCGGCCAACATGATTCAGGGTCAGTCCAGCATTCGCAGACCCCAAGATGTTATCTTAAGTAAAACCTTGGCCCAACAATTAAAAGTTCGCCTGAACGAATCCCTAATTTTATACTTTTTAAGCCAACCGGAAAGACCTAGAAAAGTCCATGTGACAGGTATTTACCAAACGGGTCTCGAAGAATTGGATAAAGTTTATATTTTGGCCGACCGCTCATGGGCCCAAAAAATGAATGGCTGGACCGCGGATTCATTAGGCTCTTACGAAGTGTTTTTGAAAAAAGAGGCGGATATATACCAAGTGGTATACGAAATCGTCCAAACCCTTCCCCCAGATTGGAAAGCCGAAAAGCGTATATGAATTGAATCCAGCGATATTTGATTGGATGAGTATGTTGGACCGAAACATCGTCATCTTCATTTCTTTACTTTTAGTGGTCGCCTGTTTTAATTTAGTCGCCACGCTTTGGGTGTTAATCATGGAACGCATCCCCATGGTGGGATTATTAAAAGCGCTAGGAAGCTCACATGCCCAAATCCGCACGCTATTTTGGTGGAACGGATTTTTCATTTTGATTCGAGGCATCCTGCTAGGCAACTTGATCGCCGTCGCTTTTTGCTATTTGCAATCCCGTTATCACTTGATCCCTTTGGATCCTGAAAATTACTATATGAATGCAGTTCCGATTCATTGGGACGCTCTTACTTGGATTTTAGTGAATCTAGGCACCTGTGTTTTAGTTGCCATAATCATGACCATTCCGACTCATTTCATTAAAAAAATAGATCCACAAGAAGCCATAAACTACAAAAACTAATGCGCAAATTCCTCTTATTTTTTCTCCTTTTCCACGGCTTTGTCACCTTAGCGCAACAAAAAGTCTCCTATTCGATTCAATTATCGAAACTCAACCAAGACCAATTAACCGTGGAAGTGAAACCACCGCTCCTTAAATCCGGATCCGTAGAATATTGTTTCCCAAAAATTGTACCCGGAACCTATGCCAATTATGATTTCGGCCGATATATCTCAAATTTCAAAGCGCTGGATGCTTCCGGAAAGGAACTGAAATTCTCTAAAAAATCGATCAACCAATATGTGATCAACGAAGGTCAAAAGCTTAGTAAAATCAGTTATTTGGTCGATGACACCTGGGACAGTCCCGAAATCGAGGGCGAATATGTCTTTGAACCCGCTGGAACTTCCTTTCAAAAAGACACCTTATTTGCGCTGAATACCCACGGATTATTAGGTTATTTTAAAGGATTTGAAAAATCCCCCATCGAATTGGAAATCAGTCATCCGAAAGAATTATTTGGCGCGAGTTCGATCAAAAGCACCCATAAAGGCAATAAAGACCTGTTTAGTGCCCATTCCTACCAGGAAATTGTCGATTCCCCCATCATGTACTCCGTGCCGGATACGCTTACCTTACACATGGGCAAAAGTGAAATCTTGATTTCGATGTATAGTCCAAACCATACGATTAGCGCGGAACAAATAGGCGAAAAAATCCTTCCCCTTTTGGAAGCTCAAAAGAATTATTTGGGAGGAAGTCTGCCTGTCCAACGCTACGCATTTTTGATCGTCCTATCTGAGCAATTGAAAAGCGGGAGTTTCGGTGCCTTGGAACATGCGCAATCCTCCTTTTATTATTTGCCTGAAGGCAATATTCAAACCCTTGGCCAAACCATTCGCGACGTTTGCGCCCATGAATTTTTTCATATCCTAACCCCGCTTAGCATTCACTCCGAGGAAATTGGAAATTTCGACTTCATCAAACCCCGCATGTCCCAGCATTTATGGCTATATGAAGGACTGACAGAATATGCGGCGCATCATATGCAGGTGAAATATGGTTTAACTGATTTAAGTCAATTCATGACAACCATGCAGGAAAAATGGCAAACCATGCACATGCAATTCAATAATGAAATCCCTTTCACCGAGATGAGCAAAAAGGTATTGGACACCTACAAAGATCAATATAGCAATGTGTATCAAAAAGGGGCTTTATTGGGATTTGGCTTAGATTTATTGCTGCGCAAAGGATCGAATGGCGCCTATGGAACTCAAGACATGATGCGGGATTTAGCCAAAGAATATGGTCCGAATAAGTCCTTTAAAGATGAGGTATTATTTGACAAATTAATTCAAATCACTCATCAAGCCGCGGTTGCGAACTACTTTAAAGATTATATTTCAGGAAATAAAGAATTACCCTTAAATGAATGGTTGAACGAAATCGGCTATGGACTGCGCGATAAAAAGGATGGGGACGAAAATCCCAGCTACGCGATGACCATGGGCTTTGATTTTCAAGCCTTAAGTGTGAATTCAGAAACGAAACGCGTGTATATTGGCGCAGAACCTGGCATAAATGCCTTTGGAAAATTATTGGATTTGCATGCCAAAGATGAACTAATTTCGGTCAATGGCCTAGCCTTGGATATCGCCAATTTCGTCAAAAGCACGGAGGAGTTTATGGGTAAAATCCGTGTAGGCGAGGTATTTGATTTAGAAATAGCCCGACCCAATGGAAAAGGCGGTTTTGATACCTACCATTTACGCGCGCCTTTTGAGCGCACACGGATCGATGCTGAGAATACGATTTACGAGCTGAAAAACCCAACGGAGGCCCAAGTAAAACTCCGGAAAGAATGGCTTAAATCTTAAAGCGATTCAGGTGCTTGAAATTCACCTTCGTGTTTGGCTAACCAGACCGTTGCCACACCATTTCCGATGAAATTCGTAATCGCGCGTGCCTCGGACATGAATCGATCTACACCCAATAACAAGGCTAAACCTTCCAAAGGAATCACTTGCAAAGCCGTCAAGGTAGATGCTAACACGACAAAACCACTACCGGTCACACCAGCGGCACCTTTGGACGTAACCATGAGCACGCCGATGATGGTCAATAATTGTTCCCAGGATAAATGAATGCCATATACTTGGGCCAAAAATAAGGTAGCCATGGATAAATAAATACTCGTTCCATCCAAATTAAAGGAATATCCTGCCGGCACCACTAAACCCACCACGGATTTCGAACAACCCATTTTCTCTAATTTATGCATCAAAGAAGGTAAGGCGGCTTCTGAAGAGGAGGTTCCGAGTACAATTAATAATTCCGCTTTGATATAATTCAAGAAAGTCGTGATTTTCTCCCCACAACTTCGCATCACCAATCCAAGCACCAAAAACACAAAAATCCCCATCGTCATATACACGGAAACCATCAATTTCGCGAGGGGCAATAAAGAATGAATCCCAAATTTACCAATCGTATAGGCCATCCCCCCTAACGCACCTAAGGGCGCCAAATACATGATCGAATGCAATCCTTTGAAAACCCAATCAGAGGCCTGGTGCATGCCAGCGACCATTTTGGCCTTGCCACGAACAAAGGTTAAAAAGACTCCGAAAGCCAAGGAAAAGAAGAGAATTTGAATCGTAAGATTTTCTTTCAGAAAATTTAACCAGCTAAAATCCGCCGCTTTTTGCGTGTATTTTGAGATATCTCCACCCGCCACGTTATCACGAATAACCCCGACCCCGGGTTCTAATAAATTGGATACGCCTAAGCCAATCACCAAGGCTAAGGTGGTAATGACTTCAAAATAAAGTAAGGCCTTTCCACCTACCCGACCCACTTTTTTCAGATTCCCCATGTTGACGATCCCTAAACTGATGGTCAAAATGATAATTGGGTGTATGAAAATTTTCACTAAACTGATAAAAAAGCCACTGAAAACCTCACTCAAACTAGGGCCAAAACTCAGTTCAGTTCCTAATAAATTGTAATTCATTTTTTTCTCAAAAACGGGGTAAAGCGCAAATTGAGGTGCGAAATGTCCGATGAGCACACCCAATAAAATAGATAAAAGGACCCAAAAAGTGAGGTTGGAGGTAATATTTCGAAACTTCATGCGTTAAAGATAGGTTTGAAAACAAATGTAATAATTATTGATAATAAAATCATCGTTTGGGAATCTGCCTAGATTTGCCGAATTTTACAAGCTAATGAAGTCCCAAAAAATTATTTTTTATGTCTGAAAAAATCAAGTGTTTGATTATTGGATCCGGCCCTGCGGGTTATACAGCAGCCATTTATGCATCTCGTGCAGGTTTAAAACCGGTGATGTACATGGGTGGCCAGCCCGGAGGTCAATTAACCACCACCACCGAAGTCGATAATTTCCCAGGCTATCCAGCTGGCGTCGATGGACCTACGATGATGGTCGATCTAGAAAATCAAGCAAAAAGATTTGGAACAGATGTGCGTTTCGGATTGGCAGAAAAAGTAGATTTTTCATCCCAACCTAAAAAAGTGTGGATCGATAACGGGACAGAAATCGAAGCCGATTCGGTCATAATCGCCACTGGAGCTTCCGCAAAATGGCTTGGATTGGAAGGTGAGACAACCTACAATGGCTTAGGCGTTTCGGCCTGCGCGGTTTGTGATGGATTTTTCTACCGTAATCAGATAGTTGCCGTCGTAGGTGCCGGAGATACTGCGGCTGAAGAGGCAAGTTATTTGGCGAATTTATGTACGAAAGTCCATATGATTGTTCGTCGGGATGAAATGCGTGCCTCCCTGATTATGCAGGAACGAGTAAAAAACAATCCAAAAATTGAGATCCACTGGAATTCAGAAACCGAGGAAATTTTGGGTGATGCGACGGGAGTAACGGGTGTACGATTAAAAAATCGGGCAACGGGTGAAACGGAGGAAATTGCCTTAACTGGATTTTTTGTGGCCATTGGGCATCAACCGAATACCTCTATTTTCAAGGGCCAATTGGACATGGATGCACAAGAATATTTAATCACTGAAAAAGGTAGTTCACGGACCAATATCGCAGGTGTTTTCGCCTGTGGGGATGTGCAGGATTCCACGTATCGACAAGCCGTCACCGCCGCAGGAACAGGCTGTATGGCTGCTTTGGATGCAGAACGATGGTTGGCTTCAAATGCCTTACACTAAATCAATTACATGAAATTATCCATTCTTTGCTTGAGTATGTTCACTTTTCTAGCCTCCTTTTCAGGTATGGCTCAGGAGCGGAAATTATTCAAAAAAAACACCAAAATTGACGTAAAAACACAGGCACAATTATACCAAGAGCAAACGAAAAAAAGCGATTTGGATGAGTTGCCCCCATTGCAATTTCGCACCGAATCAGAATCTACCACCACGGCGATTCAAGGTTCTGAAATGCAGGAACGTAAATATGAGCCATTAAAAGTTATTAATCCAACGATCAGTAATTTTGACACCACGTCCATCGATGAGGGGGAGGCCCTAGTCGTGGAGATCGAGGAAGAAAATGCGCCGGAGGGCAGTGAGGATTTTGTTTCGGTGGCATCTTATTATTCGATTTGGGATACCAAAAGCATCGATCCCTATGATATTAATGCCAAGGAATTTGATGAGCCGGTGGATTTGGAATTATATAATTTAGAGGCAGGGAGAAATTGGTCCGCGCCCTTGGCTTTGGTGAAACAAACGAGTCCATTCGGTCCACGTTGGGGGCGCTTACATGCGGGAGTCGATTTGGATTTAGAAACGGGCTATCCGGTTTTTTCGGCCTTTGATGGGATTGTGCGGGTGGCATCGATTGACTGGGGTGGCTATGGAAAATTCATGGTTGTTCGCCACTATAACGGCTTAGAAACCCTTTATGGCCACTTATCCAAACAAAATTTGGAGCCCGGCACCTTTGTGAAAGCGGGAGAAGAAATCGGTTTAGGCGGAAATACGGGTAGAAGCACGGGTTCTCATTTGCATTTTGAAACGCGTTTTGAGGGCAATCCATTTAATCCGAACCAAGTCTATAATTTTGGAACGGGCGAGCCCCTTTCGGATCATTTATTGATCACCGCGAAAACGTTTAATGCGCGTGCCTTATCGCTTCGCAATGAATACGGAAGTGTGGGAGATAAAATCAGAACACGCAGAAAAGCATGGACCCGCGTTCGTTCGGGCGATAGTTTATATACGATTGCACAAAGGGCAGGGATGTCAGTTAATAAGTTAGCTAGGCTAAATGGTCTGCGATTAACCTCCACAATCCGGGCCGGAAGGCGTTTACGAATTCATTAATATGGGAATCAAACTAGACATTTTGGTTATGGCTGCGCATCCAGATGATGCGGAACTTTCATGTTCCGGCACGATGTTAGCCGCCATCGCCCAAGGAAAAAAAGTAGGCATCGTCGATTTTACACGTGGTGAATTAGGAACCCGAGGAACAGCCGAAATTCGCTTGCAAGAATCCGCCGCCGCGAGCCAAATTATGGGCCTTCATGCGCGTGAGAACCTAGAATTAGCCGATGGATTTTTTCAAAATGATCAGGCAAGCCAAATGAAACTCATCCAGGTTATTCGTCGCTACCAACCCGACATCGTCTTAGCAAACGCCCTCGAGGATCGTCATCCAGACCATGGAAAAGGGGCTAAATTAGCGATTGACGCTTGTTTTTTAGCGGGTTTACGGCAAATAAAAACAAAGGATTCTCTTGAGGACCAAGTAGCTTGGAGACCTAAACACCTCTTTCATTACATTCAAGATCGCTATTTGGAACCGGATTTTGTCTTGGACGTTAGTGCGCATTGGGATACCAAGGAAAAGGCAATTCGGGCCTTTAAGAGTCAATTTTTTGATCCGAGTTCATCGGAACCTATGTCTTATATTTCAAGCCCGGAATTCCTGAAATTCATCGAGGCTCGATCTCGAGAGATGGGACATAAAATTGGGGTTACCTATGGCGAAGGCTTTCAAAGCCAGCGTAAGATAGGCCTGAAGGATTTCAGCGCGCTTTTATAAAACTTAGGGAGCGATTCGGTAGCGTTCCCATTCTTTTTCTTGGCGCTCATATACGACCCGATCGTGCAAACGCGAAGGCCTACCCTGCCAAAACTCCACATAATCTGGAATTAATTCGTAGCCGCCCCAATGCGCCGGTTTTGGAATTTCTTTGCCCTCGTACTGTTGGGCTACTTCTTTAAATCGATTTTCTAAAAACTCACGGGATTCCACGCGCTGACTTTGATCAGAAACCCAGGCACCTAATTGAGATTCACGAGGACGCTGGTGAAAATATTCGCTCGACAAAACGTCTGACATTTTATAAACCTTTCCCTCGATCCGCACTTGACGCTCTAATTCGCCCCAGAAAAAGGTTAAGGAAGCCTGTGCGTGATGGGCAAGCTCGGCTCCTTTCCGTGAATGGTAATTCGTAAAAAAAGAGAATCCTTGTCCGATATGTTTCAGCAAAACTACCCGCGCGGAGGGTTTGAAATCATGCCCCACCGTACTTAAAATCATGGCATTGGGCTCAGGAACCTTGGCATTACTCGCTTCTTGAAACCATATTTTAAATTGTTCGATGGGATCCGCGGCTACCGTAGACTCTAACAATTCTCCTTTTTGATAATTCTCACGAAGCGCGGCTAAATTCATAATTCGACAATTTATTTCTTATCTTTACCTAGGCTTATTAGCCTGTCAAATTTAGTCAAATTTTATGAAAAAATTATTCCTTTTTGATGCGATGGCATTAATCTATCGCGCCCATTTTGCCTTTGCCAAAACCCCTCGCATTTCATCAAAAGGAATTAATACCAGCGCCGTCTTCGGTTTTGCCAATACCATTTTAGAAGTAATCCAAAAAGAAAAACCTGATTATTTAGGGGTGGCTTTTGATACGCACGCACCTACATTCCGACATATCGAATACACGCCCTACAAAGCCCAACGTGAGAAACAACCGGAGGATATCACCATCGCGATTCCCTATGTGAAGCAATTCGTTGAGGCCATGGACATCCCCATATTAATATTAGATGGCTACGAAGCAGATGATATCATCGGGACCATCGCCAAAAAAGCGGTTCGTGCAAATCCAGATATCGAAGTCTATATGATGACGCCGGATAAGGATTATGGGCAGTTGGTGGAGGAGCGCATCAAAATGTACAAACCCGCCTTTATGGGCAAAGGGGTGGAGGTTTTAGGACCCAAAGAAGTATGTGCCCGATGGAATATCCAAAACGTGGACCAGGTCATCGACATGCTCGGTCTCATGGGGGATGCCGTCGATAATATTCCGGGCATTCCGGGGGTGGGTGAAAAAACGGCGCAAAAGTTGATTGAGGAGTATGGATCGCTCGAAAATCTATTAGAAAACACGGATAAACTCAAGGGGAAGCTCCAAGAAAACGTTGTTAATTTCAGGGAACAAGGGCTTTTGTCCAAACATTTGGCACGCATCCTGTGCGAAGTGCCGCTCGAATATGAAGAGGAAAAATTAATTGCGACCGCTCCGAAACGAGAATTATTAGATCCGCTATTGGATGAGTTGGAATTTAGGACATTGCGCCGGCGGATTTTAGGTGAAGAGGCTCCGGCAAGCGCGGCACCGAAAATCGCATCCAAAAAAGATACGAATCAAATGGATATGTTTGCGGCAGCAGCTCCTTCCTCAGGTACCCAAGCTACGATGGCACAAGCATCTGGTACGTCGGAGGAGGAAGAAATTCAGCACAGCCATTTTAAAAACCTACAAAATACAGCGCATCAATACCATTTGGTCCAAGGGGATGCGGCGATTAAGTCCTTGATTGGGTTTTTAGGCCGACAAACAACCTTTTGTTTCGACACCGAAACCACGAGTCTGAACGTCGTGGAGGCTGAATTAGTAGGCATGTCCTTTTCCTATCGAACGGCAGAGGCATTTTACGTCCCCTTTTCCGCAGATCGGGCGGAATGCCAAGCGCAAGTGGATCTATTCAAAGAGTTATTTGCGAATGAGGCCATCGAAAAGGTCGCTCAGAACATCAAATACGACATGAGTGTTATGGCCAATTATGGACTTGAAATCAAAGGAAAAGTCTATGACACGATGCTGGCCCATTATTTGATCGAACCAGAAAAACGCCATAATATGGATGCTTTGTCCATGGCCTATTTAGGGTACGAACCTTTGTCGATCGAAACGCTCATCGGCAAAAAAGGTGCTAAACAAGGCAATATGCGCGATGTCGACCTCAATGAAATCAAAGAATATGCGGCCGAAGATGCGGATATCACTTTACAATTGAAACCCTTTCTAGACAAACAAATGAGTCTAAATCCGAAGGCTACGTCCTTGCTAGAGGAAGTTGAAATGCCCCTTTCTAGGGTTTTATCGGCCATCGAACGCGAGGGGGTCAATTTAGATATTCCATTTTTACAAGAAATGTCGCTGACCTTGGATGCGGATTCGAAGGCGGTCCAACAAAAAATATTCGAGGCTGCAGGTCAGGAATTCAACATCGCCTCTCCGAAACAATTAGGCGAAATTTTGTTTGAAAAAATGCGCTTAGACCCCAAAGCTAAAAAGACTAAAACCGGTCAATATATGACGGGGGAAGAGATTTTATCCAAATTAGAAGGCGAGCATGAAATCGCGTCTTTGATCTTGGATTTTAGGGAATTACAAAAATTGAAATCGACCTATGTCGATGCCTTACCCCAATTAATCTCCCCAGTCACTGGCCGTATTCATACGTCCTTCATGCAAGCCGTGACGGCTACGGGACGATTATCTTCGAAAGATCCAAACCTGCAAAATATTCCGATCCGAACCGTTCGAGGTCGGGAAATTCGCAAAGCCTTCATCCCTCGAAATGAGGAATTTCAGATTTTATCGGCCGATTATTCGCAAATCGAATTACGCATCATGGCCGCATTCTCCAAGGATGAATCGATGCTGGAAGCCTTTAATCAAGGATTGGATGTGCATAAAGCTACGGCAGCTAAGGTCTTTCATGTCGCATTGGCGGATGTGGATTCCGATATGCGTCGGAAGGCGAAAACGGTGAATTTTGGGATTATTTATGGGGTTTCGGCCTTTGGATTGGCGGGTCAATTGAACATCTCTCGAACCGAAGCCAAAGAAATCATCGAACAATATTTCTTGGAATTTCCAAAGGTTAAAACCTACATGGACGATTGCGTTAAATCGGCGCAGGATCTAGGCTATGTAGAAACGGTATTGGGACGCAGAAGGTATTTACGGGATATTTTATCGGCGAATATGAATGAACGCGGATTTGCGGAGCGGAATGCGATTAATGCACCGATTCAGGGATCTGCTGCGGATATGATTAAGGTGGCCATGATTCAGATACAGGATTTTTTGATCAAGGAAAATTTAAAATCCAAGATGATTTTGACTGTTCATGATGAATTGGTCTTTGATGCACATATTCCTGAAATTAATTACCTTCGTGAAAAGATAAATGACATCATGTGTCATGCATTGGATTTGGGTGTGGCGATGGAAACGGGAATCGGCGTAGGGGCGAATTGGTTGGAAGCCCATTAATACTATTATTTTGAAGATTTCAGTAGCTCTCTGTACCCTGAATGGGGAAAAATTTTTAAGGACACAATTGGCAAGCTTGGTCGATCAAACCATGCCCATCGATGAGGTAATCGTGTGTGATGAAGGTTCCACCGATAAAACCTTAGAAATTTTAGCGCAATACCAATCCAAATTACCTTTAAAAATCCACCAAAACCCTGTTCGTTTAGGCACCTATCGAAATTTCGAAAAGGCCATTTCCCTGTGCACGGGGGATTATATTTTTCCAGCGGACCAAGATGATTTTTGGGACATTCAGAAAATCGAGCGGATATCGACTTATTTTAACCAACATCCAGAATACGATGTTGTTTTTACGGATGCAGTCCTCGTCGACGAATTCGGACAAGTATCCAATGACAAATTATGGGCTACATTCCGATTTAGGGATCAGCAGCAAAAGGAATGGAAAGCTGGAAAAGCGCTCGAGATATTGTTGGATGGAAATCGCGTCACAGGTTGCACCATGGGAATCCGAAAAAGCTTTTTTGAGAAAATTACGCCCTTCCCTTCTAATTTACCTGCTTTTTTCTTGCATGACGCTTGGATGGGAATCGCAGCAGCTTTGGAAAATCGAATCGGATTTATTCCGGCGACTTATGTACAGTATCGTCAACATTCCGAACAGCAAGTCGGGGTTCGCGGAGAACAGGGAAAAGCTCCCACCCTATGGGATCGAATGAAACGCCCACATGAGGAAAAAACAGGACCTTATTTGAAAAAATACGAGTTTTTGCATGCACTTCGCGCAGAAATCGAACTAAAATTTCCGGGACAATCTTTTGAGGCCTTGGATGCAAAAATCGAGTATTGGTTCCGTCGTTCGCATTTACCGAAAGCCCGTTTGCTGCGTGTGAAAAAGGTTTCGCAAAATTTGTTAAGTGGTTATTACCACCGCTTTGCCGATATGGACGCCGGCCCTCAAGGACCTTTCCTGATGTTATTGGGTGATTTAATCGAGTAATTAATCGATAAATCGTTTCGTCAAATCCCCGTAGGAATCGATCCGACGATCTCGGAAAAATGGCCAAGTCCGACGATAGTATTCGCTGGAATCCACGTTTACTGCCACGACAGCGATTTCTTCTTGATCATGACTCGCTTGAAAAATCACCCGCCCAAAGGCATTGGCGACAAAACTTCCGCCCCAAAATTGTTGGCCATTTTCTTCTCCGACCCGATTGACTGAAATGACCGGAATGCCGTTGGCCACCGCGTGTGACCGCTGGATCGTTTGCCAGGCTTGATATTGTTCGCGATTCATTTCACCATCGACTTCGGCGAGATCCCAACCAATCGCTGTCGGATACACCAAAACCTCCGCGCCTTGCAAAGCTGTTAGTCGGGCCGCTTCTGGGTACCATTGATCCCAACAAATAAGCACGCCGATTTTGGCAAATTTCGTATCGAAAACCAAATAGCCTAAATCACCAGGCGTAAAATAATATTTTTCATAATAGCCGGGATCGTCGGGAATATGCATTTTCCGATATTTCCCGAGGTAGGCTCCATCTGCATCCAACACCGCCGTGGTATTATGGAATAGGCCTGCCGCGCGCTTTTCAAACATGGAGGCGATGATGACGATGCCTAGTTCGGCCGCGAGGGAACCTAAACGATCCGTCGTTTTTCCGGGAATGGCTTCGGCTAATTTGAAAAAGGATTGGTTTTCCTCGAAGCAAAAATAGGTCGATTGGAATAATTCTTGCAGACAGATGACCTGAGCGCCCTGAGAGGCTGACTCGCGAATCGCCTTTTCGGTTTTTTGGAAATTTTCAACCGGATCGTTTGAACAGGCTAATTGAATCAACGCAAATTGTATATTTTTCATACGTTTACAGCATCAATAAGAGGGTCTAAAGAAATTTTATGCATGCAGTCAAAATGCGATAAAGGGCAAAAATTAGTCCCTTGGGTGCTGCATGGCCGACAAGGCAAATTCGCCATTTCCAGAGAAATAAATTCCGTTTGATACGGATACATGCCAAAACCTTGGTGCGTGCTCCCCCAAATAACATAAATCTTTTTCTTGAGCGCCGCGGCAATGTGCATCATGGACGAATCGTGGCTGATGACATATTCGGCTTGTTTCATTAAACTGGCTGATTGCCCTATGCTTGTTTGCTTACACAAATTAATTACCTTCTCGGGGAATAAAATCGCAAGCCGCTCCCCAAAATTAGCGTCCCAAGCATCGCCGATCAAAACGATTTTGGCGGAAAGACGATCGCATAATTCGATCATTTTGGGATATGACAATACTTTGGTAATATGCTGGCCACCAATGGCGTAGACGACATAAGGACCTTGAATGCCAAAATCGGCAGGCTTAATTTCTTGGTCTTTGGGAATGAAATAATCGAGGCCTTGGTGGTCATTTGTAAGATCCAACGCGGCGAGGGAGTCGAAATAACGTTCGACCAAATGTTTTTGGGGAAGGGTATTTATTTTGGTTTTCACCCATTGCTTTCGTTCGGCGGTGAATTTATTAATCTGATAGGGGATTTTTAATAAAAGTGCGCTTAAAAGAAAAGAACGGACATTTTTGTGTAAATCGACGACAGTATCAAAACCGATTTTTCGGAGTTGAGTCGCCAGCCACCACAGGTTTCCTTGGTAGGAATGCACCTGATGCACATAGGGATTTGCATCCCAGAGATGGGCATTTTGGGCTTTGGTGACGATATGAATTTCTGCTTCGGGATATCGCTTTTTCAAGGCCCGTATGATGGGACTTGTGAGGATGATATCGCCGATCGATGAAAATCGAATGCAGAGAATTTTATTCATTCGGAAAATTTGAACAGTAAAATTAAGAAAAATCAGTTTCCAAGCCTCATACTTTCATTCTTTTCGGTAAATTGCACGGCAATTGAATGGATTACATGGAAAACAAAAAACAAGATACCGCCTCAGCTTTAAAAGATATAATTTCGCATGCCAAAGAATACGGCTTCGTATTCCCTTCCTCAGAGATATACGATGGATTACAAGCCGTATATGATTATGGGCAGAATGGGGTGGAATTAAAGAATAATTTAAAGACGGTTTGGTGGAAAGCGATGACGATGCTTAATGACAATGTCGTGGGCATAGATGCGTCTATTTTCATGCATCCATTGACTTGGAAGGCATCGGGGCATGTGGATTCGTTCAATGATCCGATGATTGATAACAAAGATTCCAAGAAAAGATATCGGGCTGACACTCTTTTAGAAGAAAAAGCGGCGGCATTGGAAGATGCGGGTAAGGCGGATGAGGCGAAGGCTTTAATGCAAGCGATGGCGAAGGGATTGGATGCGGGAGATTTGGAGGCGGTTCGCCAATTAATTATTGATCAAAACATTACATGTCCCGTATCGAATACGGCCAATTGGACCGAGGTACGTCAGTTTAACTTGATGTTTTCGACCCAGGTGGGAGCAGTTTCAGAGGATGCGAGTTTGATTTATTTACGTCCGGAGACGGCGCAAGGGATTTTTGTGAATTTCTTAAATGTGCAAAAAACGGGTCGTATGAAAGTGCCTTTTGGGATTGCGCAGATTGGAAAAGCGTTCCGTAATGAGATTGTGGCGCGTAATTTTATATTCCGGATGCGGGAATTTGAGCAGATGGAAATGCAATTTTTTGTGCGTCCTGGGACAGAGATGGATTGGTATGAGAACTGGAAGCAGACGCGGATGAAATTTCATCAGGCGATAGGCTTGCCGGCGGAGTCTTTGAAATTCCATGATCATGATAAATTAGCTCATTATGCGAATGCGGCGGTAGATATTGAATATAAATTTCCCTTTGGATTTAAGGAAATGGAGGGAATTCATTCCCGGACGGATTTTGATTTGAAGAGTCATCAGGAATTGTCGAGAAAGAAACAGCAATATTTTGATCCGGAGATAAATGAAAATTACATACCTTATGTGGTGGAAACTTCGGTGGGTGCGGATCGTTTGTTTTTAGCGATTTTATGCAATGCTTACACGGAAGAAACGGTGGGAGAAGGAGAACAGGAGAAGCAAAGGGTATATTTGAATTTTCATCCGGCCATAGCGCCTGTGAAGGTGGCGGTGTTGCCCTTGGTTAAAAAAGATGGATTAGCAGAAAAAGCACAAGAACTCGTAAATAAGATTAAATTTGCCTTTAATACAACGTACGATGAGGGCGGCGCCATAGGCAAGCGCTATACTCGTCAAGATTTAATTGGAACCCCTTATTGTGTGGTGGTCGACTATCAAACGATGGAAGATGAAACGGTGACGATACGTGACCGGAACACGATGCAACAGGAGCGCATTTCTATCGCAGATCTAAAAGAAAAAATCGGATATGCGGTATCGATGGAGCGTATTTTTGAAAAACTTTTGTAGTAAAAACGCAAACAACGAAGATTATGATGATGGAAGAAGAAGAAAACAATGCTTTGGAGCAAAGCCCAGAAAATGAGGTAATTGCGGTAGCAGAAACCATATTCCAAGCGGAAGTGGTGGACGAAAAGTCGATTCAATACCCCCTTTTGGCGATCGAAGAAGCCACTAAGGAAAGTTTAGCTACTTTCTTTCAATCCCTCAGGGACATCATTCAAGCGCTTCCTGGCACAGGAACATTTAAGAAAGTGGATGAAATTTCCAAAGAGGCGAAGGCCCATTGGGATCAAATGAAATATGCCGAAAAACAAGAAACCCTGGCGGCTTATAAGTCGGCGAATGAGGATTCAGAAGAAGGATTTACATTTAAATTAGATGAATTAGGCCAAAAAATTGATGCGAGCATACAGTTTATTCGGACGGAGCGGCAGCAGTTTTTTAGTCAATTAGAGAAATTACGCGAAAAGGCTTTAGAGGGAAAAACGCGATTGGTGAATGAATTAAGGACATTGGTTGACGCCGATGACAATTCCGATCCAGCCCATGTAAATGCAAGTTTCAAGGCGTTCAAGAAGATTCAGGATGAGTGGAAGGGATTAGGGAGTGTTCAGGGGCCGATGAACCAAACACTTTGGCAATCCTACCATGCGTTAGTGGATCGTTTTTATAGCAATCGGAGCATCTTTTTTGAATTATTAGAATTAGACCGTAAGAAGAATTTACAGGCGAAGGATTTGATTGCCAAGAAATTGGAAAAATTAGCCGAAGATGTTCAAAATGGTGGCGTACTTCAAAAATTATTGAAAGAGGCGGAGGAATTATTTGAAGAATATAAGCATATAGGACCGGCCCAACGGGATGATAATGAGGCCCTGTGGGGTCGGGTGAAAAAGGCTTTGGATGTATTATTTGAGCAAAAAAGACAGGTCAATGATGCACAAAAAGGAGTTTATGAGGAAAATCTAAAAGTCAAGAAAGAATTGGTGGATTTGATGCATCATCATGCTGGTTTTACCTCAACGAGCATCACCGAATGGAACCAAGCATCGAAGGCAGTTTTGGCCTTGCAAGAGCAATGGGGAAAATTAAAGGGTGGATTGCCGCGTGAGGGAGGAAAAGAAGTGAGTCAACAATTTTGGGCCGATTTAAAAACCTTTTTTAAGCATAAAAGTGATTTTTTCAGTAAGATTGATGCGGAGCGCAAGGCTAATTTAGCGGCGAAGCAGCTATTGGTGGATCAGGTGAATGGCATAGTAGAGACGGGGACGGATACGCCGGAAATTACGAATATGGTGATTGGCTTGCAAAAGCGTTGGAAGGAAATCGGCCATGTACCGGAAAAACAAAAGGATCAAATATATGCCAAGTTTAAGGCGGCGTGTGATGCCTATTTCAATCTCAAGCGGGAGAAGGGTAAAACGGGTCAGGATGCGGAATTTGATGTGAATTTGATAGCCAAAAATGCTATTTTAGACAAGATGGGGGCGATGTTACAAGATCCTGAATCTTTGGCAGGCTTAGGTCAGGTGAAGGCGGATTGGGATGCGATAGGTTTTGTGCCTCGCAAGGATGTGAAATATGTTCAAGAGAAATTTAGGACGCTTTGGAATTCGTTGATTGATTTAGCGCGGACACAACCGGCTGAAAAATTAGCGGCTTGGGGATTTGAATTGAAATCCTTGTCGTCTGAGGCGGCCTCGGGTGCTGAAGAAAGGAAAGCTGCTTCGCCGGATTCTCGCAAGAAGATTCAGGCCTTGGAAAATGATATAGCGGTGTTAACCAACAACTTAGAGTTTTTCGCCAAGTCGAAGAATTCAGATAAGTTGCGCGCCGAAGTAGAAAAGAAGATTGCGCAGGCGGAATTGGAATTGGAGAAATTGAAAAAAGTTTAATTTTTTCGAAGCTAGGTTTGGCATTTTAACCTAATTCGGTTACTTTTGCAAACCTATTTAAGCCTCCTTAGCTCAGCTGGTAGAGCAACTGACTTGTAATCAGTAGGTCGTTGGTTCGATCCCGACAGGAGGCTCATTAAAGCTCAACAGACATGTTGGGCTTTTTTGTTTTATAATCCCAGGTCGAAGGAATTGCATTCCGCGTTGATCTCACAGGAGGCTCATTAAAGCTCAACAGACATGTTGGGCTTTTTTGTTTAAACAGGGTTTTTTTTGAATGTAAGGACCTTTGCCTGTTGAAGAATTATTTTACGAATTTAACAATAAGGCCTAAAAATCGAATAAATTGATCAACTTTTCCAACCTGTGACTCGCCTAGTGACTCGCTTAACACGTAAAAAACGATCAATGAAATTAAATTGGACCCTTTGGGGTTAACAAAAAAAATGTATCAACCTAAATGAGTTTTTCAAATTATAACATAGAATTGATGATACCTAATCACTAATCTGTTACTTATATAATAGATTAGCAACTAGCCTATTGAGATCAGACATGATTCTTTTTACTTATAGAAAGTAAATCGAAATCCCTTGAATAATTGAATCTTCTTGACTGAAAACCCAGAACTCTCGTTTTTAAAATTCCCTATTTCTTTTACTTCTATCACTTTTTAATAATTAGTCCAGTCATAGTGAGATAATAAACTAATTTGGGTCCCAAAATGTCAAAATACGTAAATTACACATTTCACTCATATTACCTCAAACAAGTTTAAGCAAAATTGTAACATTGGGAATAAAATCCCTTCACATGAAATATCGTTTATTAATCGTCCTATTTGCCATCTTTTCTTTTTCTTGTTCAAAGGAAATCATTCAGCAAAAACTTACCATATCCGTGAATCCAATTAACGGGGGAACAGTCACTCCACCTTCAAATTCTTATGAGAAAGGTCAAACAATTCAAATGTTAGCCACGCCAGCTGGAGAGTATGTGTTTAAAGAGTGGAAGGGCGATTTAACAGGTAATGTTAATCCATCTAATGTTACCATGAATACAGATAAAACCATAATTGGTGATTTCGAAAAGCGTCAGTACCCATTAAATTTGACAATTGATGGAAGTGGTACAGTAAAAGAGGAAGTCATAGCTGTTGCAACACAGTCTCAGTACCCATCAGGTACATCGATTCGGCTTACACCTCAGCCTGTCGAAGGCTGGTCATTTAGTGGGTGGTCAGGAGATTTAACAAGTACAACTAATCCTCTTGACCTTAAAATTGATAAGATAATTACCTTAAAAGCTATTTTTGAAAAAAAACCGATAACCAAAATAACCTTAAGAAATCCGATTGATTCTCTATCTATTTCTCAAACATACACGCCTCAGGTTATAGGAATATTTGCAGATGGAACCTTTATGGATGTTTCTAAATCAATTATAATTAATTCTAAAACTAATAATGTAACCGTAATTGATAAAAATAAGTTAACTGTCAGCAGTTCAGGAGTAGCAGAAATTGAGATTGTGTACGACAAATACACTATCGGGCATAATTTTATATCAAAAACCTTTTTTTACAACGATATTCCGTCAGAATTAAAGTCTGATAAAAATTGTAAAAATGAAGTAAATGTCGCAATAGTTAGAGTTTTAGCCACAAAGGATGGAATAAATTTGGATGAATCGAAGGGGCCAGATTCACCTTGGGCTTATAATAATCCAACTCTGGATATTCAAAAACAAAAATTCAATGATGATAATTTTATAACAAAAAATTCGATAGAGTATGGTACTCGATTCAGAGATTATGGTTCGGGTAAAGAAAAAAAATATGTTTGCATAAATACAGTTGCCTACATAGATGTATTTGATTATAAATTAATCCCCTATAATATTAATAGTGAAGCTCAAAAAACAATTGACTTTAATGAATTATTCCAAAGAATCAATATGAAAAGCTTGGTTAATAATAAAAAAGTCAAAGAGGTATGGATGAACATTTTATATAAAGGGAATATGAATTCAGTAAGAGATAATAAGGACGATTGTAAGTGTCCCTAATTAACAGACAGTTTAGAATTGAAGAAAAAACCTTTAATTTTAAATTGCATATGAAGAAGACCCGATTTACAGAAACGCAAATTGTTTCGATTTTGAACCAGCAGGAGAGCGGGCGTAGCGTCCGTG
>CAIVPF010000034.1 GCA_903907745.1 uncultured Cytophagaceae bacterium | reverse complement strand
TCCAGTTCATTACGGGACCAGACGAGCTTGTTCTCCTACCAGACGAGGCCTACTCGTGGAACGATGTTTCCAACAGACTCCGTATTGATAAAGGATATTTACCGCTTCGAGAGAAATTTGATCTATCGATTGAGAAAGGTGCTTTTGTTGGGATAGAGAGTGACACCAGCGATGCTTTTAGACAAAACTTTCAATTTCAAGACTTGGAACAGTATGGCATCATGGAAGGGGGAATCAAAGATGTTAAAGGTAAATTCATTTTCCAATTAATTTCTACCGCGAACAGCCTTATCGCTTATGAACAGATAAGCGACGGGAAGTTTTCTTTTCTACACGTGGAACCTGGCCAATACATCGTACGCGTTATCCACGATAAAAATGAAAATGGATACTGGGACATTGGTAATTTCATAACAAAAACGAAACCAGAACCCATTTACTATTTACCAGGGAAGATAAAATTAAAGGCTAATTTTCAGTTGACAGACCTGTGGATAAGTCCCGAATAAACACACAATTTATCCACAATTTATACTTGCCCTTGTGGATAAAAAGAAGAGGTGCCTAAGCGATGTGGATAAAGCCCAACTTATCCACACATAAACTTTAACTTATCCACAATTAAAATAGGCCATTTAAAATTATAAGTACTTATTAATCTGTTAGATATAAAGTAAATTTAGACTTATCCACTTATCCACAGAGAACAATAATTAAGAACAAAAGAATAGATATTTAAAAATTTAATTTCTTTTAATATACCATGTGGAAAACTTATTTTGTTCTACTTTTTTATTTTCCTTTTTCCCTCTATTCTTTCCAAGTTCAGATCATCCCGTCAGACTCTTTAGAGGCTGCTGCATTCAAACAAAGTCTAACGCAAATTGATTTGCCGGCTAATGGGCTTAAAAAAGAAGAATTAATAGACCAATTGTTTACAAAATCCTTTAATTCTGGTTCTTTATTGATTGAAGATGTGTTAAATAAAATATATGAAGATAATTTAGAATCATATTTAATCAAAGTGTGTGGAAAGAATGTGGATAACTTATCTGCTCGGGGACAGGCTCGTGTGTATTTGTTGATCGGTGATGCGCAGTTTTCTTTGGGCCAACAGTATGAAGCTTTATTAGCCTATGCAAAAGCAGAGAAAAAGGTTAAAGATTCGCCTTTGGCCTATGAGGCAAAATGGAAAACAGCAAAGGCTTATTTTTACTCAGGTGATTTTGACTTGGCCAAAGAATTATTGGATATCTTAAAACAAGGGACTGATCGAGAAATAGCAAATGATGCTTTAAATTTAAGTATGTTCTTGGATGACCATTTAGGCATCGACTCCTTGGAAAAGGAGGTACGTCAATTCGTTCAGATTCAAAAATTACAGGATTTTAGAAAATGGAAGGAAGCGGATGAGGCGCTAAAAATTTTCATTGAATCGACAAAGCAAGAAAATTTGGCCGATGATCTTTTATTCCTCAGAGCGCAACGCGCTTATCAAAAAAAAGAATTTGTACTGGCCAAATCTCTATTTTTAGAATGCTATCAAAAATACCCCTTGGATATTTATGCGGATGATGCATTGTTTGCCTATCTCGATTTAGATCGATTCAAAGATGAAAAGCTTTGTTTACAATTTATACAGCAATTTCCTAGCAGTTTGTTTGTCGATACCGTTCGTCTTCATTTGTTGAATACAAAAAAATAATTTTAAAGTTCTAAATGAGTTTCGGGTAAATAACTAACTTTGAAATAATATAAACACTTGTCAACTATGCTAGAATCTTCTGCCTTCACCCGTGTCTTCGATTTATTAAAACCTCTTGAGACTTTAGAAAAACCCGATATGTTTTGTAAAAAACGGGATGGTGTTTGGACAAAATATTCATCAAGTGATACGCTCGAGGAGATCCAAAATTTAGCCATGGGCTTATTGGAATTAGGGGTAAAACCGGGCGATAAAGTCGCTATTATTTCAGGCAATCGGCCAGATTGGAATTTTGTTGATTTTGCGACACAAATTATCGGCGGGGTAACGGTTCCTATGTATCCCACGATCACGGTGGAGGATTATGCTTTTATTTTCGAAAATGCGGAGGTTAAACTTGTCTTTGTGGAGGGTGAAGATTTGTTTTTAAAGGCAAAGGAGGCCGCAAAGGGGAATACAAATATTCAAGAAATTTATACATTTGATCCTGTGCAAGGAGCGCCTATTTGGTCGGACGTTCGGGATGCTGGAAAAGGCAAGGATCGCGCGGTTTTAAAGACTTTGCAGGATGCGGTTAAGCCGGAAGACTTGTTGACCTTAATTTATACTTCAGGAACAACGGGTCGCCCCAAAGGTGTGATGTTAACGCATCACAATATTGTCAGCAATGTAAAATCTCTTGAGCGCGGTAAGTTTTTTAATTTGAAAGCGGGAGACAAGGCCTTGAGTTTTCTGCCGCTTTGCCATATTTATGAGCGGACGGATATTTATTTGTATATGTTTTATGGCGTGTCGACCTATTATGCCGAAAACATGGAAACCATTGCAGATAATATTCGGGAGGTTCAACCGACGATGTTTGCGTCTGTGCCACGCTTGCTTGAAAAAGTATATGATAAAATCATGGCCAAAGGAAATGAGTTGACCGGCTTTAAGCGGACCTTGTTTTTTGCCGCGATAGATTTTGGTTTGCAATATGATCCGATGAAAAAATTAGGCTTCATCGATTCGCTTAAATTAAGTATTTATCGGAAGTTGATTTTTAGTAAATGGAAAGAGGCCTTAGGCGGAAAAATTCGCCTGATTACTTCCGGTTCGGCGGCATTGCAACCTCGCCTGTCTCGCGTCTTTTGGGCGGCAGGCATTCCGATTTCCGAAGGCTATGGCTTGACGGAAACCTCCCCGGTAATTTCGGTTTCTATGGTGGATCCGATTGATTTCCAAGTGGGATGTGTGGGTACGGTTTTGGATTGTTTGGAATTAAAAATCGCGGAAGATGGAGAAATTTGTGTCAAAGGCGATTCCATCATGCCGGGTTATTATAAAAATCCGGAGGCGACGGCAGAGGCGATTGACAAAGATGGCTGGTTCCATACGGGTGACATCGGCGAAATGGTTCAGGGAAAATATTTAAAAATTACGGATCGTAAAAAAGAAATATTTAAGACCTCGGGCGGGAAGTACGTAGCGCCACAGTTAGTTGAAAATAAATTAAAAGAATCCGCTTTCATTGAACAATGTATGGTAACTGGGGAAGGGCAGAAATTCCCTTCGGCCCTGATTATTCCAGAATTTGCGGCCTTGGCGGTTTGGTGTAAGCAAAATGACATCGCGGTGTCGGG
>CAIVPF010000033.1 GCA_903907745.1 uncultured Cytophagaceae bacterium | reverse complement strand
GGTTTGTTTAATTATCACAACCGGCGGAACAGGACCTGCCTTGCGAGATGTGACACCAGAAGCGACAGAAGCTATATGCCAAAAAATGTTACCTGGATTTGGGGAATTAATGCGGCAAGTAAGTTTGCAATATGTGCCCACGGCGATTTTGAGTCGGCAAACGGCTGGCGTTCGAGGAAAAACCCTGATCGTCAATTTACCTGGAAAACCGAAAGCGATTCGGCAATGTCTGGAAGCAGTTTTTCCCGCTATCCCCTATTGCATCGATTTAATCGAAGGCCCCTTTTTAGTTTGCAACGAAGAAAACATGAAGGCCTTTCGGCCAAAGTCTTCTTAATTATCTTTTTCCCGACTGATTAATAAATCATATAGATGCGCAGTAACAGGACCTCGGCTACCTTGGTGAATGGGTTTTTGGTCAATCGAAAAAATAGGTAAGACCCGTTTGGTACTTCCGGTTGTAAAGACCTCGTCCGCAGATAAAAAATCGATCAGACTACATTTCCCCACACGAAGCTCGTAATGTTGTTTGGCCACATGCAAGACCTGTTTCCGAGTGATTCCTTCCAAAATAAAATCGGCCGGCGTGTGAATTACCTTATTTTTCACGTAGAACAAATTACTCCGAGAAGCCTCGGAAACCCCATAAGCATCCGTATAAAACAAGACATCATCGCATCCTTGGGCCCTCACTTCAGACCTATGGCGAATGGCATAGGCATAATTTAGGGATTTGATATCGGCCATTTCGCGCTGGAAATTAAAACTTTTCAAGTGCATGCCGCGCTCCGGATCCGCAAAGGAAAATACAGCGGGCGTGATGTATAAATTCGCCGAACCCGAGGGATCAAATCCATTCAAACTCTCCCCTCCCGTCAAAATCATTTTAACTCCCAAACAGGGGTCTTGAGCGCTAGAGGCAAGTTCCAGGATCAATGAGGATAGATATTCTTTGGTATAACTGTGCTGAATCCCCATTTTTGAGGCGGAGGATAAAAATCGGTCGAGGTGATCGGATAAAAAAATAGCCCGACCATCCATCATCCTAAAAAAATCAAAAATCCCATAGCCCCTGACAAAACCCAGGTCTTTCATAGGAACGAAAGCCTTTTCGGCGGGAAGCCAAGCATCGTTAATAAAGATTGGATAATCCATGTTGTTTCAATTTAGTTCCTAAAGCAATCACCTCCACGGCCTCTTTCACATCATGCACACGTAATATGGAAGCACCCTGTGCGATCGCGATCGCATGTAAGGCCGTCGTCCCATTCAATGCATGATCCGCATCGCTTTCCAGGTATTTCCAAATCATTGTTTTCCGAGATAAGCCCACAATTACAGGTGCTCCTAATCTCGTAAATGAATTCAAAGAGGCTAATAAAGCATAATTATGATCCAGGGATTTCGAAAAGCCAAAACCGGGATCTATCAACAAATCATGATGACCGCGCGATCGGAAATAGTCTAATTTTGACCTTAGATCCATCCAGACATCCTGAACGACATATGAATATTCGGGTATTTGATGTACCTCCGAAAAACGCCCCACCGAATGCGATAAAATATAAGGCACTTGGTTTTCAATTACCCAATCAAAAACCCCCTCATCCATATTTCCTCCTCCGATGTCATTCCAAAGGCCTGCACCGGCGGCGATGGCGGCTTGGGCAAGGGCCAGTCGATACGTATCTATCGACAGAACGATATCCGGAAATTCAGCAGCTAGGCGTTCTATACATGGAATTACCCGATCCAATTCTTCTTGCAGGGAGACGGAGGCGGCCCCGGGTCGCGTGGAATGTCCACCGATATCCAGCATTTTGGCACCTTCTTGCACCATTCGGTGGGCTAAGGTGAGGGTTTCATCCATCAACCTGACCCGACTTCCCTCATAAAAAGAATCTGGAGTCGCATTTAAAATTCCCATCACCATAGGCTCCCGGAAATCCAATAGACGCTGATTTACTTTTAATGTTTGAAAAGATGGAAAAAGCTCGTCCAAATCGCTGAAATTTAGGATAATTTAAATATTTTTGTAGTCTTAAAAAACATGACAATAGACATCTAATCCAAGACATATGAATCGGGACTCTGCGCCTTCCCAAACCGAAATCGAATATCGACAAGTAATTTCATTCTGCAAAGCCTTGTTTGATAAAAAGAACAAAGATTACGGTACTTCTTGGCGAATTTTGAGATTGCCCAGTCTGACGGATCAGATATTCATTAAAGCCCAACGCATCCGAAGTATCCAAGAAAAAGGAGCTCAAAAAATCCTTGACGGCATCGAAGGGGAATTCATCGGAATCATCAATTATTGCATCATCGCCCTAATCCAAAAATCCCTGGAAAATTCAGACCAAATGGAATTTCCAACGGAAGAATTAAACGCCATGTATGATTTGCAAGTGGAAACGACGCTGGAACTTTTGCGTAATAAAAACCACGATTATGGCGAAGCCTGGCGCGATATGCGCATCAGCAGCATGACGGATTTAATTCTCATGAAAATCTTTCGGACCAAACAAATCGAAAACAATGAAGGCGTCACGCTGGTTTCGGAAGGAGTGGAAGCGAATTACCAAGATATGTTGAACTACGCGGTTTTTTGCCTGATCCAATTGAAAGAAGAACAAAGCCATCAGCAACAACAATAGACCATGAAACTCTACGCAAAAATAGCCGTATTTTTACTGGTCAGCATCTTCCTTTTTTCAGGTTTAATAAAGCTGAATGACCCGATTGGGACCCAACTAAAACTCGAAGAATATTTCGATGTCTTTGCCACCGATTTTTCATTCATGGCGGGATTTTGGAAATTCTGGATCCCATACGCCCTTGGAATATCCATTTTCCTGAGCAGTTTGGAAATCATTTTAGCCGTCGCGCTTTGGTTTAATTACCGGACGAAACAAACGCTTTGGTTTTTAGTCGGGCTATTAATATTCTTTGGTTTTCTGACTTTTTATTCCGCCTATTTTAATAAAGTGACGGATTGTGGCTGTTTCGGTGAAACGATCAAATTAACTCCTTGGACCTCCTTTGGGAAGGATGTGTTTTTGTTGCTTTTGACGATAAGTCTCTTCTTTACAAACAAAGCCAAAGCAAGCGAATTCACCCTCAAAATTGTTTTTGTAAGTGCTGTCTTAAGTATAGGCTTAGGTGTTTTCAGTTATTTATATCTTCCCATTCACGATGGACTTCCCTATGCGGTGGGAGCACATATTCCGGATAATATGAAAGAACGAGAGGCCCTCAAATTCTCCTATGTGTATAAAATCAAGGGGATCGAACAGGAACTGACCGAAATGCCCACAGACACGCAGGCGGTCTTTGTTTCCATGAAGGCCATCAATGAAAAGGATGCACGACCGCTCATCACGGATTACCGGCTTTGGATCGATGGCGATACCACGGATTATACCCGAGAAAGTTTCAAGGGCGATAAGGTCATGGTTATTATCCCAAATATTCACCACAGCCATCTAGACGCTTTGCCTGAAATCAATGCAATCGCGAAGGCTTTAGCGAAAAAAAATATCAGTGTTTGGTTGGTTTCCGCATCGACAGATGAGGATGTGAATGAATTGAGACACCATGAGCAATTAGCTTTTCCAGCCCTTTCGGCTGATACCAAAGTATTAAAAACCATTATCAGATCTAGTCCCGGGATTTGGGCGCTTCATGAAGGCACCGTCAAGGGGAAATGGTCTGCCTATCAATTACCATCCGCTGAGGAAATAGAAAAACGTTTAACAACAGTGCAAGAATGAAAAATATTTATTTGATTGGCATGCCCTCTTCGGGAAAAAGCACATTAGGAAAAGAATTAGCGAGGAATTTGAGCTATACGTTTACCGACATGGATAAGTTGATTGAAACACGCGAACAAAAAACCATATCTGAAATTTTCTCCAATCAAGGGGAAGCCCATTTCAGAGAACTCGAGAAGAAAACCCTACAAGGATTTCAGCCGGATCAATCCATGGTCATCGCCACAGGTGGCGGGGTTCCTTGCTTTCATGACAACATGCAATTCATTAAAAATAATGGCGTGAGTGTTTTTCTTAACGTTGAATTGGATGATTTGGCCAAACGATTGTACAAAGCCCAAGGAAATAATCGACCGCTCTTAGATAAAAGCCAATCCGAAGAAGCGGTCATCGCTTCGATCAAAAAAACCTACGAAGAACGCCTGCCATTTTACAAACAGGCGGATATCCAAGTGGATGGTGAAATCAATGTGAGCCAATTGCTATGGCTTATCGATCAATACATGCCCGTTTAAAAATAAATTCCTAGGCCTAGCAGAACTTGTGATTGGGTCAGGGTCAAAGTAGCCGAGGAATAATCAGCTGTATTTTTTAAGGTGTAAGGGGTAAATGCATCCTTTCCGGTGCGTTGATAACCCGTGAGGTCGATGTAAAACTGATTCGTCCGATAGCCTATTCCCCCAGAAAACTGAAGAACTGTTCGGTCGATCGAATCGAAAGTAGCCGAATAACTATTCCCAAAACTAGCCAAACCTCCCCGCAAACTAAATGAGGGTGTCAAACGAATTTCAGTCCCAGCTTTGATATTCATTCCTGCTTGAAAATTCTTTTGGGTCTGACCGTTGTACTTATTTTGAAAGTTTACGTTATCTGTGGGCGACAATTCTGCCGAGGAAACTTTCATTCCAGGATAATTCACATATTCTACATCTAAACTTATCAAGGCCTTTTTGCCAATCAAATAAGCAGCTCCTCCGGAAATTTTTAATGGAGTGGTTAATTGATACGAAAATTCATTGGGAGTTAATTTAACCGGGCCCACTTTCGTGATGACAATCGGTTTTCCCTGTGCATCAAAAGACGGTATTCCAAAAACTCGAGGGGATAAGGCACCATCCATCCGCTCATTCATTTGATCAAAATAGGTTGGGGTTTGTAAGGAAAAAGCCACCCGCAAATTGCTATTCATTTTATAAATCATGCCCAGCGTGGCGGAAATGCCTGATCCGGAGGTCGTCAAGCGCTCTTGATATACTAAACCTCCTATAATATTGGCCCCGATGAATTGTTCTTCCCAATAACTCGTGGAGCTCACATTTAACTTTGAAAAATGAACCCCTATGCCCAAATATAGCTTACTTTTATACGATGCACCATAACTAATATCCCACTGACTTAACGCTCCATCATTCGTGAGGCTTCCGCTTTGTTTGACGGGCAAATTGGATTCATAGCGTTGGAAAGGTGCGCCAAGCGTTTTGCTATTGGGATTAATCAAATAAGCCTGATAAGCAACTGCCTCTGGACTATCCGCATAATTACTTCGGGCATCATATTCCTGATCTAAACTTTGGCCCGTGGCCCCTTTGTCATTTGCTTTTTCGATGAAGCGATCCAAAATCGAACTCCTATTATTCGTTCCTGAAAGCGAAATGGGCTGAGCGATGAGCACTTGGCGGGAATAACCCACCCCAAAACTCCCACGCCAATTCGATGAACTTAATTCAGAAGCACCGCCTAATACAAGCCCGAAACTTGGGATTTGAACAAAAGAATTCGCAGCTTGGCTATTTTCCCCCAAGTAATTCGCCTGGGTTTGAAAATTCACAGATCCTATTCCCAAGGCTACTTCTGAACGATTATAAAATCCCAAACCCGCAGGATTCCCTGCAATGGAGCTAATATCCGCACCTAATGCGCTATGGACACCGCCCATCGCTTGCATGCGAGCAGAAGAAGTTGAATAGCTCGTCGAGAAACTCTTCGCTAAATTCGAATAGGAATAAATTTGACCAAAACCCACCGATATGCTACCTAGGCAAATGCATGCGGACAAAACAAAACGCCTCATATGTTACCGAGGTCCACGTGACGCGCCACCACCCCCACCGCTACTAGAACCACCTCCAAAGGATCCGCCTCCTGAGGAATTTCCATAATTTGAAGAAGGTGGGGTATAGGAATCATTTCGTGGTTGGGGTACACTTTGATATTCATAATTCGAATTTCTCCGAGTAGGAGCCGCTTCTGGAGCAGTATAAGCCGGTGCATTATAGGAATTCACCCGAGGCTGATTCGTCCCATCGACATTGTAGCCATTACTATTTCCCCTCGGCGTATTATTGTAATTATCTCCTCCATAGCGATTTGACATCCGCTCCTCACGAGGCCCCCGAATGGAGCTAGGTAAGGTAGGGTCTGATTTGTATGGACTCGTCGTGGAATAACTTGAATTCAAGCCTCCGTAATAATTGTATATGTTCGTTATGCCATAAAATCCATAGGGATTATACATGGAACCCATGCGGTAAAATGGATCATAATAATAAGGATTTGCCCCATACATCATGCTGCCATAGCCAAAAGGGCTCATGCCAAATGAACTCATCCCAAAAGGACTCAAACTATATCCATACATCCCATAGGAAAAACTGGAACCCATGCCCATCATGTAGGGATCCATCATGGACCAAGATGTCAAGGGAGAGTTCCAGCGCGCGCCAAAACTCGTTCCGTAAGAAATATAAGGATTCGAATACCAAGGATTAGAGGAAAAAATACCTTGGTTCATTCCCGTATTAAACCCGTTTTGATACGAATTGGCATATACACTGCGTGAATTCAAATAATTCGGTTCGAGACTTGATTCAGCCAAACCATCTTCTTCTTCGATCAGTACCGAATCATCATTAAAATCCAAATAATTCGTTTTGGTTTTTTTCTTCACCGGCATACTAGCCTGGGCCGGAGCATCATACAAATCATCCTGGATTACCACCGCGTTTTGGACTGAGCCACAACCAGCCAGAAATCCAAAAGCCAAGAGCGCTAAAGCGAAAATCAATTGATTTTTCATCGTATATGAATGTTAAAGATGTGTATCTTTGCAGGAACGAAAATTAAGCATTTAAAGTTTCAATACCATACGATTTCCCTTAAAAAATGAGTAAATCACTACCTTCAAGAGCAGAAAATTATTCCGAGTGGTACAATGAATTAGTTAAACGTGCCGATTTAGCTGAAAATTCCGCCGTGCGAGGCTGCATGATCATCAAACCCTATGGCTATTCCATCTGGGAAAAAATGCAACGCGCACTCGACGACATGTTCAAAGAAACAGGCCATACAAACGCCTATTTCCCTTTATTCATCCCGAAATCATTCCTCTCAAAGGAGGCATCTCACGTCGAGGGTTTTGCCAAAGAATGTGCCGTGGTCACCCATTATCGCCTAAAAAATGATCCCAATGGTGGCGGCGTAATCGTAGATCCGGATGCAAAATTAGAAGAAGAATTAATTGTAAGACCCACCTCAGAAACGGTGATTTGGTCTAGCTATAAAAATTGGATTCAATCCTATCGGGACTTGCCTTTACTGATCAACCAATGGGCCAACGTCGTCCGCTGGGAAATGCGCACCCGCCTATTCCTTCGTACAGCCGAATTCCTATGGCAAGAAGGTCATACCGCACATGCTACACGTCAAGAGGCGATCGAAGAGACAGAACAGATGCTCGATGTATATGCCCATTTCGCCGAGAATTTCATGGCCATGCCCGTTTTAAAAGGTAAAAAAACGGCCAACGAACGTTTCGCTGGCGCCGAAGAAACCTATTGTATCGAAGCCATGATGCAAGACGGAAAAGCACTTCAGGCCGGAACATCCCACTTTTTGGGACAAAATTTCGCAAAGGCTTTCGATGTGAAATTCCTAAGCAAAGAAAATCAATTAGACTACGTTTGGGGAACTTCTTGGGGCGTTTCGACCCGCTTGATGGGCGCCCTCATTATGGCTCATTCAGATGATCAAGGCTTGGTTTTACCCCCTAAATTAGCACCGATTCAAGTTGTGATTGTGCCAATTTTCAAAGGAGAAGAGCAGTTAGCCAATATCAAATCAAAAATCGAACCGCTCGTAAAATCCCTTCGTAAACAGGGCGTCTCCGTGAAATTTGATATTTCTGAAAATCAAAGTCCTGGATTCAAATTTGCCGAATATGAATTAAAAGGCGTACCGATTCGCTTGGCGATCGGAAATCGGGACATCGAAAACGGAACGATTGAATTAGCTCGTCGGGATACCCGCGAAAAAACCAGTTTGCCTTTTGAGGGCATCGACGAAGTGGTGGTCAATACCCTGAACGATATTCAAGAAAAAATATACAAAAAGGCCTTTCTATTTCGCCAAGAAAACACCCATGAAGTTAATACTTGGGATGAATTCACAAG
>CAIVPF010000032.1 GCA_903907745.1 uncultured Cytophagaceae bacterium | reverse complement strand
TAAAACAAATGAATCTTAGTTCCATCTTGAATGATGGCAGGATTTAACACCCCTTCATTTTCAAAGCCTAAACAGGTTTTTTCCAATAAAATTCCTTCTTTTTTTACCTCGACCATGTCATTTATAAATGTTTGGAAAGGTAGATAAATGCAAAGGGCTTCTACTTACTTTTTTATGAGTTTGATCACCTTTTAATATGTATTTAATCATTTATTAACCAATGAGTTATGAATAGATTGCAAACGAATTAGGGCAATTTTGCCAAAACGATCAACCATAATTCCATGAAAGTATTAGACAAAAAAGTAGCCCTAATTACCGGAGCAGGTTCAGGGATCGGACGGGCAATCGCCTGTTTATATGCCCTTGAAGGAGCGAAGGTCGTGGTTTCAGACATCGACGAAAAAGGGGGGAATGAAACGGTCCAATTGATCTTAAAAGACGGCGGCGATGCATTTTTTATACGAGCAGATACATCCAAGGCCAGCGACCATCAAAAATTAGTCGAGGCAAGCATCCAAAAATATGGGGCTTTACACATTGCTGTCAACAATGCGGGCATCGGAGGGCCGCTCGCTCCCGTAGGGGAGTATCCCATACCAGGCTGGGACCAAGTAATCGCCGTTAATTTAACCGGCGTGTTTTTAGGAATGCATGTCCAAATTCCTGCCATAATCAAACACGGCGGTGGCAATGTCATTAACATCTCATCCATTCTAGGCAAGGTCGCCACGGCTACCTCACCCGCCTACACAGCCGCCAAACATGGCGTCATCGGCCTCACTGAATCCGCAGCGATCGCCTATGCCACCCAAAATGTACGTGTAAATTCGATTGGACCTGGATACATTTTAACGCCGCTATTGACGAAGACGCTGGATCCGGCTACCTTAGGTGCCATTGCCAACTTACACCCCATGGCTCGCCTCGGAAAGGCCTCAGAAGTGGCTGAATTGGCCCTGTTTTTGGCCTCAGATAAAGCTTCCTTTATTACCGGTTCTTATTTTAACGTGGACGGTGGTTATTTGGCGCAATAATTAGTCATTAGAAAATAAATTATCCAATAAAGACTCTTTAAATATATTCGAAAATGAATAAGCGAAGGTCACAAAAATCGCGCGCGTATCCACCTTAAAGGTTCGCGCCAAATTAAAATTAGAGGCTGATGCGAGATTACCACTATTTTGCATATTGAAAATATCACTCACCACCACGCCTAAGCCCCCTTTCCCTTTCATGATTTTGGTCTGAAAACCTAAATCGATATTGTAAATGGCCATCCGAGTTCCTTGCGGCATGGCTGTGGGTGAATTATATACCCCGATCACCTGCAATTTAGAAAGCTTGGACAGGGTGAAATTATGAATCATTTTGCCGTACCAACTCACCACTTCATTCGCCACATCCGAACTGACATAAGTACCATCAATTTTTTGATCAAATATCGAAATACTGGTATTTATGGCCCAAAATTTAGTTGGGAACCAATCCACAATTTCTTCAATCCCAAAGGTGCTTGCATTTCCAAAATTTTGAGGCGTTGTCAAAGCCACCCCATTCGGTTTTAAATCGATGAATGGCCTTATAATATTATTGGATAAGCGATAAAAGGCATTGCTGGAAAGGCTCCATCCCTCCCCGTCTTTGGAATATCCGACCTCAAAGGCATTCACTAATTCAGGTTTCAAATAGGGATTTCCGCCATGCTGATTCAATGAATCGGTGATGTCGATCATCGGGTTCAATGAACCCAATCCCGGACGATTAATCCGTCGACTATAACTGAATTTCACAAAATCAGATTTGTTTAAAAAATAAGCCAAATTGGCCGTGGGGAATACATTGAAATAATTCCGCTGAAAGGAGATCGACGAATTAGAAATGGATGTACCCGTATTATTTACATTCTCTGCACGTAAACCTACATCATATTTAAATGCCTTCGAAGGCTCCGATTTTACTTGCACATAGGCCGCATGAATTTGCTCGTTAAAATCAAACACATTACTCAAACTAGGATTTTTAAAATAGGAACCATTGATATTCGTTTGATTTTGAAAATCGATGGAATTAGCCCTAAAAATCCCTTTGTAGCCCGTTTCAAAAACAGCATTTTCAGAAATAGGTTTGCTATAATCTAATTTTAAATTAGAAATTTGAGGTTTGGCATAACTATATGTCCTTTGTAAATACGGATTCCCAACCGTATTTCCCCCATCCGTTTTTGCAATTGTATTAATATCTGTGTCTTGATTCACATGCCCTAAAGAAGTACTGGCATTCAGAACAAGCCGCTCTTTTTTGTTCGCAAATAGATGTTTATAGGTACCCGCTAGCTCACCTGTAAAGGCATTTTCGATTTCGATGGATTCTCGGGTATTCGCCGAATTAAACATTCCGGTCTTCGTGCTGAAACGAGAACCCAAGACTTCATCATTATTTTGTGATTCCAGATTTCCAATAAATTCAAAATTAAACACATCCTGCGGGGAGGCGGCATAATCCAGGTTAAACTTTACATTCTGAGTGCCTTCTACCCGATTATCAAAGCGATTCTGATTTAACAAATAATTCACAGGCTGATCAAAACTGGTTCGTATGGTCGTGGCTTGGCGAGTCCTTGCCGAATAACGTGCATCATAACTCAAACCAATATTCCATTTACCCACCGCACGATTCAAGCTAAATGCGGTGCTGCCCCGGCCCTTGGCGCCAAATCCACCTCCAAGGGAAGCCGTCACATTGGTACCACTCTTCGTTACTTTTTTTAGGGTGATATTGATGATTCCTCCTTCCGAATCCGCGTCATATTGGGCGGATGGATTATTGATAATTTCCACACTTTCCACGCTGCTTGCCGGAATTAAATCCGTGGAAGAAATCCCAGACGTCCGACCATTAATTAAAATAAGAGGACCCTTTCCCCGCACGGTAATGCCTCCATCAGGGTCCACAACCACCGTGGGAATACTTTTCAACAAGTCAGTAGCCGAACCTCCCGCCTGCGTTAAATTATCTTTGGCCCTCACAATAAAGCCTTGTGTGGTTTTTTGGACTAATTCCTTTTGTGAAATCACGTCCACGGAGGCTAACATTTTACTATCCGTCTGCAAAGAAATATCCGTCATGCTCACAGTCTGAGTAGCCAGTAAGTGAACGGGAATTTTAGAAGGCAAATAACCCATCAATTGGGTTTTTAGCACATAATAGCCCTCCGACAAACCCGGAATTTTATAAAATCCGAGACTATCCGTGGTCGCAAATTTTAATATTTTAACTGAATCCAACTGGCTATACACAAGGACATTCACGAATTCGAGGGGTGTTTGCTGGTCCTTGATATGGCCTTGAAGGACAATGGGCTGTTGGGCTATGGCCTGTTGGAACAAAAAACACGTTAAAAAAACCGTAACAAGAGACGCTAGCTTCATCAGAATTAAGTAAGTAGGCGAAAATGAAATATACTATATTGATCACAGGTCTCATCATAAAAACCTGCTCAAAAATATTTTAATTGACAGAATTTGATTCATTTTTGCGACCAATCCGAATAATATCAAGGTCAAATATTTAATCCATTTGATATACGAACAACTCGAGGTGGAATTAATTTATACACGACGGGGGTTACGATACGTGACAACAAAGTCGAGCTAATTAATCCTCCAATCATCACAATGGCCAAAGGAGAAATCAGCGGATTAATCGACGCAGCGATCGGAATTAAACCACCAATGGCCGTGAAGGTCGTCAGGATAATCGGTAAAAAGCGAACCTCCCCTGCTTCCCGAATGGCCTCTTCCAAAGGCATTCCATCCGCTCGTAATTGATTCGTAAAATCAACCAATAATATCGTGTTCTTCACCTCGATTCCCGCCAGTGCTATCAATCCCACCGTCGCCACAAAGGAAAGCGGCGTGCCCGTCACCCAAAGGGCCAACAATGCCCCTACGATCCCCAATGGAATCACCGAAAGCACAATCAAGGTACTTTTAAAGGTGCCAAACTCAAGAATCAATACCGCAATGAAAAAGAAAATGGTGACCAAAATAATTGTCCCAAACCCACCAAAACTCTCATTCTTACT
Source organism: uncultured Cytophagaceae bacterium (assembly GCA_903907745.1). Taxonomy (GTDB): domain Bacteria; phylum Bacteroidota; class Bacteroidia; order Cytophagales; family Spirosomataceae; genus Aquirufa. The sequence continues at coordinate 14,407 of CAIVPF010000032.1, read as the reverse complement.
TTCCACTTCCCCTCCCATTTCAAAATGATATCCTGCTGGTAATTTAATTTTTGTTAGATTTTTTTCTGTTTCCGCAATCACCTCATTATTTAAGAAGCCCTTTTCCACGAAGGCACTCACAGAAACCAAACGATTCTTATTTAAATGGCTGATGCTCACAGGCGAAGTTTGTAGGCGAATATCCGCTACTTGGTTTAACGGAATGGCGGTTCCTTGCACATTATTGACATATAAATTGTCAAAAACCTCGAGACTTGGATGCTTCGGATGGGGTTTTGAAACCACAATTGTATGTTCATTCCCTTGCCTATCCGTCAGTTTCCCCAATTCCACACCGGCTACGACTAAGCGAATCATGCGATCGATGGACACTGTGGGTATCCCTAACATACTCGCCTTTTCTTTGTTGATCTCAAATTTGACGTCCGATTTCAAATTCTTCAATGGATTTTTTACATAAATCGTCCCATTGGTTTGCTTCAGCATGTCTTCGACCCGACTAGCCACTTGACGCAACGTATCGATATGATCCCCAAAAATACGCACCTCAACGGGAGCGATCACCGGCGGCCCCTGCTCAAAATCTTTGATCTCAATGGTGGCAGAAGGATAATTGGCATAGCGATTTCGCAATTTTTCGATGATATTAATCTTTTCCTCGGGACTAATATCTTCCTTTAATTGAACAAATAGATTCGCATAATCCGTCCGATTATTCAATGGAATCACATTATAATAAATCCGAGGATTTCCCTTGCCCACATTGGCCGATACATTTTTCACCTCCGGCAATTGCCGAAAATCTTCTTCAATGATTTTTGAAATCGAATCCGAATAGGCCAAATTTGACTGCAAAGGGGTGAAAATATTCACCATAAACTGCGGCTTTTCGGAGGCTGGAAAAAGACTAAAGCCCACGACCGGGAACAATTGGAGCGATGCCACAAATATCGCTGTGGCGATCAATAAAGTTATTTTTGGGGACTTAATCGCCCAATCCAATAAGCGACTATAGGTCCCAGAAATGATTTTTTTCAAGCCCCTCAAAAAGAAATTTCCATCCGGATGGCCGACATGGTTTTTCAACATACGGCTCGATAAAAAGGGTACCACGGTCAAGGAAACCAACAAAGAAGCCAAAATACAAAATATCACCGCCAAAGGTAAACTACGAATAAAATCACCTGAGGCTTCTGGTAAGAAAATGAGCGGTAAAAAGGCGATAATCAAGGTCACGGTGCAACCTAAAACAGCCATTCCAATTTGATTCGTCGCCTTTAAGGTAGCATCCAATCGCGAATGTCCATCACGCATCCAGCGTTCGATGTTTTCGACGACGACGATGCTATCATCCACTAAAAGTCCTAGGGCAACCACCAATCCCACAATGCTCAATTGGTTCAAACTATAACCCATTAAATTCAAAAAGATAATTCCCAAGGCCAGCGATAATGGAATCGAAATCATCACCACCGAAGCGGCACGAAGACCTAAGGGCAAAAGAGTTAAGGCGACCAAAAGAATCGCAATCATAAAATCTTTCATTAAGCCACTCAGACGCGTATTGACATTTTCGGCCTGATCAAAATTCACCAATAGGTCCATGTTTTTTGGCAGGGTCTTTTTAAATTTCGCGATCAGGGGCAAATAGACTTCCTGGGTTTTGGCGATATTCTCACCGGATTTTAATGCAGCAGAAACGAATAAACAACGGTTTTGATTCGATCGAGTGATATGATTTTCAGGTGCATAATCAAAATAAACATTAGCCACATCTTTCAAAAACACATTTTTGCCTTGATAACTAAAAACAATCGTCTGTTTGATTTCATCAATATCTTGAAAATTTCCCGAGGTGAGAATGTTGTAGGACTTTGTGTTTTCCACAATACTTCCCCCAGGAATATTCGCCATCTCGCTTTGCAAGGCTTGCAAAACACGTTCGGGTGACACCTGCATCTGGGCCATTTTTTCGATGTTTAAATCGATTTTAACCTGTGATTCTGGCAAACCTGCAATTTGTACTTTTTTCAAAGCACTTACTTTTTCCAATTCTTCCTGTAAGCGTTCAGCCGTGAATTTAAGCTGATCTTTGGAGGCATTATTGGAAATCAAGGCCATTTGAAGGATATTGGTTTCCGAAGGAATCGCTCGTTGCGCCTCCAATCGGATGACTTCCTTCGGCAAATCAGCGCGAATGCTATTTAATTCGCGAACGATTTCCGAATATTTATCATCCGCGTTGACATCATATTTGTAATAGACGGCAAAAATGGCTAATCCATCACTAATATTGGTATTAATCTTCCGCACATTATCTAATTCATATAGGCGTTTTTCCACCGGCTTTACGACTAATTCCTCCATATCCTCCGGACTTGTCCCGGGATAAACGGCAATTATGGGGAATTGAGGCGCATTCATGTCAGGATCTTCGGCCCGAGGCATCGTCAAAATCGTCACGATTCCGACCACAACCACGAGCAAAAACATGGTCAAGGTGAATTGGTAATTCTTTACCGCGTAATTAGCTATTTTCATTTTAGCGGATGATTTGAATGGTGGAACCGCCGTCTAAATAGGCATTCCCTGTCGTGATTAGATATTGGATATTTTCCAAGCCACCTGAAACGAGGACTTTCCCATGTTCGATGGTTGAGATCTGCACTTTGATCTTTTCGGCCTTTTTCCCGTCTTTAGTGACAAAAACATAAGCCTCCGTGGCATTACCGTCTAAAATAGCATCGTATGGAATGACCCAAGCGCTTATTTTCTTCCTTGGTTTTAAAATGGCTTTGCCAAAAAGACCTGTGGCCAATTTCGCCTTGGGCGCATACTGTAATCCTAAGGTCACCCAAAGGGTTCCTGTCACAGGATCCACTCCTTCCGATTTTGCTAAAACGGATGCCTTAAAGGATTCATTAGCGGCGACATCCAAACGAATTTCAGCTGGATCTCCTACCGCCGTCACGGCCCAATCTCGGTCGCTGAGACCTACTTTTAATACCCAATTCCCCTTATTTGCCCCATTTAAAAGCAAAACAGGTGTTCCGGGACCTACGATTTGGCCATCATTCGCTAATTTTTTTAGGATAAATCCAGCCTGGCTGGCTCTTATTTCGGCATAACTTTGATTGAATGCGCCGGCATTATAGGCTTGTTGGGCGATTTCAAGACCCGTTTTGGCATTTTGAAATTGTTCTAGGGTGGCTACGCTATCACGATATAAGTTTTTTGCGCGATTAAAATCACGTTGGGCTTTGTCCAAAAGGATTTGGGCTTGTTGGACCTGCGCCTTTATTTCAGTTAAATTCAAACTGGCGAGCAATTGACCGGATTTGACGGCATCGCCTTCTTTGACAAATACATGTTGGACCACCCCGCCTATTTTAAATCCTAAATAAGTTTCATCCTCGGTGGTAAAAACGCCGGAGGCTTGAATGGTGGGTGAAAGAGATGCTTGTTGCAAGGAAATCACAGACACGGGAATGGGCTGGGTGATCGTAGGCGCCTCCGTTTTCTTTTTGGGAGAACAGGCTAAGGTCAAAAAAATGAGCGAAATAAATAGGCAGATATTTTTCATTCGAGCGGATATAAGGCTGCTTCGCGCTCGTAAGCGGCGGCGGCGATGAGAACTTTAAATTGATTCAATTGATAGTTTATTTGGGCATTCATCCATTGGTTTCGTGCATCTAGGGTTTCTAGGTAGGTATTGACACCTTCGGTAAATCCTTTTTCGATGAGGCGCTGGTAGCTGGTCGCTGCATCCAAGGATTTGGTGGAAGATTGAAAAGAAACCAAGGCAGATTTTATGCCTTTTTGAGCGATTTCAGTGGCTAAATTCAGTTGTTTCGCCGTTAAATCCAGGGAATTTTTAGCGGTGGCGATGTCCAACTGGGATTGTTTCACCTTCAAGGTATTCCGATTCCCCGTATAAATGGGAATGTCCAATTGTAAACCTAGCATATAATAGGTGCTTTTGGCATTCATGGCCCAGTTCGACGATTGCGAACCCAGATTCACAAATCCATTAATTTTGGGCATATAAAAGGATTCGTTCATTTTCAAGACGGTTTCTTGCATGGAAATGGATTTCGCCAAAAGACTTAATTCTTCACGATTTCCTTCTTTTACCGAAGCCTTGATCACCTCGGAAATGGCTTTTTCTGTATCAAAATCAATTTGAATTTCACGGGTCAAATCTACGTTTAATAGGAAATTGAAATACATTTTGGCCGATTCGCTTTGTTTGGCGGCATCCGCTTGTTGGGCTTGAATTTGGGCAATTTCACTTTCCGAACGCAGGAGATAGGCGGGCAGGCCTTTGCCATTATCCAGCAATTTTTGATTTATTTTTTTACCTTCCATGGCCAAATGCAGGCTGTTTTGATAGACCTTTTGAAGGCCAAGGCTTAATAAATACTGAAAATAGGCTGTTTTAATTTGTTTGACTAATTCACGTTTGTACATGGAAAGGTCCACTTGTTGCAATTCGATATTTTGACTTTGCAATTGTTTAGTATAGGTCAGGTCCTTATTGAAAATCGGGACCGTCGATTGCACCTTCATGTCGTAGAAATTACGCGGGAAGAAATTGGTTTCCACATTTGAAATTTGGGGAAATTGGGTCGTCCGGGTCAACGCATTCAACGTGGAATAAACGGGATTTAAGAGGTCTCCGACTGGGAAAGCGATGCTACGACCCCCTTCCCCGCTTTGGTAGGCACCTTGAAATGCGAGGGTAGGTTGGTATAAACTTTGTGCCGTTTTGAGGGCCAGCATGGCCTTTTGGACCTGAATGGATTTTTGTTGTAGCGTGATATTTTGCTGAAACGCGGTGGCGATGTAGGTATCGAGGACCGATTTTTGTCCCCAAACAGGCAATGCCAATAGCAATAATAGGTATTTCATCTTAGGCTTTTTTCAGAGTTTTCAATAACCAATCCAAGGAATCAAACATCGTTTTTTCCATATCGATGGGCTTTACTAATTTATCGAGACGTTTTCGAATGGCTAAGGAAACCAATCCATGGACCATGCTCCAAACGGCCATGGCCACGGTTTCCACTTTGGCAGGAACGATTAATCCTTGATCCATTCCATCTTGGATAATGATTTTCAAGGCTTCTAAGGCCTGATCGCCGCTGGACCAGCCTTCCCCCATTTCGATAATTCGGTCCATGGGTGCTTCTTGAATAAACATTAAATCATAGAATTCAGGGTTTTCTAGGCCAAATTGTAGGTAATTCCGGCCCATTTGATGTAAGCGATCGATCGGGTTATGGATCAATGATAAGCTGATATTCGAAATTAACATCTTCTCGAAACCCGATTCGCAGCAATGAAATAAAATTTCATTCTTATCCTGAAAATACAAATAAAGCGTTGTGGGGCTGTATTGAATGCGTTCGGCGATTTTTCGCATGCTCACATGGCTAAACCCCTCTTCCACGAAGAGTTTCATGGAATGGTCGAGGATGAGTTGGCGAATTTCCTGTTTTTGCTGTTCTTTTCTGGCTACAATTCCCATTAAAATAGATTACAATGTAAACTTAATTAACAGTGTTAAGTAATCAAAATTATTTATGTTATTTAAAACCATCCCATTTTATATTTTGCCCCAAGCGTACGTACGTTAATCGGTGGCACCATTGATTAGTATCTCCTACAATCCCTTATGCATTAAAATAGACTTTACATGAATTTTGATTAATATTATGGCATAAAGCCTCCTAGCGAAAATGATCTAGATGAATACGCTGGGTTTAAGCTTGATGACGGAAAACCTATTTAAAAAAATCTATGAAATTTGTCCTTTTAATTTGTTTATTCATTTCCAAACCTCTTTGGGGCCAATTAAGTCCCTTAGCCTCCCAAGTCTTTCACATTTCAGAGAAAAGCGTGAAAACAAAATTTGGGTCAACATCCGCCATATTTCTAGGTGAAGGCAATGTGCTACGTATCCAAGAAATGAATCTGTTACGCGTTCAGGGGCATAAGAAATTTACGATCACAGTCGCTGCTGATCGAGAGCATTTCTACATTCTAAAAAAAGGTGTTTTGCGAATCGAAATGGCAGGAAAAGAACAAATCCTGTCCACGGGCAGTATGCTGACCATCTTGCCGAATGACCGAATTCTTTTTGAAAATACATCGGACGAAACCGTCGAATTATATGAAATGAGCTACCTATCCAAATTGCCCCCAAATGCAGAACGAGGCAAATTAGCCGGGGGTTCATTCCTCGTGCCTTGGGAAAGCGCTGTTTTTAAAGCGACGGCCAAAGGAGGTGGTCGCCAGTATTTTGACAGACCAACCGCCATGTTAAACCGTTTTGATATACATGTTACAACCCTAAATGAAGGTCAACAAAGCCATGATCCCCATACCCATGTGAATGAAGAAATTATCCTGATGATCGATGGCCATGCGGAGGAACGAATCGGCGATAAACGAGAATTAGCCAATCCCGGGGACGTTATTCGCTTAGGCTCAAATGTCTTACATAATATCAGGAATGTGGGCCAGACGCCTTGTATGTATTATGCGATTCAGTGGAATTAAGCCCCATTTTACGGGTGCTTTCCTTTATACCTTTGGCAATCGATCGATTGCCAAAGGTAACGAGAAATCAAGAAAAATATTTTCTAAAAAGCTGATCAATTCATATTCAAAAGAATTGTTCTTTTAAAAATAAAATAATCACTAAATTCGAAACAAAGCACCTGACAAAAACCTATTAGATTATAATTCAACCTGTTCATGATGAAAAAAAATATCCTCTATTACCTAATCCTATTAGGATTATTCAGTCAATTCACCCTGGCACAAAGCACAAAAACTAAATCAAAAATCACCAGCTTAAACATCATCCAAGATGAAAAATTAAGCACGATTTCCATTTTTCGAAAAAATGAAAAAAAGCCCATTTTAACGCAAGTGGCCAAAGATAATTTCAGACCTTTCCTGCATCCCATGGTGGCACCCGATGGAAATGGCCTCTTGACAGAATACAGCCCCGGACACCATAAGCACCAAACAGGCATTTATTGGGGATATACCCGCGTCAATGGCCGTGATTATTTTCATCATCCGGAAGGCGATTATTGGCGAAAAATCAAAGCCCGCGTCATCAAAAACAGTGGCAATGAAGTGAAATGGGAAACCGTATATGACCTATTGGACGAAAAAGGAAATCCGGTATTGACCGAAACCCAAACCTGGTCCATGCGCGAGGAAAACGGCAAATATTTACTCAAATTAATCTGGACAGGGGAAGCCATTACCGATGTCACCATCGGCATGTATGATTACGGCGGACTATTTGTACGTATGCCATGGAAAGAAGGCATCGACGGAGAAGTGGTAAATGGCGCCCGCCAAAAAAATGAAAAAGCGGAAGGCCAACGATCCAATTGGGTCGATGTGGGCATGAAGGTAGAAGGCCGAAAAGACAGGGCGCATATCGCCGTTTTTGACCATCCAGAAAATAATGGATTTCCGCAGCATTGGCGCGTAGATACCCAATTAGGCATCGGCGTGGCCCGTGCGAGAAAGGGGAATTGGGAAATCAAAAAAGGTAAAATCGAAACGATCAAACACGAACTCGTCGTCTACACAGGCGAAATGAGCGACCTTGAAATCAATAAATTATGGACCTCTTTTAGTGGGCAAGACATGTCATTTAATGTGGGAGGTGGCTCGCCCTCACTTTGGGGCGTGGCTCAGCAGGAAGGTCGGGATGCCAAATTTCTAAACCCCGCAGAAGCAACAGCCGCCATGACTTTAAAGCCAGGATTTAAGGTGAACTCATGGGCCGCAGAACCTATGATTACGCAGCCCATGGCATTTTGTTGGGATGATAAAGGCCGACTTTGGATCGCTGAAAATCGGGACTACGAGTCGCGCGGATTTGGTTTTTCAAAAGCGGGAAACAGTCGAATCTTAATCATCGAAGATACCAACCACGATGGCATTGCCGATTCTAAAAAGGTTTTTTTAGAAGGAATCGCTTTCCCATCCGCCATTGCCGTCGGTTTCGATGGCCTTTACCTAGGCGCACCGCCCAATTTACTTTTTGTCCCAGATAAAAACCATGATGATGTCGCTGACATGGCGGATATCGAAGTGAAATTAACGGGCTGGGGCATTCGAGATCGACATGAGACCTTAAATAGTTTGCACTGGGGACCTGATGGCTGGCTCTATGGTTTACAAGGTTTTGCAACCCCCTCCAAAGTTCGCAAACCACAAGGGAAAGGAAAAATTTACAAACAAAATGACGCATTTCCGGAAGATATTTTAAAAGGCGATGGCGTGGATATCAACGGCGGCGTGTGGCGTTACCATCCCACCAAAGACATTTTTGAAGTCGTCGCTCACGGCTTTAGTAATCCCTGGGGAATCGATTATGACTCGAAGGGCCAACTATTCATTTCCGCCTGCGTCATCCCACACATGTGGCATGTCATTCCAGGCGGCGTTTATCACCGGCAAGGCGGCCAGCATTTTAACACTTATTTATATAGCGACATCCGAACCATCGCAGACCATACGCACCGTTCCGCCCATGGAGGCGCACGAGTGTATCAATCAGACGCTTTTCCTGCGGAACAAAAAGGCAGAATCTTTATGGCCAATATCCACGAGCATGCCATTTTATCCGACGTTTTAGCAAAATCTGGTTCCGGATTTATTGCCAAACATGGGGACGAATTATTATTGGCGAATAACGCCCAATGGGTGGGTTTTAGCATGGAAGTGGGTCCCGATGGAGGTCTCTACGTGCTCGATTGGCATGACGCCGACATATGCGGAAAAGAGGTTTTAAACGGAGAAACGGGCCGAGTTTATCGCGTAATGCCGACTGAAAACTTAGCTGAAAATTGGGCCGGTAGGTTCGACGATCTATCAACCTTTTCAGATCTTAAATTAGCTTCCTTTCAAACCAACAGCAGCGATTGGCATGCCCGCAGAGCCAGGGTCATCCTCCAAAATAGAAGTTCGAAAGGGAAAATAGACCCTAATGCCCTAGCGGAACTGCAACAAATTTTGAAAAATAATTCAAATTCAGACTACCGCTTACGGGCTTTATGGGCTCTGCACGTGACAAAAAGTTTTGAAAATAAGCAATTGGAAAATCTGCTTACGGATTCTGACGAATATGTGCGGGCTTGGGCGATCCAACTCCTATGTGAAGACAAATCCCCTTCGACGGATGCGCAAGCAGAATTTATAAAAATGGCCAAAGAAGACAAATCGCCTGTAGTTCGCTTGTATTTAGCCGCGGCTTTGCAACGCATCAATGAGGCCTCTGCATGGAAAATAGCGACTGAATTAGCCAAACATGGAGAAGATCGCGAGGACCATAATTTACCCAAAATGATTTGGTTTGGCCTGGAACCTTTGGTGAAATCAAATCCAAGCTTAGGCCTGGAATTAGCTAAAACGAGCCAAATTCCAATGATTACCAATTACATCGCGAGGAGATTAGTGGATGCTAATGAACATGAATTATTAGTTAGTTCGATTGGGAAAAATAACAAGAACTTGATCGATATGCTAGAAGGCATACGGGACGGATTAGAAGAACGATATGACCTGAAAGCACCGAAAAACTGGAATCCAATATTTCAAAAACTAAAATTACAAAAAGGAAATATCGCTAAACTGGCGACTCAGATATCCCAGCGATTTGGCGAAACCGATGCCACTCAAAATTACTTAGCGCTTATAAAAAATAAGAAATCAGCTACTGCGCAACGTATAGAGGCCATCAATTACCTCGCCACAGGAAAGAAAGTGGAGCTGAAAAACGAAATACCTGCCTTATTTACTGAGATTCCCTTGAGATTGGACGTCATTTCGGCCATTGCGAATTATAATGAGGATAATTTAGGAGCGCTCCTAATCAGCAATTATCGGACCTTAGCGGTAGCTGAGAAACGCAGGGCCATTGAAACTCTTTCGTCCCGTCCCAAATATGGCTGGCAGTTAACCCAAGCCCTAAAAAACCAAATCATCCCTAAATCTGATATTCCAGCCTATACGGCGCGCCAATTATTACGCGTGGTAGGAAGCGGATTTATTGAGTATTGGGGGCCTATCGAACAGGAACAATCCTTAGAAAAGGCCTATGTAAAGTATCGGAACATCTTAACACCCACAGCCATTTTAGAAGCGAATGCCATCAAAGGAGAAGCTGTTTTTCAAAAAAGTTGTGGCTCTTGTCATAAAATGTATGGTATTGGAGGGAATATAGGGCCAGAGCTTACGGGTTCCAATCGGTCCAATTTGGATTATTTCTTATTTAATGTGTTAAATCCATCGGGCGAAATTCAAGAAGATTATAAATTGGTCGTCATTACGACGCGTGATGGACGAACCTATTCAGGCAATGTAATCGCTGAAAATGACCGACAAGTCACCATGCGCATCGTAGGAAAAGAGTCTTCGAAAATCAATAAATCAGAGATTCAGTCCCGAGAAGTCATGCCTACATCCTTGATGCCCGTAGGTATTTTGGAAACCATTCAAGAAAATGAGGTATTGGATTTAGTCAAATACTTACAAACGATGAAAAAGTAATTCAGTTTCAATGAAAAAATACCTCGCCTTTTTATTATTTGTAAGCAGTTTACATGCGTTAGCACAAAAATCAACGTATTTTCCAGCCCTTAATCAGTGGGAACATCGTTCACCTAGTTTTTTTAATATCGATTCCAATAAAATAAAAGAGGCGATCTCCTTTGCCCAAAACCACGAAAATACCCTGCCAAAAAACCAATGGCTTTCACAGGCGATGCAATTTGGCAAGGAACCTTTTTCCGACCCAATTGGTCCCATGGCGGATCGCGGCCCTGCGGCAGGAATTATCATTTACAAGGGATATATTATTGCGGAATGGGGTAATCCGTCTTCCGTGGAAATCACCCATAGCGTCACCAAAAGCATGGTTTCTTCGGTAGTGGGCCTTGCCTTTGATAGAGGAATCATACGTTCCTTAGACGACAAAGTATTTACTTATTTGCCTCCCATCGAAGTGGCCAATACGGAAGCGCTTCCCGTCAATCAAAATCCTATCGCCAAAAGCTCGTTCATTTACCCCTTTGATACCGAACATAATCGGAAAATTACCTGGGAACATATGTTAAGGCAAAGCAGCGACTGGGAAGGTGTTTTATGGGGCAAGCCGGATTGGGCCGATCGCCCTTCGGATAATCCCGCTGAATGGACTACCCGGCCACGTTTTGAACCAGGTACCGTCTACAAATACAATGATACGCGGGTAAATGCGCTGACCTTAGCGACTACCTTGGTTTGGCGGAAACCCTTACCCGAAGTGCTTCGAGAAAATATCATGAACCCCATTGGCGCCTCGAATACCTGGGCCTGGACGGGCTATAAAAATGCCTGGATTGTCATGGATGGAAAAATGATTCAGTCCGTCAGTGGAGGTGGGCATTTTGGCGGAGGGATGTTTATTAATGCGTACGATATGGGCCGATTTGGCTTATTAACCCTGCGAAAAGGAAATTGGAATGGCAAACAAATCTTGTCTGAAAACTGGATTCGCAAGTCCACCACCCCCGGCCCAGCGAATACGGGATATGGCTTCATGAATTACATGCTAAATACTGATCATAAGATGTATCCCTCTGCACCGGCCAGCGCCTATGCGCATGTGGGCAATGGAACGAATGCCATTTATGTCGATCCCGAACACGATGTGGTGGCCGTCATCCGCTGGATTGAGGATAAATCCATGGATGGTTTTATCAAAATCCTGTTAAGTGCATTCCCCCATCAATAATTAGTGGGCCGATTTGTAATGTTCTAACAATAAATCCCCACCAAAATCATTTTTCAGATCTCGGATGACGGAATGGACATGGTTGGCATTATTTTGCGTATTGTCATATTCGATCAACAGCGATGGGCCTTGCACCCGGTAATATGCCCCCTTCCCGATCACAGGTTCCGTATGTCCAGCCCAAGCAAACCATAGGTTTTCAAGCCCAGCTTTTTGAATATCCTTCAACATACTTTCGGCCAATAAATGTGAGTAACGAAAAACATATAAACGAACAAGCGCAAGCATCATGGCTTTTTGCTCCTTATTCAAATCGCTATATTTAACACCTTTGGGGTCGCCGATGAGCGCACTTCTTTTATCAAAAGTCAAGATATCCGGGTAAGCAACCGAGTCAATCATCGCCTGTTTAAACTGAACTTTATTCAAAGAATGCAAAAGATCAAAACCTAAATCAGCTTCCTCTTTTAAAATTTGTGTACCCATCGCAGGCCCGCTCGGCACAATGGCCGGATTAGTTCCCAAGAACCCAGGAGTCCCCGAAACCAATAATTTCTGATCAAAAGAAAAATTAAAAGATATGTGATGCCCTTCGAATCGCCAGCCCCAAGTATTTTTTTCAGACGGAATCCCAAAAATAGTAAAATGGTAATTACCTGGATCTCGGTATTTATCTTCCGGCTTTCTCTTTTCCAATTCCTTTAGAATCACTTCTAATTTGACGATATCGTTCGTCTTTTTATAGGTCTGATCACTTAAACAAGATTTTAATAGGCCTAAACCTACTTCAATTTGCTCGGCGGACATCTCATTAAATGTAACTCCCTTGCGCTTTAAAGGCACAAAATGGAAATTATATCGCTCGTTATTATCAAAGGGGAAAAGGGTTGATATCTTTTGTTCTTCGGTTAAAAGCTCAATGAAGTGATTAGCTTGTTTAACTACATTTTGCGCTAAAATAGAATGACCCATCGCGCCTAAAAGACATATCGAAAGCAGTAATTTTTTCATGTAGGTTTAGATTATTTTGACAATATAAGATTAATTCCTTCCTAAGCATCGTAAAAAAACTACAAATCTTTCGTCCTGAATTTTTTGGCAGAGACAAGAAATGGAATGATGGCCCATAAAATAAGCATGGAAAAGGAAATGAGGATGCCTTCCTGGGTACCAAAAAAATCTTTGAAAATCGCCCCCGTATATCCCATCAATGCCGACACATCTAATTGCATCAAGATCATAATGCGCGCTAAGTCGATCGGATTTAACATACTGACCAAAATCATTCCTTTCTCAATGGGGTAATCCGAAAACTGAAAAACCAAAAAGAGGATAAGTCCATCAAATAAAATGGAATAAAATAGCCAAATAAGTACCGAGAAGCCTATTCCTTTGGCTTTGTCAACAAATAATACGGCGGCCAACATAGCTATCGCCGAAAAAATAAAAGTCAACAAAAGTCCCCAAGCAAGCAATAAAACACCCACATAATTAGGTTCAAACAAAATAATAACCCAGCCAGCACCCACTAAAAAGGCGATACCCAAGGAAGAAATGAGGCCTAAAAACATACCTCGCCAAAGTGTTTTTCGTTGGATCGGTTGGCTAACCAGCAAATCGATAAATTCACTTCCTTGATACATGTAGATAGTCGAAAAAATAATGCTGAATAATGGGACAATCATTAAAATCAAGTTCAACATACTGAGAACGCCTTTGGAAGCCGTGTCTTCTAAACTAAATACGCTCAGAGATAATGCAAGTAAAATGATTGCATAAAAAAGAATCATTCGATTTCGAATGATGTCGGCAAGGACATAGCTAACTATTTTGTTCATCGGGCGCGGAATTTTTTCTCTAGTATTTTTGAAAGCTTTAATTCATGGGTTTCCAATTTTAATTCAGCCATCGTTTTTTGAAATAAAATCGATCCCTCTTGCATATACACCACATCACTCGCTAATTCGTCCAGCTCGCTCAAGACATGCGAAGAGATGATAATCAATTTCCCATTGGCCTTCTCTTGGGATATCTTTTGTTTCAAAATTTCAGCAGAAAGGGGATCTAAACCAGCGGTAGGCTCGTCTAAAATCAGCACGTATGGGTTAAATAAAAAGGCTAAACAGGCACCAACTTTTTGCCGAGTCCCCCCCGATAACGTCCCCATTCGTTGATGATAAATCGCCCGAATGTGAAAACTATTGATTAATTCTTCGTCCAATATGGGTACATGTTCACGCATATCGATCATCATCTCCATCAAGGCCCCTACCGTCATATTTTCTGGATAACGAGTCATTTGAGGCATGAAGCCGATAAATCTTCGATATTCCCATTGACCCAAAATGGACTCCCCCATGAAAAGAATAGCTCCATGATCCACCTGCACCATTTGCAAAATCGATTTCAGTAAGGTCGTTTTTCCGCTTCCATTGGGCCCAATTAAAGCGACACAAGTACCGGGTTTAAAAGCCAAGTTGATTTCTTTCAAGACTTCGAAATTCCCAAATCGCTTAGAAACATGTTGAACTTGAATCATAGGATATTGGGTCTCATGAGGGGGGCATTATCTTTTAATAAATCAGGTGTTAGGCT
>CAIVPF010000031.1 GCA_903907745.1 uncultured Cytophagaceae bacterium | reverse complement strand
GATAACCATGGATGTATTAGACGAACTTCAGCTTTATTACGCGCATTTTGGCGAACTAGACATGGATGAACGTGAAATGCGTTTCCAAAAACTATCCTATCAGGCTCAGGATTTTGCTAAGAAGTTTGAATCACTCATGGAAATGAGAATTAGTTTGGACGATATCATAGCCAAATTGGGTCAAAAGTTCCCTGAGAAAAATATCTCCATGCTTTATAATACATATCTAAAGGCCACAACGTATATGGAGGAGGATGTGGTTATCGATGCGGCATTTGAGCAAAAGACGGAATACATTGTAAGAATGATGGAACGGGAACGAATGAGAAACCGCTTCAGGAAATTAGATAAAAAGGAGGAGACCCAAATCGCTAATCGGATGTTAGCCAATATGGAGGTCAAAGAAAGCCGTATACCATCGATGCATCCAACTGAAAAAAAATCAGCCCCTGAAGTTTTAGAAAAAGTTGATAAAACGAAAAATCTATTCGATAATGTCTGGGTTTATATTGGCCTAAGCCTATTGGCCTTCCTGATCATCTATTTTTTATTTAAATAATAGCAAAGGATGTTTCTACGAATCCCTCGGGTTTGTGCTGATTAAATAATTCAAAAAAGGCAATTTGTTGCTCGATTTCTTTTGTGTATACATTTAACGCCGAAGAATTAATTTTCATGATACCCTCAATCTTACAATCGCAGGTTTCATGCCATTCCAGTTTCTGACGAACTGCCGTATAGTCACGCTCATAGGTATTGAGCCATTCCAATAATTCCATTCGCTCAAAATTCATGATGGCTTTTTTGCAAAGTGTTCCATAATCTTCAATGAACACCTTGTTTTCACAAAGTGCCAAATACATATGGCTAAATTCTTCAAAGGCAGCATAAAACCGAACAAACAATTCAGTATGCTCGAACAAATCCTCGTAATCGTCAATAAATTGGGTGAGCTCTTCCAACGAATACACAATCGAATCCTTAAAATAAACCCGAAAACAGGCCTGATTGCAGAGGTCTTTGATTTGTAAATAATAGGCATCTGGCACAAAATCAGGTCTTTCATCATGGCCTCTGGTAGGGCCAAATGGGTTAATATAAAGGTGTTCTCCTCGTTTGTCAAAAAATCCTGATGCCATAGTACGCTACTGAATTGTATAAGGTTTGTTTAAATTTAAATATTCTTCCCACTCTTCCCGGCTCCCACGAAACACATTCAAATCTGCCCGATGTGTGATTTCTTCGAGATCTGCATCGATGTTGAACTGCCAAAAAGTGAAATCCGATTTCTCAAGTCGCTGGGTATTGGTGGAACTGAGCCATATGGTGTGGTCTTCAAATTCCTTTTCCACAAAATCTGAATACCCATGCCCATTGGTATAGATAATTGGTTTTTGGCCCGTCTTTTTCTTGATGGCTGCCATAAACTCTTTAAGTCGTTGAATAACCTCTTCACGCCTCACCCTCGGATTGTTTTCGTGTTCTACGTCCACGATGAGAGGAACTTGGAATGTATGTCCTTTGATTCGATTCAGAAAATGATTGGCTTGCTCTTCGCCGTCCGTATCAAATCTAAAAAAATGATATACCCCCAGGGCAATCCCCTTGTTTTGGAAACCTGCATAGTGGGATTCGAAATCGCGATCCACGTGGGTGATTCCTTCCGTGGCTTTCAAAAATACGAAGTCCAAGGTGTCTAATCCATCATATTGTATTTTGCCATTATGATGAGAGAGGTCTAAACCTCGTACGGAATAATGGGAGGCCATCTTCCAAGGATCTTGATGAGGCCTGTGTCGGTGAGTTGTCGTTTTTCTTTGAGTTCTAACCAAAACCACTACCAAGAGGAAAAACAGAAAAAATAAAAAAAGTGTTTGTTTCAAAATGTAAAATGAATTTGAATTTTAATTTACCTAATTAGTCACAATGATGATTTCTTTCTTTTTATTATCAATGGTGATCTTGCCATAGCGGCTCATCGCACTTTGACCAAAAAGCATTCCAGAACTTTTATTTTTATTGACGCCAGCTTGTACATTTTTTAATACTAAGCCCCCAAACTCAACTTTTTTCAATATCAAAGTCTTAGAAGTTTC
>CAIVPF010000030.1 GCA_903907745.1 uncultured Cytophagaceae bacterium | reverse complement strand
TTTTCTTGATTATCTGCCTGGGTTTCATGCTGGGCTCTTGTGAAATGAATAGGCAGTTGGCTTATTTCAGCTCCAACAGAGACACCACGCTAGTCGTAAATCAAAAAGACTTCGAACCCATCATCCAAACAGGGGATATTCTTTTCATCGCCGTCACCAGTTTAGATCCGTCGAGTTCTGCGGTGTTTAACTTTTCTATTTCGGGTACTAGCAATGGACCAGGCATGGGGATGACTCAGTTACCTCAAAACACGACCTTAGGTATCTTAGTGAATACCGACGGGAGCATCGATCTACCTAAGGTAGGCAAGGTCATGGTGCAGGGCAAAACGAAGCAACAAGTGCGCGAGTTCCTCACCACCGCCCTTATGCCCTATCTGAAAGAACCTGTCGTGACGGTACGTTTCATGAATTACCGGGTGACGGTCTTGGGCGAGGTGAATCATCCGGGTAACATTCCTATTTTGAATGAGCGTGTTTCGATTTTAGAAGCGCTTGGCTTAGCCGGGGATTTGACGATGTACGGCAACCGGAACAATATCCTTCTCATACACGAAAGAAACGGGGTCAAAGAAACCAAGCGCCTTACGCTCCAAGATTATTCTATTTTTTCATCTCCCTATTATTATTTACAGAGTAATGACATCATTTATGTAGAGCCGAACAAAGCGAAGGCCTACATCTCCAGTCCGGTAGCAGTGCTTTTACCTGCCTTTACGACCAGTATTTCTCTTTTAGTTCTTGTCATTAACAGTTTTGTAAAATAGGTATCTAAAAAATTAAAGCAATAAATTATATGCAAAATTCAGCCGATGATTTCTTGAGTGACCAACAAACCGAAGGGGATAATGTCATATCCTACATTATGCAAACCTATGTGCCCTTTTGGCCTTGGTTTGTTATTTCCCTGGCCATTACGATGTCATCGGCCTTTCTATATTTAAAATATACGAATCCTACTTATGAGGTCAATGCGAAATTATTAGTCAAAGATGAAAAAAAGGGGGTGGATGCCAGTAAGGTATTGGATGCCTTGAATGTGTTTGGAGAGAGTAAAATCGTAGAAAATGAGATTGAAATTCTACGATCGATTCCCTTGTTAACCCAAGTGGTCAAAGATCTTCATTTATATGCCAAACAAATCCATATAGGCACCATACGGGATATAGAATATTATGGCGATCAGGCCCCTTTATTTATCAAGGCCATGGATACGGATAGCATTAATTCTACGAGTACTAAACTTATTTTTAAAGTCGATTGGGCTCGAAAATCCATTCTCTTCGGTACTAAGCGTGTGTCATGGAATTCCGTGGTGAAGATTAATGGAGCGACCTACCTCATTCGGATTAATCCTGCCTATGTGAATAGGATCGATAAGAGAATTTCGATGCAAAGGTCCGATGAGTTTAGGTTAGTACTATCACCTATGTACAAAGTAGCTCGCAGTTTGCAAAAGGTCTTAACTGTGGAAGCGAGTTCGAAACAGTCCACGGTGCTAAATGTAAGTCTCGAAACCTTGGTGCCAAAGCTAGGCGAGGATGTAGTGAATCATCTTTTTAGAACCTATGACCGGGAGTCTATTCAGGATAAAAATGTCTTGGCGAAAAATACCTTGAATTTTATTGAAAAACGATTGGCCCTCATGGGAATTGAATTAAATCAGGTAGAAGGCCAATTAAAAAATTACAAGACGCAGAACAATATTTTCAATCTAAGTGCCCAGGGGCAATTGTTCTTAGAAACGGTTCGTGAAAATGACCTGAAGTTATCTGAATTAGCGATCCAACTGTCCGTCCTAAATGACATCGAACGCTATGTGCTGAACAAAAGCCAAAACAAAAACATCGTTCCCTCCCTCATGGGCATTAATGATGCCACGCTCATCGCCTTGGTGAATAAATTGTATGAGACTGAATTGCTTTTGTCCAGAGCCGCACGGATCAGCGGTGCACAGAGCGATCAAATCATCCAGTTGAAGGATGAAATCGCCAGGCTGAAACCAGATATCTTAGAAGTCATCAGCAATATTCGTGGGAACCTGAAGACAAGCCAACAAGAATTACAATCCTCTGTTTCCGAAAGCAAGACGCTGTTAGGTACAATTCCTGCGAAGGAAAAGTCATTGATCGATATTTCGCGTCAACAAAGTATCAAAAACGATATCTATTCCTTCTTACTTCAGAAACGCGAAGAAACGGAGCTTTCCTATGCCTCTGCCGTGGCGGATAGCCGGGTAATCGAATCTGCTGTGACGAACCCCATTCAAGTACAGCCTAATCCGCAAATTATTTATGCCACGGGTTTAGGGGTGGGGATAAGTATTATCGTATTCATCATCTTACTCATAGAGGTATTTAGTGATAAGGTGATGTTCCGTAAGGAAATCGAGCGTAAGGTCTCGGCTCCTATTGTGGGCGAGTTGATTTTTGGAGCAGGAAATAAAAATTTAGTCGTTCAGGATGGGATTCGGACCGTACAGGCTGAACAGTTTCGGATGCTGCGTACGAGTCTGTCGTTTTTTGGTCTAGAGTCAGAAAATAAAGTCATTCAGATTTGTTCCTCTATTTCCGGGGAAGGGAAGTCCTATGTGGCCACTAATTTAGCGGTTACTTTCGGGCTGACGGGTAAAAAGGTATTGTTGCTGGAATTGGATTTACGTAATCCCAAATTTAAACGCTATCTCGCCTTAGAATCTACAATGGGATTGACTGATTATTTAATTAAGGCAAAACGTTTAGAGGATGTGATTCAGAAATTACCGGGTAATCCTAATTTGGATATTATTACCTCTGGACCTATTCCGCCTAATCCCACCGAATTAATTGGAAGTCCTACCTTTGCGGCTTTCATGGAGCTCATAAAATCACAGTATGATTTCATCATTGCAGATAATGCGCCCTTGTCTTTGGTGACGGATGCCCAGGTTTTTGGTCCTTATGCGGATTCGACTTTTTTTGTGATTCGGCATGACTATACGCCTAAACGCTTTTTGGACTTCATTAACCAGCAGCAAGGCAAGAAACAATTTAAGTCCATTGGCGTGGTTTTCAATGGCCTGAAGCCAAGAGGATTTAGTGGGTATGGTTATGGAAATGCCTATAGCTATCGATATGGCTATGGCTATGGCTATGGCTATGGCTATGGCTATGGCCAGGAATCCAAAGGCAAGAAAAAGCGATTTGCTTGGCTTCGGAATTTATTTAAAGCCTAGTTCATAAATATTTAATTATTCTAAATATTGAATTCTTCTTATTGCAATAATTTATATGCATCCTCTATCTAAAATTTACGTCGCTGGACACCGAGGGATGGTGGGTTCTGCCATTTGTCGGAATTTGGAATCCCGAGGATTCAAAAATATCGTCAAGCGGACTTCGCAGGAATTGGATCTGCGCAACCAACATGCCGTCCATGATTTCTTTGGCTATGAAAAACCCGATTATGTGTTTTTAGCGGCTGCCAAAGTAGGAGGGATCCATGGGAATAATACGTACCGCGCCGAGTTCCTCTACGATAACCTCATGATGGAAACCAATATCATTCATTCGGCACGAATACACCGAGTGACGAAATTGATGTTTTTAGGTAGCTCTTGTATATATCCCAAAATGGCGGATCAACCCCTCAAAGAAGCATATCTATTGAACGGTTATTTAGAAGCGACCAATGAGCCTTATGCCATTGCGAAGATTGCAGGGATCAAATTATGTGAGGCCTACCGAGCGCAATATGGAAGTAATTTCATCTCCGTGATGCCGACGAATTTATATGGCTATGGAGATAATTATGATTTACAAAACTCCCATGTCTTACCGGCCTTATTGCGCAAGTTTCATGAGGCCAAAGAAAATAATGCTTCCTCTGTGGAAGTCTGGGGTTCTGGTACTCCCAAACGCGAATTTCTATTTGCGGATGATTTAGCCGATGCCTGCGTACATTTGATGGAAACTTATGATGGCGCAGAGATTTTGAACATCGGGACCGGAGAGGACATCAGCATCAAGGAATTAGCGGAGACAATCAAAGCTTTAACGGGTTTTGAAGGCGAGATTGTTTGGAACACCTCCCAGCCCGACGGCACCCCTCGTAAATTATTGGACGTCACCCGCCTACATTCCCTCGGCTGGAAACATAGCACAAGCCTGCAAGAAGGATTACAAAAAACCTACAAAAACTACATCGCCCAGCTCGAATTAGTTTAAGAAACATTTGTAATACCTATTACCTCTTACTTATTACCTAAATCTATTACCTATTACTTTTTACATATTACCTGACTCCGCCTATTACCTAAAACTGCCTAAGTTAAAATGTCATTTAATCAAAAAGTAGCCCTAATAACCGGCATCACCGGCCAAGACGGTTCCTACCTTGCCGAATTACTCCTCGAAAAAGGCTACCATGTCCATGGCGTGAAGCGCCGTGCTTCATCTTTTAACACTCAGCGGATCGATCATATCTACCAAGATCAGCATGATAGCGCGGTGAATTTCACGCTGCATTATGGGGATTTAAGTGATTCCACGAACATCATTCGCATCATTCAGGAAGTACAACCCGATGAGATTTATAATCTGGGCGCCATGTCTCATGTGAAAGTTTCTTTCGATTCACCGGAATATGTGGCCAATGTGGATGGCTTAGGCACGCTACGAATTTTAGAGGCTGTAAGGATCTTAGGATTAGAAAAGAAAACAAGGATTTACCAGGCATCAACTTCCGAGTTATATGGCGGACTAGCTGAGAATAAAAATCCCCAAGGATTTTATGATGAAAATTCACCATTTTATCCGCGCTCGCCTTATGGGGCCGCGAAGATATATGGTTTTTGGATCACCAAAAACTATCGGGAAGCTTATAATATTTTTGCCTGCAATGGTATCTTATTTAACCATGAATCCCCACGAAGAGGGGAGACTTTTGTGACGCGCAAAATTACCATGGCTACCGCGGCTATTGCTTTAGGGAAACAAGATTGTTTGTATTTAGGAAATTTGAATTCGCAGCGCGACTGGGGACATGCGAAGGATTACGTGGAAGCCATGTGGCGGATCTTGCAACAAGAAGTCGCCGAAGATTATGTCATTGCAACGGGTGTGACGACTTATATCCGTGATTTTGTGAGGCTTTCCTTTGCGGAAGTAGGCATCGAATTAGCCTTTGAAGGGGAGCAGGATAATGAAATTGCCAAAGTTTCTGTATGTAATAATCCCATGTATCAATTACCTATAGGGACTATTGTTGTTCGCGTGGATCCTCAATATTACCGCCCGACCGAAGTCGATTTATTGATCGGTGATCCGACCAAATCCAAAACGAAATTAGGTTGGGAACCGAAATATGATCTAGCAGGGTTGGTGAAAGAGATGGTGAAAGAGGATTTAAAGAAGGTATAATTGGAAGCGGCCAAACGCGTAGCGAAGAACACGGGTATTTTATATGCCCGGATGGCGATTACGGTATTTATTTCCCTGTATTCTACTCGGCTTATTTTAGCGGCCTTAGGGGTTGCTGATTTCGGTTTATTTAATGTGGTGGGGGGAGTAATTTCGATGCTTGGTTTTTTGAACAGCTCTATGGCGCAAGCCACACAGCGGTTTATGTCCTACGCACAAGGAGAAGGTAATTTAGAAAAGGTAAAGCGCATCTTCAATATGAGTTTTATTTTGCATGCGGTAATTGCCGTGCTGATGGTATTCGTTTTGGAAATAGCGGGATACTTCTTTTTTAATGGAATACTTAATATTCCTCCTGAAAGGGTCGAGGTTGCTAAAATTATCTACCATTTTATGGTGGCTAGTACTTTATTTACTGTCTTGTCGGTGCCTTATGAAGCGGTAATAAATTCGCACGAAAATATGTTGTACTATGCCATTTTAGGGCTTATAGAAGCAGTGTTGAAATTTGGAATTGCCGTGTATATTACAAGCAGTTTGCTCGATCATTTGCTTGCTTATGGTTTTTTGATGGCAGCTTTGTCTATTTTTTTATTAATTTTGCGACGTATCTATTGCCATCGTAATTATGTGGAATGTGTTTTGAATTTTCGTAAATACTACGAGAAAAACTTGATGAGCGAAATTACGAGTTTTGCGGGATGGACTTTGTTAGTATCATCAACAAGTATGCTCGCTTTTTATGGACAGGGTTTAATTATTAACGTTTTTTTTGGAACAGCTGTAAATGCCGCTCAAGGTGTAGCCGCTCAAATTAGTGGACAATTAGGGGTTTTCGCACTTACATTGGGCAAGGCTTTAAATCCTTTAATTGATAAAAGCGAAGGAGCAGGTAATAGAGATATGATGTTGAGAGTTACTTTGATTGGGACTAAAATGTCTTTTTTACTACTTTGCTTTCTTATAATACCACTTATTATCGAAATGCCTTTATTGTTGAATTTATGGCTAAAAGAAGTGCCGGAATATACTGTTTTATTTTGTAAATTATTGTTGCTTAAGAGTTTGATTGATCAATTATGGATGCCATTAACAAATGCAATTGCTGCTGTGGGTGATATAAAAAATTACAAAATAATAAGTTCTATTTTATATTTTTTACCTGTTTTATTATCATATTTTTTTTTTACTAAAGGCTTTTCTCCAACTACTATTTATATTTTGTTTGTTTTATTTTCTTTTCTGCAATTTTTGATTGTTATATATTTTGCAAAGATTAATTGTAATTTATCATTAAAATTGTTTTTTCGAAATATTGTTTTTAAATGTATTTTGGTATTTATTTTATCTTCGATGATAAATTATTTACCAGTTCTTTTTATAAAAGATAATTTAAGCAGAGTGTTTATAATATTAGCTATTGGAGGAATTTCTTTTCCATTACTAATATGGCATATTGGACTAACAAAAGTTGAAAGGCTGATGGTAATTAACATAAAGTATTTTATTGTTGAAAAGGTGAATCAAATTAGGGAAAAGATACCAATTTAAGCAATAATTAAATTAATGAAAAAACACTTGATTAGCTAATCTGGTAGGATTAGGAACCAAAAGACACATTGTCACCTGGATCTCATATAGGAAGAGGTGCAGTAGCAGGAGCTATTAATATTTTGAGTAGCTCTGTTTTTTATATTATAGTGTGATAGGTGCTTTAAAACGTATTATTTAAGGTTTCTTTTCAATAGATGATTATATTACTCATGAACTACTAGGTGTTGTATAGGGAGTTAGAACGGTTTTCGA
>CAIVPF010000029.1 GCA_903907745.1 uncultured Cytophagaceae bacterium | reverse complement strand
TCCGACATCAACTTTTCCTTAATCTCATTATTCGCAATCCGCTCTAAACTAAATCGATAACCTGTATTCGTGTTATTATCATAACTCTCAATATACGCATATACTTCAGGGCCAATTTTGATATGCACATCGCGTTTATCAAAAAAATAAGTTCCATTGATGTATTGATGCTCGAAAGGGACACGGATTTTATTGGCATTGGGTACGACCCAACCAATCATCAAAAAGGTCCCAAAAGCAATCACCGAAGAACCAATCAAATAGGGCCGCATCAGCCGCGTGAAACTTACTCCCGAACTCAAAATGGCAATGATTTCCGTTTTCGCAGCCAGATTTGCCGTAAAAAAAACGGTGGCGATAAAGACCATTAAAGGTGAAATGTAATTGGCCCAATAGGGGATAAAATTCAAATAATAGTCGAAAATTATCGCATGCATCGGCGCTTCCTTGCGAATAAAATCATCGATTTTCTCCGTGTAATCGATTACCATGACGATTAATACAATCAAAAAAACCGCAAAGACATAGGTCTTCAAGAACTTTTTTAAAATGTAATAATCCAGGATTTTCATCTATTTCTTAATTGAATCTGGGTTATATGAAATCCCCGAAAACCAGTGAATGAATAGCACCCGCGCAGTTCTGAAATTAAAGGGAACCATAAAAAGAGAAAACAAGGTAATGGGTACGACATAGCCCATCGCCGGAGGATCATTCAAAACATTGAAAACAAAAATTCCACCAAACAGCATAATCCCCACCGTAAACCCATAGGAAATGTACATCGCCCCGTAAAAAAATCCAGGCTCCACCTCATAGCGTATATCGCAAGAAGGGCAATGCTCATGCATTTGGGCAAAATTAAACAGATTCCACCAGTGGAATTTAAATAAACGGCCTTCGTGGCATTGCGGACAACGCGCGTTCACAATGGCATTTAATTTAGATGGATCGGGCATTTTGAAGGTATTTTTAAAGCCCAAAGGTAAAGAAAATTAGAGGATTATTCGTAACAAAGGTCATGGTCCGCAGGCTTTTTGTATCTTTGTCGCAAACTTAAACTTATCAACCCATGTATTCAATCGTTACTAACGTTCACATCGTACTTTTTGTACTCGTGTTCATTTTAGGCCTTTATGTGATTGTGCGTGCACAGCGCGGAAAATCTTCAAACGCGGTTTTCTCTGACGCAGATCGCAAGGCGGGTTTGTTTTTTATGATCTCTTTGCACACGCAATTATTGATCGGTTTAGCGCTTTATTTCTTCCTAAGCCCGATCACGACCGGTGCTTTCGCGAATTTCGGTGCGGCCATGAAAGATCCTGCTACGCGCCTATTGGCCGTCGAGCATATTTCTGTTAACATCATTGCAGTCGTTTTAGCGACCATCAATAATGCCAAAAACAAAAAGGCCATCGCCGATGCAGCCAAACATAAAAATGCATTAATTTTCACCTTGGCCGCTTTGGTATTAATCCTTAGCCGTATTCCTTGGAGCCGTTTATTCGCATAAGGAATGGGTCAAAAATGTGTTTTTTTAGATCGAGACGGGGTATTAAATGTGGACCGTGTCGATTATGTGTACCGATTACAAGAATTTATTATTCCGCCCGGAGTGCCTGAGGCACTTCAAGCTTTGAAGGAAGCCGGCTATTTATTGATTGTGATTACAAACCAAAGCGGCATCGCCAAAGGAATCTACGAACGAAAGGATGTGTATATGATTCATGAGGCGATCCAACAAGGAACCGGTGTGGCATTGGACGACATATATTTTTGTCCCTATCATGAGAAATTTGATAGCCATTCGCTCACCCGCAAACCCGGTTCTTTACTTATCGAAAAAGCCGCCGCGAAATACGAGGTGGATATGTCGGCCTCCTTTATGGTCGGCGATCACGAACGAGACATCATCGCTGGAACGCGCGCAGGTTTAAAAACCATTCGCATCGCACCATCAGGAACTGAAACCAAGGCGACGCACTTGGTGCCCGATTTAGTTAGCGCGTCAAAAATTATATTAGTCTAAAAATCATGGAAAAAGTGTATTTGAGCGATGCCGGACCCAAAGTCTCGCCGGCGATTTACGGATTTTGGCGCTGGGAAAAGGATGCGTCGCAGATGGAACAAATCGTTCACTTGTGTGTAGAATTAGGGATCAATACCTTTGATCACGCGGATCGCTATGGAGATTATAGCTGCGAAAAAAGCTTTGGGGATATCCTCGCCAAGGGCTCCATCAAACGCTCAGACATCGTCTTATTTTCTAAATGTGGCGTCAGTATTCCCAATGCCGCCCGCCCCAACATCCGCGTTGCCCATGTGAATACTTCAGCAACGCATATCCAGCAGTCCGTTGAAAATTCATTAAAAAATCTAAAAACTGATTATTTAGATGTGTTTTTACTGGATCAATTAGATCCGCTTTCCGACCTAGAATCCACCGCCCTAACCTTGGAAAAATTAAAAAGTTCCGGAAAAGTGAAGAACATCGGGGTGTCGAATTTTTCTGTGTATCAGCATCAATTGCTCGTTTCCTATTTAAATATCCCGGTGGTTTCGAATCACATCGATTTGAATTTATTGAATACCTCGTCTTTGGACAATGGCGCGCTCGATTATATCAAGCAAAAATACTTGCGTCCTTTGGCGGTTTCGCCTTTAGCCGGTGGTCGGATTGAAAACGGAACGGATGAATTAGCGCTTCGGGTACGCAAAAAATTGATCGAGATTGCGGAGAAATATGACAGTAATTTAGAATCGATTGCGGTGGCTTGGTTGGTGAAATTAGGCGCGCTTCCATTAATCGGCACGCTCGAAGAAAAACGGATTCGGAATATCGTGAATTCCTTTTCAATTAATTTAGATCATCAGGACTGGTACGAATTATACCACGCGACTCGACCAAGTCCTACGGTGCAAGATTAAGTGTTTCAAAAGGAAAATGACGTTGTATACATCCTAATTGCAAATAGTCGATTTTTCAAAAAAAAGGCTTTACATCTCGTAAAGCCTTTTTTTATCTGCGATGTTTTCCTCGCGGAATCACTTTATTGCTTCTCGGTCCGCGCGGATTTTCGCGTTTTCTGGCCCTATTATTGATAAAACCCGTTCCAGAACGCATGCCCACCATTTCCAGGTCGATGGTTCTTTTGGCTAAATTCGTATCACGCACTTTGACCTTCACCTTATCTCCAAAGGTAAACACGCGGCCATTTGATTTTCCCACAATCCGGTAATTTTCCTTATCCAAATCGTAATAATCATCATTCAAATCTACCATGCGCACCAAACCCTCGCAGGAGGTCTCTCCAATCTCCACAAACAAACCAAATTCCGTCACCCCCGTAATGATGCCATCAAAAACCTGAGGTTCATGTAGGCTCATGTATTCCACTTGCTTGTATTTAATCGAAGCGCGCTCGGCTTCGGAGGCCAATTTTTCGCGGTCGGAGGAATGTTTACACTGAATTTCAATCGGGCTGCGGTCTTTCGATTCGCCACCGTCGAGGTAATGTTGCAGCAAGCGATGCGATAACACATCCGGATACCGACGAATCGGGCTCGTAAAGTGGGTGTAAAACGGAAACGCTAATCCAAAATGCCCCAATGCATCCGTGCTGTAACGAGCTTTTGACATTGTCCGTACGGCCAAACTTTGCAATACATTTTCCTCCGCTTTGCCTTCAATATTTTCCATGAGGGCATTGAAGGATTTGCTCACTTGCTTCGGTTCCGTAGTCACCTGATACCCAAATTTCTTCGCAAAAGAAGAAAATACACGTAATTTTTCAGGATCCGGCGCCTCATGCACCCGATAGACCATCGTATTCCGAGGATCTGAATTTTTCAAATTATGTACATATTCCGCCACTTTTTTATTGGCCAATAACATAAATTCCTCGATCAATTTATGCGCATCTTTTCGAATCCGAGGATACACCGCGATCGGTTTTCCATCCACATCTAATTCAAAACGCACTTCCACCGTTTCGAAATTCACCGATCCGTGGCGGAATCGCTCTTCACGTAATGTCTTCGCGATTCGATTTAAATCTTTAATCACCGGTTCAAAAGAATCGGTGACCTCACCTTCATGTTCGATAAGCACTTGGGCATCCTCATAAGCAAAGCGGCGGTCTGAATGAATCACCGTCCGACCAAACCATTCCTTTACTAAAAGCCCTTTTGGATTCCATTCAAAAATGGCCGAAAAGGTACATTTATCTTCGTTTGGACGTAAAGAACACAGGCCGTTCGATAATTTTTCCGGCAACATCGGCACCACCCGATCCACCAAATAAACAGAGGTCGCCCGTTTATATGCCTCTTGATCTAGGATACTTCCGGGTTTCACATAATGGGACACGTCGGCGATATGAACACCTATTTCCGTGTTGCCATTTTTTAAAATTTGATAGCTAATGGCATCATCGAAATCCTTCGCGTCGACCGGGTCGATCGTCAGCGTCAGCACTTTTCGGATATCCTTCCGTTTTTTGATTTCATCTTTGGGAATCGCCACGGGAATCGCTTCCGCAGCTAATTCAACTTCCTCCGGAAAATCATACGGAAGCCCAAATTCCGCCAAAATTGAATGCATTTCGGTTTCATTTTCGCCCGCTTTTCCTAACACTTTAATCACGCGTCCTTCGGCTTTTTTGCCTGGAGAGCCCCAGCGGGTTACTTCCACGATCACCTTGTCCGAGTGATTCGCCCCCATCACCTCCGTGCGAGGAATGTAAATATCTTCGTAGATTTTTTTCGAATCAGGAATCAGGAAAGCATAATGTGGGGTGACTTGAATGACGCCCACAAGCTCCGGGGAACGATGTTCGATGATCTTAATGACCTCGCCCTCCGGACGGTCATTTTTCTTTTTTTCAGATGGTTTGCGCGCTTGAACAAGGACGCGGTCCCCGTCTTTGGCCTGCATTAAATCAGCCGATGCGACCCAAATGTCCTTATCGCCAGCGTCTGTGACGACAAATGCGAAGCGGGAATTTACATGGTCGACGCGCCCTTCGATTTGAAAGGATTCGCTGTCAAAACGATAATTGCCATCGGGTAAACGCAGGAGGCGGTTGGCCAATGCGAGTTTATTAACGATGTCTGCGTATATCTCTTTTGTCTTTCGGTCACGAATGGCGAAAGCTTTATGAATCTGGTTGATGGAATAAGAACGGTAATCGTTCAATTCGAAAAATTCAAGAACTTCGGATTGTATGTCGGCGAGAAACTTCTCGTGTTTTGGGTTAATGCCCATAATTTATTTGTAATTAGCTTGCAAGGTACGAATAAGCAATAGCAATTCTTAATTCATAGCCCTTATCTTTGTGAAATGAATCGTTCACGCATTGCCCTTATTTTACTGATCCTCTTCGTTTTAAGTGGTGGGTATTTTTGGTTTAGCTCTGGGAATTCAGCTATCTCGACCACAAATTCTGCATCTACCCTCGTTCCAAGCCCTGATTTTGTGGCGGATTCCGCCTATGCTTATATCGCCAAACAGGTAGCCTTCGGGCCACGTGTGCCGAATTCGGCGGCGCAAATAGCTTGTCGGGATTATTTAACGGCCCAATTAAAACGTCACGGCTGGGAGGTTTCTTTGCAAGAATTTACTTCTTACCGCTATGACGGCCTACAAATGAAAGGCTATAATATTTTAGCCCGATACAATCCCTCCGCTGTCAAACGAATTTTATTAGCCGCCCATTGGGATGCCCGTTCGATCGCAGACAAAGACACGGTCCGCCCCAAAGAGCCCATTGATGCAGCGAATGATGGAGCGAGTGGGGTCGGGGTCTTACTCGAAATCGCCCGACAAATCGCCTCTTCGCCGACTAAACCGAATGTAGGCATCGACATCGTTTTATTTGATTTAGAGGATCATGGTGAACCCCATGATTTTACTGGAAATACGTCGCCCAGCAGTTGGGCCCTAGGCTCACAGCATTGGGCGGCAAATATCATGCCTGCTGGCTATAAACCCTATTATGGAATTTTATTAGATATGGTGGGGGCCAAAGGGGCCCTTTTTCCGCACGAGGGAAGCTCGATGCAATATGCGCCGGGAATCGTTCGCTCGATCTGGGCGACTGCTTCGGATTTAGGCTATTCAAATTATTTTCTGGATGAAGATGCTTTTGGTATTTCAGATGACCATACGGCGGTGAATGAGGTGGCCAAAATTCAGATGATTGATATCATCGATTTGCGGCCTATGAACGGCGGCTATGAATTTGGTCTTTATCATCATACGCATCAAGACAATTTACAAATCATCGACAAGGCCACGCTGAAAGCCGTGGGTCAAACCCTTTTACAAGTTTTATATCGCGAATAATACATGGAATCCAACTTACAAAACGTACATTTAAATGACACACATGTGGCTTTAGGAGCCAAAATGGTCCCCTTTGCCGGCTTTAATATGCCGGTTTTGTATACCAACCTCATCGAGGAACATGTCTGTGTCCGAAATGCCGTAGGTGTTTTCGATGTCAGCCACATGGGCGAATTTTTCCTGAAGGGCGAAAAAGCGCTGGACTTGATTCAATTTGTGTGTTCCAATGATGCCTCCAAATTAACGGATGGAAAGGTTCAATACAGTTGTTTGCCAAATGACCAAGGCGGCATCGTGGATGATTTATTAGTCTATCGTGTGAACGCCAATGAATATATTTTGGTGGTGAATGCCTCGAACATTGAGAAAGATTGGAATTGGATTTCTTCACACAATAGTTTTGGGGTGGAGATGACGAATCGGTCAGACGAGTATAGTCTTTTTGCGGTCCAAGGGCCAAAAGCCGCTGGGGTTTTACAGCATTTAACCTCCGTGGATTTAGCGTCTATGCCGTATTATAGCTTTAAAATAGGAGCCATGGCTGGATTTGAAGATGTTATTATTTCGAATACGGGCTACACGGGTGCGGGGGGATTTGAGATTTATGTGAAGAACGAAAACGCGCTGGCCATGTGGAATGCGATTTTTGAGGCGGGTGCATCCGAGGGCATTAAACCGGTGGGTTTGGGTGCGCGGGATACCTTAAGAACAGAAATGGGTTATTGTTTATATGGCCATGACATTGATGATACGACTTCGCCGATTGAAGCAGGCTTAGGATGGATTACGTCCTTCAATAAAGATTTTATCATGAAAGATCATCATGCGAAAATCAAAGCGGAGGGGCCTTCCAAAAAATTAGTTGGCTTTGAAATGATTGATCGCGGAATTCCGCGTCAGCATTATCCGATTTTGGATGCGGCAGGGAATGTGATTGGGGAAGTAACGTCGGGCACTCAATCGCCGAATTTATCCAAAGGAATCGGAATGGGCTATGTGGCCGCGCGCGAATCGGCGGTCGGAACTGAGATTTATATTTCCATTCGGGAGAAATCCTTGAAGGCCCAAATCGTTAAAATGCCATTTATTTAAGATGCGGAAGATTGATGTTTGTTTGTCGCCGGATTTGATACACTTATATGAATTAAGTGGAAAGGCTGTGGTAGCTGTGGATATTTTTCGGGCTACTTCGTGCATGGTGACGGCCTTTGCACACGGCGCGGCTGAGATTGTTCCTGTGGAGCAAGTGGATTTGTGCGAGTCCTACCGAGAAAAAGGTTATTTGGTTTCTGCGGAACGGAATGGAATTACGCCAGAGGGATTTGATTTTGATAATTCGCCTTTTTCGTATCAGGTGGAGAAGGTGAAGGGAGCGAAGATTTGTGTGACGACGACGAATGGGACGGTGGCGATTCGTCGGTCTGAAACCGCCGCTGCGCTTTATGTGGGAGCATTTTTAAATATTTCTCGGGTCGTGGAGGCCTTAAAAGCCTGGGAAGGCGATGCCTTAGTGGTTTGTGCGGGATGGAAGGGGAAGCCAAATTTAGAGGATACGTTGTTTGCAGGTGCGGTAATTGATTTATTGACAGGTCAGTATGAAGTGGCGGACGATGCGGCATTGATGGCCTGGAAAAATTACAATGTGGCGGCGAAAGATTTGTTGACCGCAGTGAAAAATAGTTCACACGTAAACCGACTTTTAAAACTTGGGATCGAACGTGATATAGCTTTTTGTTTAGAATTTGATCGCTATTCGGTGCTTCCGACCTGGGATGGACAGCGTCTTATCGATACCAATCTTTGAATTTCCGGCTGAAAGACCGTATTTTTGTCCCTTATGATTCTGTATAGCACCCAACAAAAAAGTTCTGACGTGTCCTTTGAAGAGGCGATTTTCCGTGGTTTACCCCCGGATAATGGCTTGTACATGCCGACAAAAATCCAAAGCATGCCATCCGAGTTTTTCGAGCAAATTCATACGATGAGCTTGCCTGAAATTGCGGAGGCGGTGTGTCAAAACTTGCTGGGCGACGATTTATCTCCGGCTGACATTAAGTCGATCATTTCAGCGTCCATGACTTTCGAGGCGCCTCTTTTTGATTTAGAACCTGGGGTTCAAGTATTAGAATTATTTCACGGGCCTTCGATGGCCTTTAAGGATTTTGGTGCTCGATTTATGGCGGCCGTGATGTCGCATTATTTGCAGAAAAACCAACGAGAAATTCGCATTTTAGTCGCTACTTCCGGCGATACGGGCGGGGCCGTGGCACAGGGTTTTTTCCAAACGCCGGGTATTTCGGTGACGATTTTATATCCGTCTGGGAAGGTGTCTGATATACAGGAAAAGCAATTAACGACACTCGGAGGTAATGTGCAGGCCTTGGAAATTGATGGAACTTTTGATGATTGCCAGCGTTTGGTGAAACAAGCATTTTTGGATGAGGGTTTGCGCGATAAATTTAATTTGGCCTCGGCGAATTCGATTAATATCGCCCGATTGATCCCACAGTCTTTCTATTATTTTGCTGCTTTTGCGGCGCTTCGCAAAAAAGGAATTCTGTCGCCCTTGGTTTTCAGTGTGCCTTCAGGGAATTTCGGAAATTTAAGTGCGGGTTTGATGGCTTATCAAATGGGTTTGCCGGTGCAGGCTTTTGTGGCGGCATGTAATGATAATCATCCGGTGCCGGATTATTTAAAGTCAGGGATATACGAACCGTCGCCGAGCGTCGAGACAATATCCAATGCCATGGATGTAGGAAGTCCTTCTAATTTTGTGCGGATGCAGATTTTGGCGGGGGCAGCATGGTCAAAGGTGGCGAGTCTCGTGAAAGGATATGCCACGGATGATGAAAAAACCAAAGCCGTGATGGCCGAGGTGTTTGCGCGTACGGGATATATTTTGTGTCCGCATACGGCGGTGGGATATGATGGGTTGATGCAATATCGAGCCGAAAACCCAGGAGAATATGTGGGCGTTGTTTTATCTACGGCCCATTATGCAAAGTTTTTGCCGACGGTAGAAGCTGTTTTAAGCCAAAAGGTTCCGGTTCCTCAGCGTTTAGCGGATTTGCTTGATTTACAAAAAAAATCCGTTCGTTTAGGAACGGATTTTGAAGTATTTAAGGACTATTTGTTGGCTTAAAACAAGCTTTTGAATTTCTCTTTTTCTTGGAAGATAACGATGGCGTTTAGGACGATTAAGGCGATTCCTATGCCTACGCCGCCGACTAAGCATACTTCAAATAAGAAAATATTCACTGAGATTGGAGCCAATAGAGTAATCGCCAAGGCCCTTTTGGTAGGAAATAAAATGAGTATTCCTCCAATAATTTCGAGCGCTTTGATGATGGCCATATAACCCGTTGGAACAAATAAATCAAAAAATGCCTTCTGATTTCCAGTCATAGGCGGTGTAGGGACGAACGGGAAGAAGTAATTGATTCCTCCGAAAAGGAATAAAAATGCCAATGCAAAAGTTGGAAGGTGTTTGATGTACTTCATTGATTTTTATGTTAGAAATTTGGTTTTTTATTGTAATCGTTTCTTGATAAGTATTTTTCGATCAGTACGTATAGTAATATAAACAGGTACCGACTTCCCATCTCTTTAATTTTCAGGTTCGATTCACCCGCTTTTCGATTTCGCCAAGAATTGGGCAAAACTTCATAGGTATAGCCTCGGGTAATTGCTTTCAATGGGAGCTCAATTGTTAGGTTGAAATGAGCAGACAAAAAGGGCTTTAGCCCTTCTATTGTGTGTTTTCGATAGAGTTTAAACGCGTTCGTTGCGTCGTTGTACTTGATGCCAATGAGAACTCGGATGAGCCAATTCGCAATGCGGTTAATGATCAATTTATGTTTTGGGTAGTCGTACACTTTTCCACCTTTCATGAAGCGAGATCCGAAAACGCAGTCTAGGTTTTTTGAAACCATTTCCCGATAAAAGGCTACCAAATCGGCCGGGTCGTCTGATAAATCAGACATCATCACAGCGACGCATTCGCCCGAGAATCGTTCTAATCCATAGCGGATGGCATAACCAAATCCATTGGGGCCAGCATTTGTATAAAAAACGAGGCTTGGGATTTGGGATTGTAGTTCGGTAAGGATGTCGAGAGTTTGGTCTTTGGAATTATCGTTGACCACCAATATTTCATGCTCGATTTGCTCTTGACTAAGTTTTTCGAATAAACTTAAGAGGGTTTCTTTGATGGAACCTTCTTCGTTATAAGCCGGAATGACGATGCTTAGTTTCATTAATTTAGGCCAATATTGACTTTAACATATGCTCGTCTTCCCTGAACCAAGTGTAGACTTCTTCCAATAATTGGGGTACCGAAATTTCTGGCTTCCAGCCAGTTAATGCTTCTATTTTTGAATTATCGGTCACGTAAATGGGCATATCGCCGGGCCTATTTTCTCCCGAACTCGAAATTTCGATGCTATTTCCTGTAATTCCTACACACAAATCCGTTAATTCCGCTAGGGATACGGTGTTTTCTAATCCGCCGCCCACATTGAAAATTTGACCTTTTTGAATGCCTAGGTTGCTTATCTGCCATTGGACCAAACGAAATAAATCCCGGACGTGGAGGACGTCTCGGGCTTGTTGGCCCGCCCCTCCAAAACCGATGTAACTTAATTTTCCTTTCCAAAAGTGCCTTGCCATCCAAAGCACGATGATTCCTTGGTCAATCTTTCCCATTTGATAGGGTCCGCTGAGGACGCCGCAACGGTTTATTACCGCTGGAATTCCAAAATTATGTGCAAATTCTTGAATCAAATATTCCGATGCTAATTTCGTTGCCCCATACAATGAGCGTAAACCAGGTAAGGGAAAATCTTCCGTCAGCCCTTTTTTTGAAAGTCCTGGAATGTATTGTATATCAGATAAATTAAATCGATTGGGGGCCGCATCTAACTGAACCTCTGTCAGGCGATCATAGGGATATACGCGGGAGGTAGATAAAAATATAAAAGCGGCTTGGTGTTTTTTGGCGAAATAGAGCGTATTTATCGTCCCATTTAAATTCGTATCGATCAAATTCTCCAACTCCCCTGGTACCGTCCCCGCTAACACGGAAGGTTCCGCCGCGGCATCAATGACAATATCTACGTTCGGAATACGGTCAAAATCAGTTTTAACCCGCACATCCCCATGGATGAAATGAATGCCCTTGGCTTGGATTTTTTGCAAATTAATTTCAGATCCGCGGCGCGATAAATTGTCCAAGCAAAATACCTCGGCATGTTCGTAAAATTCCTTGCAAAGAATGGCGAGATTGGAGCCCACAAATCCACAACCACCGGTAATTAATATTTTCATGCTTTGGCTGGTTCCATGTAACGGGTATAGATGTCAACAAACACATCCTCCAGAGATTTTGTAATGTACCAATTCGGATAATGAGCCTTCATTTTGCGTAAATCGCTATAATAACAAATATGGTCTCCGATCCGATTTTCGTCCAAGTATTTATATTTCATCGGCTTGCCACTAATCTTCGCGATCAGGTCAAAAGCCTCTAAAATCGACACAGAATTATCTTTTCCCCCACCAATGTTATACACTTCTGCCACGCGTGGGGCCTTCAAAAACTCCTCGATAAAACGGGCCACGTCGTACGAATGAATATTGTCACGCACCTGTTTGCCTTTATAGCCAAAAACGGTGTATTCGCGCTCTTCAATATTACATTTGATCAAATAACTCAAAAATCCATGCAATTCCACCCCAGCATGATTCGGACCAGTCAAGCAGCCCCCACGCAAACAAGCTGTGGGCATATTGAAATAACGTCCATATTCCTGCACAGAGATATCCGCCGATACTTTGGATGCTCCGAATAAAGAATGTTTCGATTGGTCGATTGAAAAACTTTCCGCAATTCCTTCGGCATAAGTTATATCATCATAGTCATAACGGGTTTCCAATTCCTTCATTTTGATGAAATTAGGGGCGTCACCATAGACTTTATTGGTCGATAAATGAACAAAAGGAACGCTCGTATCATAGCGCCGAAGGGATTCCAACAAGTTAAATGTCCCCACCGCATTCGTATCAAAATCTTCAAAAGGAATGGATGCCGCCCGATCATGACTCGGCTGAGCCGCCGTATGAACAATCGCATCTGGCTTAATGGCCGGAATGATGTCTAAAATGGCTTGGCGATCACGAATATCGATGTGATTATGCAATTGATATGCTTCTCCGTATACTTGTAAGCGGTCTTTATTTGACGAATTATCCCCTTGTATACCAAAAAAAATAGCCCGTTGGTTGTTGTCAATCCCATGGACTTCCCAACCTTTTTGGAGAAAATATTCACTTACTTCACAACCAATAAGGCCCATAGAGCCCGTTACTATTAATTTTTTTACCATGCGAATTGTTAAAATGCGAATTAACATTACAAACTTAATTCTTATTTCTTACTTTGCGAAATATCTAGAATGCGCATTTGTAAGTTGCGCTGCCCTCTGAATTCATTCACTTCGACATGGTAGACTAATTCAATGGGTTTTTGTTGCTCATAGGCCTCCATCAAACCCTCATAAAAATCTTTTCGAATCCCAAATCCCACCGCCTCAAACATCGTCTGACTCGGATGCAATCCAATCATTAATTTTAAATGGTCCTCTTTCATAATAAAAGGGGCTTTGGTCAAATACAGATTTTCACTGTGGAAATTCGGCAACATATTTCCTGGGCCATAAGGCGATAAACGGGTTAATAAATTATCGTAAAAACCTAGTGTTATCGATTCCATGGGCAGAGAAACATCGAGCGACAAATCTGCCTTTATTTTGCCATCAGGAATACCCGCTTGTACCAATTCTTCAAAGCGCGCAATAAAGGCTTCCAAATTTTCCGGCTTCAAATGCAAACCCGCCGCATGCGTATGGCCCCCAAATTGCTCCAACAAATCAGCACTTTGTTCCAGCGCATGGTGTATATCAAAACCCTTCACCGACCGCGCCGAACCTACAATTTGCCCAAGGGATTCTGTTAAAATAATCGTGGGCCGAAAATATACTTCTTGAATTTTACTGGCCACAATCCCTACAACGCCTTTGTGCCAACCCGCTTGGAATAACACCGTACTTTTGGCTTTTTGTAAAAAGGTATTTTCAGAAAACATGGCGAGGGCCTGTTGGACGATCTCTTTCTCCACCACCCGTCTGTCCAAATTCTGCTGAATCACGCTCTCCGCCATCATTTGGGCTTCCGTTAAATCGCTGGCCAATAATAATTTGACCGCCCCATGCGCATGGTCCATCCGACCCGCCGCATTGATTATAGGCGAAATCGAAAAAACAATATCTGAAATCTGAATAGGCGCTTTCTTACTCGCTTTTTGCAATAAATAATCCAAGCCTGGACTCGGACTCGTACCTAATTTTTGTAAACCCCAGTAGGCAAAAATGCGATTCTCATCTAAAATGGGAACCATATCCGCCGCAATCGAACAAGCTAATAAATCCAGGCGATCCCAAAGGGGCTCCATCTCCAAATCATTCGCTTGCGCAAAAGCGCTCAATAATTTAAATCCTACCCCACATCCCGTCAATTCTTTAAAGGGATACCCACAATCTGTTCGCTTAGGATCTAAAACCGCCAAGGCATTTGGCAAAGTCTCATCCGGCAAATGGTGATCGCAAACAATAAAATCTATTCCCTGTTCATGACACCAGGCTACTTTTTCATGGGCTTTAATCCCACAATCTAAAGAAATAAGTAAGCTATATCCATTATCCGCCGCGAATTGAACACCCGCTTGAGACACCCCATATCCCTCAGAATAGCGATCCGGAATGTAATAATCACAATCAGCCCCCAACATTTCCGTCAGGTAGCCATATACCAGCGCCACGGATGTCGTCCCATCCACATCATAATCCCCATAAATCAGAATTTTCTCCCCGTTTTCTAAAGCCAAGCCCAATCGTTCCACCGCCACATCCATATCCTTCATTAAAAATGGATCGTGCAATAAATCAAGCGATGGAAGCATAAAAGCCTTCGCCTGGTCAAAAGTCTCAATACCCCGCGAAACGAGCAATTGTAAAAAATAAGGGTTCTTCGTTACCTTCAATGCCTCGCCCAAGGCCTGCACCTTGTCAGGGGCAGGAATCGGAACGGGAATCCAGTTTTTCTTGGGTTGAATCATGGGTCAAAAATAAGCCAAAAAGGGAGAGAAAAAATGCTCCGTTTGAAAAAGATCAAGTACTTGATTAATTAGGCCTGAAGGGCTTGTTGGAGATCCTCCCACAAATCATCCACATGTTCTAATCCGATCGATAAACGCAATAAATTACCCGGCGTCGTGCTGGGGGGACCTTCGATAGACCGACGATGTTCAACCAAACTTTCCACACCCCCTAAACTCGTAGCCTGTGTAAATAGCTTGAGCGCATTGGCAACCCGACGCGCGCGTGATTCATCACCCAAAATCTGAATGGCAATCATAGCACTTTGGCCCAAAGGCATTTGCTTCATCGCTAAGGCATATTGAGGATGTGACGGAAGTCCCGGATAATGTACTTGGGCGATTTGCGGATGAGTCTCTAATTTTTTGGCTAAATCCAAAGCGGAGGCCGCCTGCTCCCGCATCCGAATCGGCAAGGTTTTTAGGCCACGGGCCAATAAATAACAGTCCAAAGGATTTTGGGTAGCACCCATCAGAATTTGCACACGTTGGATCCGCTCCGCCCAGGCATCATTCTCCTTCACCACAATCGCCCCACCTAAGACATCCGAATGTCCACCAATGTATTTAGTCGTCGAATGCATCACCAAATCCGCACCTAAGGCCAACGGGTTTTGGAAAATCGGCGTGGCAATCGTATTATCCACCCCCACGCGAATTCCTCGGGCATGAGCTAGGGTCACAATGGCCTCAATATCCGATAAACTTAAGAGCGGATTTGCTGGAGTTTCAACCCAAATCAAGCGCGTATTCGGTTGAATCGCAGCCTCAATGGCGGCCAATGAACCCATATCTGTTTGGCCTACTTCCAAACCCCAGGGCCCCATGATCTCTTCGGCCAATTTATAGCTGGCATAATACCCAACCTCCGGCATCAGGACATGATCTCCTTTAGAAAGGCATTGAAAAACAGCTGAAACCGCCGCCAATCCCGAACCAAAGGCAAAGGCGCGCGCCCCTCCTTCCAAGGCCGCCAATCCCTTTTCCAGCGCTTCCCGATTCGGATTGGAATTCCGAGAATACATATGGCCTTTTGGATAAGTTCCATCGGCAGAACGCTCAAAGGTCGTGCTTAAAAATATAGGCGTCGCCACAGAATTCGCCGTTTCGTCTTGAATATGCGTGGCATGAATGGCTAGGGTTTCTTTTTTCATTTTTTCTTCCGAAGCTCAAAGTTTTTACCGAGGTAAAGTCTACGCACCTGCTCATCATCTGCCAATTCTTGCGGCGTCCCGGCTTTTAGAATTTTGCCTTCGAAAAGTAAATAGGCGCGGTCAGTGATGGAAAGGGTCTCGTCCACGTTGTGGTCGGTGATCAGAATTCCGATATTTCGGTATTTTAATTTGGCCACGATGCTTTGAATTTCTTCCACGGCGATGGGATCCACGCCAGCAAAGGGCTCGTCTAGTAAGATGAATTTAGGGTCAACGGCCAGCGCTCGAGCTATTTCCGTCCGCCGACGTTCTCCTCCTGATAGCACTTGGCCCAAACTTTTTCGTACATGGGTGAGCGAAAATTCCTCCAGCAGACTTTCCGTTTTTTCTTTTTGTTCCGCCTTGCTGAGGTCGGTCATTTCGAGTACGGCGAGGATATTTTCTTCGACCGACAAAGTTCTAAAAACACTCGCTTCTTGCGCTAAATAACCGATTCCGAGGCGTGCTCGTTTGTACATGGGGAGGTTGGTGACATCGAGGTCATCCAAAAACACCTTGCCTTCATTGGGTTTTACAAGGCCGGTGGCGATGTAAAAGGAAGTTGTTTTTCCGGCACCATTGGGACCTAAAAGACCTACGATTTCCCCTTGGGCCACTTGGTATGAAATGTGGTCATTGACCAGTCGCTGGCCATATTTTTTCACAAGATTTTCGGTGCGTAGAATCATTGGTCACAAATCTACAAATATAAATTGGACTGATGTTAATGGATTTGGTATTTGAAACCTAAATTCATGCCCAAGGTATTTTTAATTCGTTCGCCTTGGTCATAACCGATTTGTGCTTGAAAGCTCAAATTATCGCCTACTTGTTTGCCGAGGGAAAGTGCCGCGGAAAATTGGGGAATATAAGAAACGTATTGATTGTACCACGTGCTGCCTATGATATACCCGTGATAGGATTGGGAGGCACGAATTTGCCAGAATAATTGGTTCGGAAATGATCCACGTATTCCCAGATAAAAAGATTCATTCGCATTCCGCGAAAAATTGACCCCACCTCCCTGTGCACTTTCATTGTCGATGATCATCAGGGGCGTCCCGATTCCTTTGCCCATATAATTCCAGCCACCACGCCCACCATTGTTGAAATAGCCTTCCAGTTCCGACAAATGTGGATCTTTTAGACCAAAATACCGGCCGATTCCCGAAACATACCGCCCTTGATTCGCGGTATACAAATATTCAAACGTAATGGCTTCGATGAACCCAGGTTTTTTGAGTTTGATGGAGATACCGGAAATACCATCATCGGCCGTGGTTAAACTAAACAAACGTCCTGTTTCATAGGCGGTTTGTTTATAGACGAGGACTTCGCCCCAAGCGGGTTGGAATTTCAGCGCAAAATCGACGGAGCCGAGGTGGTTGCCATATTGATTTCCAGCATCATCGTATGTGGTTAAAGTATCAACGGCCACAATACTACGATCTTTCAGCAGTGTCACCACATAGAAATAAGCATTTAAACTCGATGGATAATAATCATATTCCCCACCGGTTTTGACCTTTGATTCCCCGCCCCAAGAAACGAAATGGTTGAGGCCACCATAGAAACTAAAAAGCGAATTAGGTTTCCCGATGCGGCCAAATAGTGTTTTTTGATGCAGCATGGCGTTTAGGACAGGGCCTTGGTTGTCGAACCAACCATGCGCAAAGGTCATATGGATACCAAACCAGTTTTTGAAAAAATTCAAATAATCGCGCGTCCCGACTTGCACTTTGGGCATAGGTAACGCATTCCCGGACCATGCATAAAAACCGCCGGATAGGGTGGAATCGCCTAGGCCATAGATTTCTTTTTTACGACCGGCCCAAAGTTCCCATTTGCCCCGCCGTCCACTCACAAAGGCCTCAGATAGAAAAAAATCGGATTTTTGTCCTGCCCATCCAACGGCCTCTACCCGATAATTCCAATCATATTTTTTACTAAAATCGCTGTTTTTACCATGTCGGATAATACCCACCGCCCCCGGATTTTCGAGGGGCATCGTGCCGTATTGTAAGCTACGTAGCCAGAAAGGTGTAGTCCCTAAGTCAGAGGCCAAGGCCTTGATTTCCAAAGAGCTATGGAAGCTCGTGTCGCTTGGGTTTCCTAAAGCAAGGAATGCGCTAAGCAGGATGGAAGAAAGCATGGAATTAGTTTAGAACTTCAGTAAAATAACGATTTTCGGAAAGGATAATCAACACTTCTTTATTTATCGGTGCTTTTTTATTTCAACTATTTTTAAGGCCAGATTGGGATTAAAAAAAATAATTTCTATTTTTGCAGTCCCAATTAGGAGCCAATGGTGGATTAGCTCAGTTGGTAGAGCATCGGACTGAAAATCCGTGTGTCCCCGGTTCGAGTCCGGGATCTACCACCATTTTGGTTTTCAAAACCCTTCCTACGAAAGCAGGAAGGGTTTTTTGTTGATCGAATTTTCATGTCCACTAATTTTCAAAGGACGGATTCGCCTATACCAGGATGAATCACTATCTTTTATCGTATGCATCAATGCGTTAGGTAAAGATTCTAAACCCAGAATCTTTGAACGCATGATGGTGGGATTGGTATCCGAATAACGAATGGGTGCATTTTTTTATAAAAATGTGAATAAACATTTTTCGGATAGTATAATTAAAAATAATCGTTTATTAAGCGGTAATTTATGCTTTCCGCTCTTAAAAGGTCAGATTTGACCTTGTGATAAGATATTACAAGTTAGAAATTTATGTAAATGTGAGAAATTGATATGAATGAACTTTAAGAAAGAGGAACTTACACTAAAAGTGGGGTCAAGAATTAGGGAGTTACGAATGCACAAAGGGTTAACCATAGAACAACTTGCTATTGAGGCTGGGATTGAAACCAAGCAATTGCAGCGGATCGAGCTTGGTCAAATAAACACGAGTATTTTTCAGATTTATAGATTATCAAGCGCTCTAGGGGTTTATTTGAATGAAATTTTCAATTTTTAATTTTATCATGACCAAAAATATTCTTCAATTAATCATACATGGAATATTTAATCAATACAAATTTTCTGAAGTTAGTACGCTAGGAAAGGCCAATTTTGATCATTTTGTGTCGAAACTAAATCCGAATCAAACTACGATTACAGAGGATGAGAATTTCAAGCGTATACAATGGGAAGATCTCCAGACCTATTATAGCATTCGGTTTTCAAAAAACGGGGATTTTTATTTATTGAAGAAGAAGTTTGGTATGAATTCAAATTTCCTTTTTTGAGAAGAAGAATCTACCGCCACATCAGAAAAGCCTAATTGCAAATATCTTTCTGAAAAAAATCAAGCTTGCGGATCCTTTACCAGCTCTGGTATTTTGTCAATCATACTCCTCGGGGCAACTTAATGGTATTTTAAAATGCAATAAATCGCTCTAAATCCATCTTTCCAGCCGATTTTTTTCCCCTCCTCAAAGGTCCGGCCAAAATAGCTTATCCCAACTTCATAGATGCGTACCCCCTTTATTTTAGCGATTTTCGCCGTAACTTCTGGCTCAAAACCAAAGCGTTTTTCCTGTAAATCGATGGATTGAATGACATCCGTACGGAACATTTTGTAACAGGTTTCCATGTCTGTTAAATTCAAATTCGTCAGGGCATTACTTAAAAAGGTCAGAATTTTATTGCCAATACTATGCCAAAAAAATAAAATTCGATGAGGTTTACCCCCGATAAATCGACTGCCATAAACCACATCCGCAAAACCATCTAAAATGGGTTTCAAAAGAATATTAAATTCGTTTGGATCATATTCCAAATCAGCATCTTGAATCACCAAAATATCACCTGTTGCTTGTTTGATACCCGTATGCAAGGCAGCTCCTTTTCCTTGATTTTTTGGGTGCTGAATAAGTTGAATAGTTTGATCCGGGTGCTTTTTCATATAGTCATTCAGCCGGTCTACCGTTTGATCCGAACTGCAATCATCCACGACGATTATTTCTTTCTCTAAGTTTCCCAATAAAATGACAGAATCAATTTTCTCCAAAATAAAATGGATCGTAGGCCCTTCGTTATAAGCCGGAATGATGATCGAAAGTTTCTTAAAGGTCATAGAGGAAATGCAAAATGAGAGAGAAATGCTGCAATTTAGAAAATATCAATTGGATTTAGAAGCAAAATGGGGATCAAATCAAATACTTTTTATGTTGGTCCATTAAACAAAAATACAGGAAAAGGATACTTGGATATAGGTGATGAATTAATCTAAAAAAGGAGGTTGATAAATGCCAACTAAGATCTTTTGGTGTAATCAAATAAATCCCCATATACGCCAAAAACAACAAAATAATCACTAGACTAGGTAAAAGCAGGCTCTTTGGAAAGGATTTAACTATAAATAGGCCAATCAATGCGAGCGGTATCAGCATTTGATATTCGGCAAGCATTGATTTTTTGGCAAAATCAAATAGGGTAAAATAACGCTCCTGGGATTTTAATTTCTGCCAAATCGAGCCCTTCATTTCCGCCGCCATGTCATTCGCTGGGGTCCAATGAATTTTATAAAACAGGATGAGTAAAAGGAGAATTCCCGCACTCGCCATAAAAACGAGTAGATTTTTTTTATGCGGAAATAGATAATATACGGTGGTCGCGCCGGCCAAAATGAAAAAGATAAAACCTTCGTTTTTAATCCAACAACAATTTGCCAAAATCAACCCAATTACCCACGCCAAATGTTTGTTTTTGGGCAGCTCAACGAGTAAATAAAGCCCCATTAAAATAAAAA
This sequence comes from uncultured Cytophagaceae bacterium, assembly GCA_903907745.1. GTDB lineage: Bacteria > Bacteroidota > Bacteroidia > Cytophagales > Spirosomataceae > Aquirufa. The sequence goes on along the minus strand of CAIVPF010000029.1, from coordinate 18,712 downwards.
AAGCCAACCACGTATCGGCATATTGGCTAGCGGCCTGATCGATAAATGCCTTATCTACTAACAGGATGACGCAAGGAATAATACCAATGGCTTTTTGGGGCATGGAAAAAAATAAAATGGTCAGAATCCCCAGCAAAGGAAAAAGTCCTAAGATCATGGGAACCGCATTCGAAAGGCCAGGAAAGGCTTGCCAAGCGATGGCGATTAGCGAAGGTAGAAATAAGGGATAATCCGGGTGAGACGAGGAAAGTGCGGGGTCAAACATGGCAATCCATTGTGGCCCTGCGGATAAAAACTTGGCATGTTGGTTCCAAATGGCCACCGCATCCCAGCCGCCCCATGGGATGCTACTCTTTTGGTAAAATATCGCGGCAAGGCCCAAAATCGCACAGGCAAGCAGGCTCATCGTGCTTGGGATTTTCAGGGAAGTCAATTTAAAAGTAGCGTATTTTTTCACAAGGTATCCGTAGAAAAATACTAAAATAATCAGCGCTATTTTAAAATCGAATGACAACCAAAGGCAGAGAATAAAGGACCAAGAAAGAATAACCAAGTTTAATGTGCTGGCTAGCACCAGGCTAATCGCGGTGGGTAATCCTTGGATTCGTGCCTGGTGAAACCTAATCCCCAAAACAAAAAAAAGGCTAATTAGAATAATCATTTGTTTCGAAGGAGTAAATAGGTGGTCACGTCGCCGTGCTGCGCGGAATCAATAACGCGATAGGGTAATTTTTTAAGGGAAAAAAGGCTGTCTTTTTTGGAGCCATCAAACAAAAATATGACGGAGTCTTGTAGGCCAAATTTGCTAACAATTAAAGGGCTAAGCATGAGTTGGGCCGTAAAATAAAGCCCATCGTCATAGCTATTCGAATAATAGGCGATATGACCTTTTGTGGGGAGTTTATTTTTAAGCGCTTGAATCGATTTTTCAATGGCCAAGGTGGGGATATCTTTCTGTGGTAATCGAGTAAAATTTCGAATGACAAAAAAAATTAACAGGGCAACGAAAAGGATTAATATCTTTTTAGACATGGGGGGAATTCAAAATGCCAAATCTAAAATAAGTTATTTTTGTCTAAATTTCCTTAATTTGGTTTATTGATTGAAAAATTAACAAACCTATCCCTATGAACATGAGTCGTCGGGCGCTATTAAAAGCGTCAGGAAGTGCCGCCGGAATGGCCCTTATCCCCGCCTCTGCGGAGGCCAATGCGCCAATCGCCAAGAAAAAAAATGTCGAATATTCGCTCAACATGAGTACCATCATGGGCCAAAAACTCGGTTTCATCAAAGAACTCGAAGTCGCCGCCCAAGCCGGTTACAAACATTGCGAGATTTGGATCCCCACCCTGGAAGCCTATCTTAAATCTGGGGGGACCCTGAAAGATGCCAAAAAACGCATCGATGACCTCGGTCTCCACATTCAAAACGCCATCGGTTTCGCCCAATGGATCGTGGACGATGCCGCCACCCGCAGCGCCGGCCTCGAACAAATGAAACGCGAAATGGACATGCTCGCCCAATTGGGCTGCCCCCGCACCGCCGCCCCACCCATGGGTGCGACGAAAGAACCCGGCCTCGATCTACGTAAAGCCGCCGAACGCTATCGTGCCATTCTCGATTTGGGCGTTTCTATGCAGGTGATACCCCAACTCGAAATGTGGGGTCACTCCAAAAACCTTAATCGCGTCGCCGATGTCCTCTTTGTCGCCGCCGAAGCCGCCCACCCCGAAGCCAAATTACTCCTCGATATTTTTCATATCTACAAAGGCGAATCCAGCCCGGATTCTCTTCATTTAGTCGGTGAAATGGCCATCGACATCTTTCATGTGAACGACTACACGACGAACCTAAAACCCACCCAAATCACCGATGCCGACCGCATCTATGCTGGAGACGGCGAAGCGCCCATCGCGAAAATCGTAGGCATGTTAAAACCTTCAGATAAACCCGTGATTTTGTCTTTGGAATTGTTTAATAAAACGCTGTACCAACAAGACGCTCTCCTCGTCGCCAAAACCGGTCTATCCAAATTAAAAGCCATTAGCCTTTAAAAATGAAAATTTTCCGCATCTCCCAGGTCCTGACGATCGCTTGTGTGCTCCTACCTGGTGCATTATTATGGGGTCAAAAACCTCAAAAACTCAAACTCTGGTACGATAAACCCGCCCAATATTTCGAAGAAGCGCTCGTACTCGGCAATGGCACTCAAGGCGCCACCGTCTTCGGGGGTACCGAAAGTGATAAAATCTTCTTGAATGACATCACTCTTTGGTCCGGCGAACCCATGGATCCCCGCATGAACCCCGAGGCCTATAAAAATCTGCCGGGTGTTCGCGCCGCCTTGAAAAATGAAAACTACAAACTGGCCGATTCCCTCATCCGAAAAATGCAAGGCAAATTCTCCGAATCCTACGCACCTCTCGGAACCCTCTACCTCGATTTTAAAGCCCAAAAAACGGATCAATATTACCGCGAATTAGACCTCGACCGCGCCATGGCCACCGTGAAATACGCCGCCGATGGGAATCAAATCCAACGCGAATATTTCGTCTCCAATCCCGACCGTGTACTCGTCATTCACCTCACTAGCCAAAAAGCCGGCGGATTAAATTTCGCCGTTCGTTTCAATTCTTTGCTAAATTATAAGGCAAAATCGACGACCCAACACCTCCATTTTCGCGGCTCCGCCCCCGTTCGTGCCGAACCGAATTACGTCCGCAAAAAAGGGAATTCCATTATCTACCAAGATGACCGCGGGACGCGCTTCTCTACAGACGTTTTAATCCAATCCACCGACGGCAAGGTCACCCAAACTGATTCTACGCTTAGTCTTTCGAATGCCACCGAAGCCGTAGTGCTCGTTTCCCTAGCGACCTCCTTCAACGGCTTTGATAAAAACCCCGCCAAAGACGGCCTAAATGACGATCAAATCGCTGAAAATCGTTTGCAATTGGCTTCCCGAAAAAGCATTTCTGAGCTGAAAAGTCGGCATATGCAGGATTATCAAAAATTCTTCAAACGCGTCTCGCTCCAATTAAATCAAAACGACGCCCCTGATTTACCTACCGACCAGCGCCTCCGTCGATACGCCACCGGCGCCACGGATTCCTATTTGGAAACACTTTATTTTCAATACGGGCGCTATTTATTGATTGCTAGTTCCCGTACCCCAGGCGTTCCTGCAAATTTACAGGGACTTTGGAATCCACATATCCAGCCGCCTTGGTCGAGCAATTATACCATGAACATTAATGCCGAGGAAAATTACTGGCTCGCAGAAAATACCAACCTCCCCGAAATGCATCAATCCTTTTTGTCCTTTTTAGGGAATTTGGAAAAAACGGGCCGTATCACCGCGCAAACCTTTTACAATTTACCGGGCTGGGTGTGTCACCATAACTCCGATATTTGGGCCATGACGAATCCCGTGGGGGATTTTGGGAATGGGAATCCGAGTTGGGCCAACTGGCCCATGGGTGCCGCCTGGGCCTCCGCGCATTTATGGGAACATTATTTGTTCAATCAAGACAAGAATTTCTTGCAAACCCAAGCCTATCCCATCATGAAAGGGGCAGCTGAATTTTGCCTCGCATTTTTAATTCAAGATGCCAAAGGAAAACTGATCACCTCGCCATCCACCTCGCCTGAAAATCAATACGTGACCCCGACGGGTTATAAAGGCGAAACGGCTTATGGAGGAACGGCGGATTTAGCCATGATTCGTGAATTGTTTTTGGACATGATCGCCGCTGAAAAAATCCTGAAGAAGGACCCGGCGTTCCAAGCGTCTTTGGAAAAGGCATTAGCGAATTTATATCCCTACCAAGTGAGTGAAAACGGAAGCCTGCAAGAATGGTATTTCGACTGGCCAGATAAAGATCCTTTACACCGCCATCAAAGCCATTTATACGGCCTTTATCCGGGAACTCACGTGACGCTCGACGAAACGCCGGCAGTCGCTGCGGCCTCGAAAAAGACCTTGGAAATTAAAGGGGATGAAACCACGGGCTGGTCGAAAGGCTGGCGGATTAATCTTTGGGCGCGGCTCAAAGACGGCGATCATGCCTATAAAATGTACCGTGAATTATTGCGCTATGTAGAACCCGATGGCGTCAAAATTAATTACAAACGTGGCGGGGGAACCTATCCAAATCTTTTTGATGCGCATCCTCCTTTTCAAATCGACGGGAATTTTGGTGGGGCGGCCGCCGTGGCTGAAATGCTGGTTCAATCGAGTCCAACACTCATTGAGCTATTACCCGCTTGTCCGAAAACCTGGAATTCAGGTTCGGTCAAAGGACTCAAAACCCGTGGGGCTTTTGAGATCGATATGGATTGGGCACAAGGAAAAGTGAAATCGCTGCGAGTGAAATCAAGCACGCAAGCCTTTGCCCAGGTGAAAATCAACGGCACCCTTAAAAAACTGAAAACGAATGCGTTGATTCAATTTTAAAAGGAACAATGGAGTTGGGCCCAAATACTACGGCCCACTCCATTGATTCCAGAACCGTGCATGCGATAATCGACATCCCCCAAGTTTTGGGCTTGTACAGAAAGCCGAATGGACTTCCAAGCATAAGCGGCTTCCGCATTGACAATGGCCCAGCCGGCGGTTCCCATCGGATTCATTCGATTATCTGATTTATCTCCGGCACTTAAGCGCGTTTGTTCTCCCGCAAAAACAAGTTCGGCTCCCGTTTGGAAATGACCTTGTTGACGCATCACCTTCACACCCCCATGCATCGGAGGGATACGTCGAAGGGGTTCATTTTGAGTCACATTTTGACCAAACACATAGGACACTTGCCCTCGAATTTTCCATGCAGGATTTATCTCCAATAAACCTGCCCATTCAGCCCCCGTCACATAGGCTTCATCCACATTTTGCTTCACATAGACCGGATAGCCTTGGATGATTTGTGCGGTTTTAATGCGCGTGATTAAATTGGTTAATTGCGTTCTGAATACCGAAATCTCATTCTGAAAACGACTATTCTGCCATTTGAGGCCTAGTTCATAATTTTGCGAATATTCTGGTTTTAAATCAAACGCAGGTAATTCATAGCGAAAATCAACGATACCTAAACTCCCTAAATCATCTAAATTAGGCGCCCGAAAACCTGAATTGGTCTGTGCGAAAAGTGCCAAATTATTCCCAAGCAAACGTGTTAGCCCCAAGGAATACACCCATGCGCCAAATTGTATTTTGCTTTGCCCCACCGTCGTGTCAGGTAAGGTAGCTAGACCCCTGTGGTAGCGAAGACCGGCTTCGATTTGCCAGCGGTCCAAATCGATATGATGCAACGAAAATACCGATTGATATCCATATGTGGATTGATTCGGATATAAACCTCGGAGCGATTTGGATGTGCCCAGGGTCGTTGAAATATCCGCGCGCGCACTCAAAACGGCATCTTGATAATAATCAAAACCACTTACAGCTGACCAGTTTTTACCCAAAATACTCTTTACCTGGCCTGTCAATCCCAAGGTTTCTACTTCATCTGTTTCCGCCCGCAGGGTGGTGGATCCCTTTTTCTGCAATTTTCGGTTTTCTAAGCTATTTTGCCGCGACACGGTCACTTCCACCGCGCTCCATGCCTTCGATTCAAACGTACCTTGCGCACGAACGTAGGCCTTTTGATACCGCTGCAAATCCATTTCATTTATTAAAAAATTCTCTAATACGATCTTGTGATATACGGGCACATGGCTTTGCGTTGTATGTTGGAGTAAACCTTCTAGTGTCCAATGGGGGTTTATTTTTTGACGGATTTTGGCCAAATACGACCATTCGTCATAAGCTGTGGGCGACTGAAAGCCTAGGCCATTTCCCCGCGTGATATCTCCAAATTGACGTGATGAACCCGATACGATAAAGGCTGTTTTGTCGGAGGAATACGCGGTTTTAGCTTGCCAAGTCTGTTCCATGCCTTGTCCCGCCCAGCGTGTCCCTAAGGTTGTCCGCCATAATGATGCAGCTGAAAATTCGGGTTTTTCGGTAAAAAAATGCAAAACACCAGTTAAAGCATCTGATCCGTATTGCACGGAGCCCGACCCTTTTAAAATTTCGATATGTGATAAACTGAAGGGGTCAATCGTGTTTAAATATTGATTTGGGCCATAGCGGAAGGTGGAATTATTGAACCGAATGCCGTCGACGACCAATAAGGTTTGATTACCCGTCAGTCCACGAACAAAGGCAGAACCGCCACCATGATTGGTTTTTTGAAGAAATACGCCTGGGCTATTGAGTAAAAGGTCGGGGCTGTTCCGACTCGCTTTTTCGCTCGTATTAATTCGATAGGTGGTGAATGGAGTTTTTTGAGTGCTGATGCTTTGTCGGCTAGCGCTGACAATCACATTTTGTAAGGTGTCTGTTGACGTAAAAGCCATACTCAAATATGGCAGCAGGCATAGTAAAAGTAATTTCATGGCACAAAAATAACACGGCTCATTGAAAGCCGTGTTAAGAAATAAAAAATTTTAATCCCTTTTCGGGCGAGGTTTCATTTTTAAGCTATCGGCCGGATAGGTGGATTTCAACATGGCCATTTGTTCTTTAGCCCAATGAATCAAAACAGCTCTTTGCTCATCGGATAAATTCGCCTTCGCATGCAACCCTAAATAGGTATATGAGGGCATTGGCATTTCTTTTTCCTCTGTTTGCTCGACAACCTCTTCTAATTTATGGTTTTGAACGGCGATAGGCATTTTGGTGAAAGTCGAGAAATTCAAATGCTTTTTACCATCCTTAATGTGATCGTTTAACCAAAATCCAACGGGCTGGATGTTACTATACCAGGGATAAGTGGACTTGTTCGTATGGCAATCGTTACACGCATTTTGCAAAATGGTGTTGACATCCGCAGGGATGGTGTATTTTTTTGAAATATCGTATAGTTGATCGTCAGAAAGATTTTTTTCTTGGGGCACGAATTGGATAACGATGAGTAGCCCTACTAGACCTAGGATGATTTTTTTTAACATGATTTCTTGGGTTTACAGATTTATATTCGGGTAATTTAGTATTTTTAGTTACACATTCCCCTATATGAGGTATTTTTATTTGTTCCTGCCCTTTTTCTTCTCTTGTACGATGAATCAAAACCCAAAGACCTTTGGCGAGGATGTTGAATTTCTCAAAAAACATATGCCTGATGCCATCGTACTCGGTGCTACGGATTCAGATGCACAGATTATCGTGGCACCTAGTTTGCAAGGCCGAGTGATGACCAGTACCGCCTCAGGGACGGAGGGTGCGAGTTTTGGCTGGTTAAATTATGACTTAATCGCCTCAGGTAAATCGAGTCCGCACATGTCGGCCTATGGCGGTGAAGAGCGTTTTTGGTTAGGGCCTGAAGGGGGTCAATTTTCCATCTATTTCAAAAAGGGCCTGCCTTTTACTTTCGCGAATTGGCAAGTTCCCAAGGAAATCGATACAGAAGCCTTTGACCTAGTTTCATCTACAAAGACCGAAGCTAAATTTAAAAAATCCATGCATTTCGAGAATTATTCTGGGGTGGCTTTGGATCTTCAGGTAGAGCGAAATGTTCGACTTTTGTCCTTGGCACAAATGAATCAAGTGCTCGACCTAGATCTTCCCGCAGCACTGCAAACCGTCGGTTTCGAAACGCAAAACACGATAACAAATACAGGCCAAAAAGCCTGGGATAAAGCGAATGGCATGCTGTCCATCTGGATTCTAAGCATGTTAAATGCCTCTGAAAAAACGATGGTCGTAGCACCTGTTCGGGAAGGCGAGGATTTGGGTCCGGTGTATACGGATGATTATTTTGGCAAAGTTCCTGCGGATCGCTTAAGGCATGAAAAAGGCTTAATCTTTTTCAAAGCTGATGCCAAATATAGGAGTAAAATCGGCATTTCGCCCAAGCGCGCTTTGCCATTTATTTGTAGCTATGATGCCTCTTCCGGGGTTTTGACGATCGCTCAATTCGATATTCCAGCCGGTGATCAGCCCTACGTGAATTCAAAATGGGAAAATCAAAAGGATCCTTTTTCAGGGGATTTGGTGAATTCCTATAACGATGGTATGAATGATGGCAAACAATTAGGCAACTTTTATGAGATCGAAAGTTCATCTCCCGCTGCTGCTTTAGCGCCAGGCCAATCGCTTCTTCATGCCCATCGAACCTTTCATTTGAAGGGCACGGTGGATCAATTAAATGTGGTTTCGAAGAAAATTCTAGGAATTTCAGTTGATCAAATCCAATAATTCCCGAATCGCTTTCGCAAATTCCAAGGCATGTGGGCCATCGCCATGTAGGCAAATCGTGTCCACCTGTAGAGGGATGATCTCCCCGCTGATGGCTTGTACTTCTTTTGATGTGAGCATGCGATTTACCTGGGTCAGTACATCTTCTACCTTTTCCAAACAGGCTTTTGGCTGATTTCTTGGTACCAAGGAACCATCTTTTTGATACCTGCGATCCGCAAAAACCTCATGGGCCGTTTTTAGTCCGATGGCTTCGGCTTTGTCGATCGAACAAGAGCCACTCAAACCAAACAACACCAAAGCTGGCCCTTCATCAAATACCGCTTGGGCAATCGCCTGGGCGATGACAGGATCTTTGGCCGAGGCATTGTACAAAGCGCCATGGGGTTTTACGTGATGTAATTTTTGTCCATGCGCGGAGGCAATCTTCGCTATTAATTGAATCTGCTGTCGGACTAAATCGTAGATCTCTTTTGGACTGAACTCCATCATGGTCCTTCCAAAATTCGCACGGTCCGGAAAGGAAGGATGCGCTCCCAGGTGGACGTCAAATTCCCTACATAATTTTATGGTAGCGGTCATCGTATTTTCGTCGCCGGCATGAAACCCGCAGGCGATGTTGGCAGAATTAAGAAAGGGCATAAGCGCAGCGTCATTAGGCATGCCTTCGCCCATGTCACCATTGAGGTCAATTCGCATAGGAACGTATTTTAAGGATACTGGCAGATTGGATTTGTTGCAAGTGAAATTGCTGGCTTTTCCAAAGATTTTCAGCGGTGCTTTGGTCGCAGAGATTAAACTGAATGGGCTCTCCGGGTCTTTTTTGGGCTAATTTAGGTAAATCAGCGGAGATGACATGGGCGATCATGGGGTAGCCGCCGGTCAACTGGTGGTCGGCCATCAGAATAATCATTTGGCCAGCATGGGTTAATTGGACCGTTCCAAAACTCGCCGCGGTCGATAAGATATCTTCCTTATTTCGGACCTGTAGCGGCGGATGTTCGAGTCGAAAACCCATGCGATTGGCTTCGTGGGAAAGATATTGAATGTGGCTAAAAAATTGTTGCTGCGCCCTCGACGTTAAGCGTTCCCAATCTCGACCTGGCAGCACATGAATGAGGTGACAAGGTGTTTTTTCCCAAGCCAGATTGGCGGACCAAGGGAGGCATTTGGCCTCGTCGAGCGGAAATGGATAATCGGTCGTAGCTACATAAGCGCTGGCCCCTTTTACGGGTGCTTGAAAAGTCAAAACAGAACCTTTGGGGGCTAAAATGGGTCGATTGTTTGGGATGGAAAGGTCATTCAGTCGAGCCGTGAAATCTGCGCCACAAAGACAAAACCAGGTATTATTATTCCATTTGATTTTCGCGGCAGGGAAATGTACTTCTAAACAGGCTTGGTCCAAAGGATTTCCTAAGAGCGCATTCGCGAGTGACATAGAAAATCTGTCCATCGGTTTTTCCGTGTGGGTATCCTTTAGGCCTGCTTGGAGAATTTGGTAGGGAATCATGATTCGATGGCGTAAAATTGAACCGAATCTCCAGCCTGTAGCCGAGAAATTCCGTTTTCGATACATGTAAAATCGCTGTGGCCGATGATCTGCCATCCTCCCGGCGAATCTCCTGGATACACCCCCGTTTGATTTCCTGCAATTCCGACACTTCCGGCTTTAACGGGCAGGGGCGTGGACTTTCGGGGCAATTGGATTCGCTGATCCACTTCCCCCAAATACCCAAAACCTGGTAAAAAACCGATCATAAAAACTCGATAAATAGGTTTCGTGTGAACCTCGATAAATTCGGAAAGCGAAAGTCCCGTTTCCTCGAGCGCCCATGTTAAATCAGGTGCCATATTGGTATCGTAGCGAACGGGAATTCGGTGAAGAATGCCTGGCGCAAGGGATTTTTTCGTGGATTGGACTACTAAATTTTGCACCTGATCGATGACATCAGAAAGTCGGCCCTCCGAAAAAACTAAAGCCCTTAAGTCGACATGAATGGTAAGGGTTCGATAGGCCGGTACGAGGGAAAGAATATGATCAATGGGATTTTCGATAAAAAAATTTTGAAAAAAATGCACGTGTTCGTTTGCCTCGAGGAGTGAATCGCTTTGGAATTCTATCGAAAAGGCAGCATCTCCCAAAGGAAAAATGCGGTATGGAATAGCTGGCTTCGTCATGAGAAATGGGACTCGATTTTTTCGTGGTTTAAATTAGGCTAATTTGTTCAAAAATTAATTTAAATTCGTAAAATGTATTGGACACGAATTATTCTTCTGCTCTGTTTTCCGCTCGCTTTGATGGCACAAAGCAAAAAAATTACGGTATGTCATGTACCCATGCCGAGTAAAAAGGGAATCCTTTTAGCCAAAAATACCAGCGCTAATGTGACGTTCAAAACCAATATCTCGGGCATGGTCCGGGTTCCTGGCGGAGTTTTTGGGATGGGATCTCATAGCAAGGAAGGGCGTGCGGATGAATATCCGGTGCATCAGGTTCAGGTCAAAGGATTTTGGATGGATGAAACGGAGGTGACCAATGCGCAATTTGCAGTCTTTATTAAGGCAACGGGTTATGTGACCACGGCTGAAAAGGCGATCGACTGGGAAGAAATGAAAAAACAAGTTCCGCCGGGAACGCCGAAACCGGCAGATTCGCTTTTGGCGGCCAGTTCGCTTGTCTTTGTTCCTACGACGGGACCGGTGAATTTGAATGATTATAGCCAATGGTGGCAATTTAAAGCTGGTGCCGACTGGCGTCATCCCGCGGGTCCTCAGTCGACTATTGAAGGCAAGGAGAATCATCCAGTGGTTCAGGTTTCTTGGGACGATGCGCAGGCATATGCGCGCTGGGCAGGAAAGCGCTTGCCGACGGAGGCAGAATGGGAATGGGCATCTCGGGGTGCCTTGAAAAATATGGAATATCCTTGGGGTGCGGAATCGGTGGACCGTGGTCCTCTGAAGGCAAATACATGGCAAGGAGATTTTCCGTATCGGGATGATGCCAAAGACGGTTTTCGTTTTACCACCGCACCGGCCAAATCCTATCCAGCGAATGGGTATGGATTATTTGATATCGCGGGAAATGTGTGGGAATGGTGTTCAGATAATTATCGGCATGATTATTACAGGACATTGAAAGGGCGTTTGAGTATTTCTCCGAAAGGTCCCAAGGACAGTTATGATCCTGATGAACCGGGTATCCCCAAAAAGGTCATGCGAGGAGGTTCCTTTTTATGCAATGATGTGTATTGCGCGAGTTACCGGGTCGCGGCGCGGATGAAATCGAGTCCAGATTCGGGACTTCAGCACACGGGTTTTCGCTGTGTGAAAGATTAATTGATTTTTTTGAGGCTTACGGCGCAGCCACCTCCGCGTTGGAGTCGATACGTCATGTTCGACACGCGCGTAACGAGCCGTTTTTCGATGATATAGGCTTCTGGATTTTTCTCAAAATCGGCGGTATCCGCATCCCGGTACACGATGGCTTCGTAGGTTTTATCGGGGTCTAGGAAATCGAGGCCAAAGGATATATTTCGCGCATTTTCGTTTGTGATGGAACCGATGAACCAGGCGTCTTTCCCTTTTGCTTTTCGGGCGATGGTGAGGTATTCGCCGGGTTCGGCGGAGATGATTTTAGTATCGTCCCAGTTCACCGCTACGTCTTTGATAAATTGAAAGGCGTCTAGATGTTGTTCGTAATTTTCGGGTAAATCGGAGGCCATTTGCAGCGGGCTGTATATGGTTACGTAGAGGGCTAATTGTTTGGCTAACGTGGATCGTACTTTTTGGGTACGGGTGGTGTCAAATTGGTTGAGCGACAAATGAAAAAGTCCCGGCGTATAGTCCATGGGTCCGCCGATGAGGCGGGTGAAGGGTAAAATGGTGGTGTGGTTTGAGGCGATGCCGAGGGTGGGGGCATTGTTAAATTCGGATCCGCGGGCGGCTTCGGAGGTGAGCCAATTGGGATATGTTCGCTGCAAACCTGTGGGATGAGATGATTCGTGTGAATCGACCATGAGTTTGTAGTCGGCGGCTTTTTCGGCGACACGCTGGTAGTGTTGGGTCATCCATTGGGAATCGTGATGTTCGCCGCGGGGAATAATGCGGCCTACGTAACCGGTTTTGACGGTATTGATTCCTTTGGAAACCATGTAGGCATAGGCGGCGTCCATGCGGCGTTCGTAGTTTGTCGCTGAGCCTGATGTTTCATGGTGCATGATGAGGCGGAGGCCTTTGGATTGTGCGTATTTGGTGAGGGAATCGATGTCGTAGTCGGGATATGGGCTGGTGAAATCGAAGACATTTTCTTTCCAATTGCCGAACCAGTCTTCCCAGCCTTGGTTCCAACCTTCGACGAGGACGCCGTCGAAGCTATGTTGGGCCGCAAAATCGATGTAACGTTTTACATTGGCGGTATTGGCGCCATGTTTTCCGTTGGCGAGGGGCCAATTGGCCTTTCCTACGTGCATTTCCCACCACATGCCAACGAACTTTTGTCCCTTAATCCAAGTGGAGTCCTTGATTTTGGAGGGTTCGTTTAGGTTCAAAATCAGTTTGGAAGCGAGGATTTGCTCGGCTTTGTCGGCGATGATGAGCGTACGCCAAGGGGTGGAAAAAGGGGTTTGAAGATAGGCTTTGTTGCCCACGGCGTCAGGGGTCAACTGGCTCGTCAGCGTGCTCCCGTTCACTTGTAGGTGCATGACGGGATAATTCAGCAAAGCCGCTTCGTGGACATTGATGTACAAACCTTCGGCGGATTTGAGCATGAGGGGGCTTTGGACGAAATTTTTCCCGATGGGCGAAGTGAGGGCGATGTCTTTTTCTTTGGCGGCGGCGGCGCTGGCGTCGATTTCGCTGAGTTTGGATTTGTTGTAGGTGTATTCGTTGGTATCATAATCCCCAGGAATCCAAAAGGCGGTATGATCGCCGGTCATTTTAAAGGTGGACCATTCGTTGTCGACGATGAAGTGGTTTAGGTTATCTTGTTTGGGAAAGTTGTATCGAAAGCCGATGCCGTCGTCGTAGATGCGGAAGTTAATCTGGATGATGATGCCTGAATTTCCGGCGTCTTTGAGTTCGAGGCTTAGTTGTTTGTATTGGTTTCGGATGTCTTTTACTTCGCCGAGGATGGGTGACCAGGTTTCGTCAAAAGTAGAGGAATCGATGCGAATGATGTTAAATTTACGAAGGTCGGCGACTGGTTTTTTGAATGTAAAACCGAGGGAAGATGGGGCGATGACCTCTTTGGATTTGTATGAAATTTGGTATTGAATCTGTTTTTCTGGGCTTTGGATGAGCTTTACTTCGATGAGTTTGTTGGGTGAGGCGAGGCTGGCAATTGTTTGGGCTTCAAGGGAGGCAGAAGCAAAACAAGCGATCAATAAACAGATAATTTGTTTTTTCATGCACAAAAATAGTTATTTTCGAATAATAAATAGGTTTAAAATTCAATACCTTCGTGCCATGCTAGATTCTATGATTGCTTATTTTGATACGATTCCGAGTTCCCACCGGGCCTTGATTATGGCGGGGGGGATTACATTTTTTTGGGTGATGGAGGGGGTGGTTCCCTTGTTTACATTTACGTACAAAAAGTGGTCGCATGCGGGGTTGAATTTCTTTTTCACCTTGACGACGATTGTGATTAATTTCGCATTTGCGACGGTGATTGTGTGGGCGAGTGGTTGGGCGGTGGCTTCTGGTTTTGGGATATTGCCTTGGTTGGGTTTATCGGGATGGGGGATGTTTGTGGTGGGTTTGCTGGGATTAGATTTGGTGGGGGCATATTTGATTCATTGGGTTGAGCATAAAATAAAGGTGATGTGGAAGTTTCATATGGTTCATCATGCGGACACCCATGTGGATACGACCACTGCGAATCGGCATCATCCGGGGGAGAGTGTGTTTCGGGCAATATTTACGTTGATCGGTGTGGTGCTATGTGGTGCCCCGATATGGCTGGTGATGGTGTATCAAAGTATCAGTGTTGTGTTAGCGCAATTTAACCATGCGAATATTTCTTTGCCAGCCTCTGTGGATCGGGCGATCAGTTACTTGATCGTGTCGCCGAATATGCATAAGATACATCATCATTACATGCGTCCGCAGACGGATTCGAATTTTGGGAATATTTTTTCGATTTGGGATCGTTTGTTTGGGACGTATCAGGATATGAACATGTCGGACATTCGCTATGGCCTGGATGTGTTGGCTGATGAGACGGATGGGAATATGGCCTTTCAGTTAGGCATACCGTTTAATAAATCTATAAAGACGGATGAGTAGGTGAATCAAGTTTTTTATCAATTTTATAAGGTGGGTTTTTTGTTTGGATGTACTAAAATCCAAAGCATGATAATAATTTGTCCACTATTTGTTTTTTAGTCCAAACTAATCGTGTTGAATTTGATGCATATGAGTAAAAGCGTCTAGCTTTAAACAGTTCTTGTTTTTAAGGCGAGGACTTTTACGACTCCGTGTTCAAAATTTAATCAATATGATTTATTCGTTGGGAAGGTTATTTCCTTCCATTCAATTCAGCCAGAGGGCTGTTTTAATTTTCGTAGTCCTCATTTTCCAAATTTTCCAAAGTTTTCAAGTACGTGCTCAATGCGATCCCAATAATCCATATGATCGGATTATCAGTGGTTATCATGCATCTATTGCCCTAAAAACGAACGGGGTATTTTCGGTTTGGGGAGCAGGTATGGGAACGAATGGTTCTACTGATAGGTTGAGCCCCGTAGATGTTAATTATACAAATTTTGGCGTATCATCTGCCGATTTTGGGACGCCATTAAGGGCTGCTTTAGGGGGTAGTACGAGTGGATCAGCCGTGGATCAAGCCATTTTATTAACCTCGAAAGGCCTTTGGGCATGGGGGGTTGAAGGGGTAGTTTTAGGAAATACGTTAACTAGCTCTGCTGCATTTGCCCGAATTGCCACGCCTACGGGTGGGGATGCATTGACGGGTTTGCCTACCGGAGTAAATCCTTCGGATGTTTCTACTATTTTTGCCACCTATCAAACCCTCGTTTTGGTAACCAAAATTGTGAGTGGAGTCGGTGGAGACGTTTGGATTTTAACCCAAACTTCATTGGCAGTTGAAGGAAATGGTGGAAGTGTGGGTACTGCAGGAACGAGTTCTTGGAAACGGGTTAAAAAATCAGCTACGGCGAATGATTACTTGACTAATGTTACGATGGCAAGAGGCCAAGCGACATCGGCAAGCGAAAATGCATTTGTTGCGCAGACAAGTTCAGGTCAATTATTCACCTGGGGAAATACTACCTTTTTAGGAAATGCGAGTTCTGCCGCCGCACTTAATTATGCTACATTGATGACATTGCCCCAAGAAGGCGGCGCTAATATTTCCATTAAGATGTTTGGCGTTTCCGGTGGTGGGACGACAGGAATTAATGCCAATACCTATTATGTATTAAGTACCACGGGTAACCTTTATTCTATGGGGGATAATGCGCAGCGGCAATTAGGAGATTTTACCACGACCGATCAAAAATCCTGGGTACAAGTTAAAAAATCAGCTACCGCTGGGGACTATTTGACAAATGTTAAATTTATTTCAGTTCAGGAGCATAATAGTTCGCACCCGACTGCCCTCGCTGTGACCACGGTCGGAGACCTTTATGGCTGGGGATATAATTCAAAATTGATGCTCGGACGCCCTACGGATAATACCGCCTACGATCCAGGTTTTCCTGGTGGATTTGTTAGTGGAACGAATAAGGCGCTTTTCGTTGAGGCAGGAGGCCATACTTCCTTATACTTAAAAGAAGGAAGCGATCAATTCTGTTATGTTGGACACCGTATCCAAGGAAGTATGGGAGATGGAACTTCTACAGATGCAACGGAAGCCACTTTTAACTGTACTACTACGCCTACCATGGCTATTTGTGGATCTGTACCCGTTGCGGCAGACCCAACCAAATCAACGATTTCCGCCTCATTAAGTAGTATTTTTGCTAATGGAACGAGTACGTCGATTCTTACCGTTCAATTAAAGGATGCTACAGGAACCAATCTAACCACTACCGGTGGGACTGTTATCGTGACGAATACCGATGGAACTTTAGGCACTGTTAGCGATAACAATGACGGAACCTACACAGTAACATTAACCAGTAGTACCTCGGTCAATACTTCAATTATCGGCTTTTCAATCAATTCCGTCACAGCTTCGGGGACAGGTAGTTCGACCAATGTCGCCTTTATCACTAGCTCGGGCAGCCCAACAATTTCAAGCGGAGGAAGCCTCAGCACATTTACCGCCTGCGGAGGCACAGTTTCCGCTGAACAAAGTTTTACGGTGAGCGCCAGCGACCTCACAGCAGATTTGCTTGTCACGGCTCCAACAGGTTTTGAGATTTCCTTGACTTCAGGAGGAACATTTAGTGCAAGTGTAACACTTACCCCGATTTCCGGAACCGTGGCCAGCACAACCATTTACATCCGTTTGAAATCAGATGCTAGTTCAGCAGGACCTTTAGATGTGACCTTAAGATCTACAGGAGCCACAACGGGAGCTGTGACGACGGGGTCATCAACAGTTAGCACCATTTCCATAACCGGAACCACAAGCGTTTCGCGCCTTAGCTTATCTCAATTAACCGGTTTGGGAACCCCTTCCATTTTAAATGCTTGGATTTCTTCTGACACGACCGTTGCGACCATAAGTTCAACCGGTTTAGTAAGACCCAAAATTGATGGTACAACCTATATTACTTATACCCAAGATAATGCTTGTTCAAAAACCATACTGTTCACCGTTTTAACTTCCGATACCGACGGAGACGGTGTTCCGGATGACAAAGAAATCGCTGATGGAACTGACCCGAACGACGGATGTAGTTTTAAAATTGCAAGTCGGGTATTAACACCAAGCCTTGCCTGGAATAACGGAGACTGTGACGGCGATGGAATTTCCAACTTCATCGAATCGAATAATCGCGCGAACAATGGTGACATGGACTGGGATGGTGTTCCTAATTTCCTTGATTTGGATTCAGATGGAGACGGTATTCCCGACCAAACAGAAAAGGATATCGATACAGATAAGGATACCCGCCCCAATTTCCTAGATGAGGATTCAGATAACGATGGCATTCCTGATAAAACAGAAGGCCAAACTGATTTTGACAAGGATGGCATTCCTAACTATTTAGATTTAGACAGTGATGGTGACACGATTTTAGATGTTTGGGAATCAGTGGAAGTATATCGCATTCATAATGATTGGGATTTAAATGGGACAACATCCTTGCAAAATTTAGTATTCCCTGATTGGAACGAAAACGGATTAGCGGATTATTTAGAGGGTGGAAAAATGGGAGGTAAGCCAGCTGAGGTACCGGATACGGACAGGGACGGTAAGCCGGATTACTTGGATTTGGATTCGGATAATGACAATATTCCAGATGTAATTGATAATACACAAGACACCGATAAGGATCGCCGGACGAATTTCCGTGATTCAGACAGCGATGGGGATGGAGTAGGAGATATTGTAGAAGGCCAAAACGATGCGGACAAGGATGGCATTCCAAACTACCTTGATTTAGATTCAGATGGCGACGGTATTTTGGATTCATTAGAAGGGGTGAACCGCTGCCCTACTTGCAGCGAAGGGGTGGACAATAATGTGGATGGCTGGGAAGATAGTAGCCAATTCCCAGCTTCTGGCAATTGGGTGATCGACACCGACAAGGACAATACCCCGGATTATTTAGATGTAGATTCAGATAACGATGGGATACCAGACGCAGTAGAAGCGGGTAAGACCCCAAGCAGTCCTGTGGATACGGATAAGGATGTAATTTATGATTTCAGGGATTTGGATTCAGACAACGATGGAATCCCAGACGCAGTAGAAGCGGGCAAGAACCCAGTGACGCCTTTGGACACGGATAAAGACGGAATGCCGGATTACCAAGATTTGGATTCTGACAACGATGGGATATCAGACGCAGTAGAAGCGGGCAAGAACCCATCGACGCCAATCGATACAGATAAAGACGGAATGCCGGATTACCAAGATTTGGATTCTGACAACGATGGCGTACCAGACACAGTAGAAGCGGGCAAGAACCCGGCGACGCCTGTGGACACGGATAAAGACGGAACGCCTGATTACCAGGATTTGGATTCAGATAACGATGGCATACCAGACGCAGTAGAAGCGGGCAAGAACCCAGCGACGCCTGTGGACACGGATAAAGACGGAATGCCGGATTACCAAGATTTGGATTCTGACAACGATGGGATCCCAGACGCAGTAGAAGCCGGCAAGAACCCAGCGATGCCTGTAGACACGGATAAAGACGGAATGCCGGATTACCAAGATTTGGATTCTGACAACGATGGCATACCAGACGCAGTAGAAGCGGGTAAGAACCCAGCGATGCCTGTGGACACGGATAAAGACGGAATGCCGGATTACCAAGATTTGGATTCTGA
>CAIVPF010000028.1 GCA_903907745.1 uncultured Cytophagaceae bacterium | reverse complement strand
TTCCCAATCGTCCCCTTTGCCACCGAGCCATCCATTGTCTTTTTGGATTTTGGAATAAAACTCATCTAAATGACCGGTGGAACCTTTGACAAGGATGTCGGTTTGTTGTTGTAGCCAGCCGCGAGGCGTGATTTGGCTGAGGGGTATTTCGGAATAGGCATAAGACAAAGTACTTTTTTGCCCTAAAAGAGGAAATTGAAAACACGTAATTGCAAGAAATAGCCATTTGACATTTTTCATAATTTCAGATTTACATTTTTTTAATCCGCCCATCTTCCATTTCGATGATTCGACTCGTCCGGTCAGCAAATTCATTATCATGCGTGACAATCAATAGTGTTTGCTTATATACTTGGGCTAATTCCTCAAAAATATGAAAGACGATTTCTGAATTTTTCTTATCCAAATTCCCCGTTGGCTCATCTCCCATAATCAATAGCGGATCATTAATTAATGCCCTAGCGATCGCCACGCGTTGTTTTTGTCCTCCAGATAATTGGTTTGGTAATTTTAAGGCTTCTTCCTTAATGCCTAAAATGGATAATTTTTCGTATGCGCGGTGTTCGATTTCCTGTTCGGAATACTTGCCTAATTTCAGACCGGGCAACATCACATTTTGTAAGACATTAAATTCATTTAATAAATAGTGAAATTGGAAAACGAATCCAATTTTTTCGTTTCGAACCCGGGCTAATTCTTCTTCCATTTTGCCTCGCATCGTCATGCCATCGATGATCACCTCTCCTTCATAATCCGTATCCATCGTGGATAAAATATACAAAAGGGTCGATTTTCCGCAGCCTGATTTACCGATCACTGAAACAAATTCAGACGCTTGCAGCGTAAAGGAGACTTCATTCAAGATCTTGATCGTCGCCGGATCGTGAAAATATTTACTAATTTTTTGCGCCTCTAAAACGGTTTTATTTGACATACTATTTTCCACGAATAATAACTACTGGGTCGATGGTACTCGCTTTTTTGGCTGGGAAATAGCCGGCCAAATAAGTGGTAATGATGGAGAAAATACCTCCAATCATATAAAATCTCGGATTGTAATTGATCGGATAAGTCTTAATGGTAGGCAATGATTCCGTATTAAATGGAATCTGATCAATCAAGGATGATAAACCAAAACCACCCAAAAGCCCCAAGGATCCTCCAAAAATTCCAATGCTCAAGGCGATGGTAATGAAGACTAAATTGACATCCCTCCCTGAAAAACCCACCGCTTTTAAAATGGCAATTGAGTCCATTTTTTCGTAGATCAACATATTCAATATGTTATAAATACCAAATCCCGCCACAATCAATAGCGTAATCCCCACGGCATAGGAAATTAAACTCCGTACAGAACTTCCTGTCTCAAACTGCGAATTCGCTTTTTGAATATCGATGGCGTCTATTTGATAAACATCTTGATATTCTTTCGCCGTTGGTGGTGCCCATAAAATATCCTTCAGTTTTACCTGAATATCCGTTATGTAATTTTCGGATTGATTGAGCAATTTCTGTGTTGTTTTAATGGACGCATAACTTTGTACCTTATCCAAATCCTGAAGACCCGATTGAAAATACCCCACGACCTTTAAGGAAAATTGTTCACCTTTGCTCGTCGTAACCTTGACCACATCGCCGATGTTCACCATCATATTATTCGCCAAACCTTTACCTAAAATGATACTATTTGGCACATTTTTTAAATCCATAAAATTTCCCCGCGTCACATAATCGCTGAATTTAAATAGGCGATTTTCTTCTTCCGGATCGATGCCGTTTATGGAGCCTGTGAGGTCTATCGCGCCCACATTAAAAAATACCTGGGCGGTGATTTTCGGCGCAACACCCAATACCCGCGTATCCTTTTTTAAACTTTGGATGATTTGTTCACTATTATAAATATCAATTCGGTCTTTTTTAGGTTTGATGGATTTGATAAAATTATGGCCTTGCTCAGAGGTATTTACGTAGTCGATGGGCTGCTTTTTCGAGACTTGAATTTCCTTGTATAAGCGAACATGTGGCGTTCGATTGAGGATTAAACCGTCTAATAAATCATTTAGGCCCGACATAAAACTCAGTAAAGTGATGAACATCGTAATACTGAAAGTGACCCCGATGGCTGCCACCAACGTTTGTTTCCATCGCGCGAGAAGCAAGGAATAGGCGATACGGAAGATTAAACGATATTTCATATTAAGGTTTCAAGAGTTCGTCGGTTTTGGATAAACCCTGAATAATTTCGGCTTGTTGGAAATCTTTTAATCCCGTCTTTACCTTCCGTTTTTCACCGCCTTTTAATGTAATCAGAGAATCGCCGATCAAATAATTTCTTGGGACCAATAAGGCTTTGTCTTTCTTCTTTAAAATAATACTAGCCTCAAAATTCATGAAAGGAAATAATTTTTTAGGGGCTTGGCTAAATCGAGCTTCCACTAAAAAAGTTTTACTTCGTTCGTTCATGTAGGGATAAATTTTCGTGACTGAAGCCTCAAAAATTTCATTCTTGTAACTATCTAGTCGGACGATAATGGCCTGGTTTAGATTCAATAACATGATATCATTTTCATCTACTTGCATTTCCAAGATAAAGGAATTAGGATTTCCTATCACGGCGATCGGCATTTGTGGGGTCACCAATTCCCCTTTGTTTTTCGAAATGGAAAATACGACGCCATTCATTTTGCTGCGCAGGGTGAAATCTTGTTGGAGTCGAGCGGAAATTTCAACGGTCTTTTTCGATTGATCAGCTGAAAAAGAGATTTGACGTGTAAGGTCTCGGTAGCGCTGGATGGATGACAAATAATTCGTTTTAGAATTCTCAAAGGCCATTTCTTTTTGTTCCAATTCGATGCGCGTTCCTACTTGCTGCGCCCACAGGTTTTTTTGTCGGAAATAAATGGAAGAATCTAATTTGAATTTTTGAAAGGAGGTTTCGATGATGTTATGCGCCTCGTTTAATTTTCCCTGATTCGCTGATTTATCTGCGAAATTAGCGGCGATTTGAGCATTTTCGGTGCTCATTTTCTGTGCCTCGTTGGACAATTGCAAAATGGGTTGGCCTACATGAACCACATCTCCTTCTTTGACTAAAATTTGGTCAATGATCCCATTGACTGTCACAAAGGCTTGGTATTGATCTTGGCTTTTAACAATTCCAGACGCATAAATGGATTCGGTAATGGGTCCTTCGGTCGGAAAGATCGTTTCTTCTTTTTTGCCACATGCGACGAGTAGAAGGACGAACCCGAGGAGAAAAAATTGTTTCATTGGGTTTAATTTTTTTGCTCATAAAAGAACGATAAATTGACCCAAATTCCAAGTTGGGCTCCATGATATTTGTCAATAAAAAATCATTTTAAAACCGATAAGGTTAAATCGATGCTTTTTCAAGATATTTGTACGCTAAAAACAATCCCATGAAAATTACCTATTTTGATTCCTATGCAGATTTAAGTGTTCACGCGGCGCAGCTGATTGCCAATGAGGTTTCTCACAAACCTGATTTGCTTTTTTGTGCAGCCACTGGCGGTTCGCCCACCGGTATGTATGCTGAAATGAAACATGCAGAAGAATCCCATCCCGGATTATATGGTCAGATGCGCGTCATTAAAATGGATGAATGGGGCATTATTCCGTTAAGCCACCCTGATTCATGTGAAAGTTATTTAAAGCAGCACCTGCTCGGGCCTTTGCAAATTTCGGATTCTCGCTATGTCGGTTTCGATACCGCACCGGAGTTTCAGGCGCAGGAATGCCAACGCATCGAAACATATATACATGACCTAGGCCCCTTTGATATTTGTATTCTTGGCCTAGGAAAAAATGGCCATATTGCCTTTAATGAACCTGCGGACGCTTTAGTGGCGGAGTTTCATAAAGCTACCTTAGCGCCTACGACCATTCAGCATGATCCAACTCTTTCACAGGGCGCGGAACCAGCTTATGGGCTTTGCGTGGGGATGGCGGGCATTATGCAAACAAAAAAAATCATCTTTTTGGTGACGGGCAAAGGAAAACAAGACGCCATTCGAGCTATTTTAGACGGGGGTATTTCGACCCAATTACCCGCTTCTTTTTTATGGATGCATCCGAATGTGGAATGCTTAATTGACCGAAATAGCTTGTAATAGCGTTTTTTGAACCAGCCGCGGTTTATCCGTTTGAATTAAATCAAGGCCTAAGGACAGGGCTTTTTGATAATTTGCTTGTTGGTCAAAAGGCCCCAACACGTCCGTGAAAATCTTGATTCCTCGGGTATGGATTTCCTGAACCAATTCGGGGCTAATGGCTAACCAATTCGCATCAAAAGCATAGGGTTTCAATCGGGCAATTTTTGCCTCAATTTCAGCTTTGTTTTTCAAACTAGGCATTAATTTGGCCGCCGGAAATTCCATTTTCAGGTTCTCCAAAAAAGCGTCTGCCCCATAAAAACAGGATTCATTAGCCAAATCATATTTTTTCAGCATTTCCAACAGGGGCTTTGGTGCGACCTCTTTGCAATCCACATAGATAAATGTTTTTTGGCGATGCTTTTTATTCCAGCGAGAAATCAGTTGACATACTTCCTCCAAACTGGGCACCTTTTCCTTCTCGAATTCAGGTCCATATCCTTTGCCCGCCGAAAGACTTTTAATTTCATCAAAGCTTAAACTCTTGATAGGTCCGTGGCCATTGGTGGTTCGGTCGAGGCTGCCATCATGCAAAATGACCAAACGGCCATCTGAGGAAGTTCGCACGTCGATTTCGATGAGATTTACCCCTGCCTCGAGTGCGTGTTGATAAGTTGCCAGCGTATTTTCAGGTGCCAATCCCGTGTTTCCCCGATGGGCGGAAATCTGGATTGGCACCTTTTGTCTGAATAATTTACCTGTATCGGAGGGGGCTATTAATTGCAGCCAGCAAGTGAAAATAGCCAGTATATTCATTTATAAATTGCCCTTTTTGCGCTCTGAAATAATGAATTCTGATGTGCGAAGGGATAATGCTAAAATTGTCCATGTTGCATTTTTATCTCCTTGAGAAACAAAAGGCGAAGCATCGGCGACGAATAAATTTTTCACGTCATGGGCTTGGCAATTGCTATTTAAAACCGAAGTCTTCGGGTCATTGCCCATCCGTGCCGTTCCCACCTCGTGAATAATACGTCCTGGCTCTTCCAATCCGTAATTTTTATCCTTACCCGGTTTAGGGCCTAATGGCTCACCACCCATTTCATGGATGATTTGCTCAAAAGTCTCGTGCATGTGCTTGGCTTGTTTGATTTCGTAATCGCTCCATTTATAGTTGAATCGTAACACCGGAATACCATATTTGTCCACGGCGTTCGGGTCGATTTCGCAAAAATTATCTTCCCTTGGAACAGGTTCCCCACGTCCCGCAAAACTAACATATGAGCCGTAAAAGCGGCGATAATCTTCTTTTAATTTGGCACCGTATCCACCAGCGGCCATTTGAATACCTTCGCGTGAACGGGCATATTTGCCATTGATGCCTTCGATGCCCCAACCAAAGCCGTAGGTCGGCATACCCATGCCACCGCCATATTCGATATGGTAGCCGCGAGGGAAATCTAATTTTTTATTGTCTAACCACCATGGGGTATATACGTGCATGCCGCTGACACCGTCTTCGTTATAGCGCTTACGGTCGAAAAGCGTCGGGATAATGGCGGAGCGAGAGGCTCCGGTCGAGTCATTTAAATATTTCCCTACCACGCCGCTTGAATTTGCGAGGCCATTCGGGAAACGTGCACTTTTTGAATTCAATAATAAACGTGCCGTTTCGCCAGAGCTGGCGGCAAGTATCACAATTTTTCCTTTGACTGAATATTCCCCCAAGGTGCCTGTATGTACATAGGAAACACCCGTAGCTAATCCGGTGGCAGGATCTGACATCACTTCTCGCGCCATCGCGAAAGGCAATAAGGTTACATTTCCAGTGGCTAAAGCCGGTTTCACGTGAACAGAGGAAGAGGAATAATCGGCATAGGCCTGACATGCCCGACCGCATTGTCCGCAATAAAAACAAGAACCACGTTCGTTATTTATCGGCTTCGTTAAAATGGATTTACGGGCCGGATAGGTTGGGATTCCTAAGGCTTTATTGGCTTTATAGATTAATTTTTCGTGTAAACGTGGTTTTGGTGGAGGTAAGAAATATCCATCTGGATCATTCCGCAGGCCTTCATTTGTTCCAAAAATACCCACTTCTTTATCCACCCGGTCATAAAAGGGTTTGATGTCTTCGTAACTGATTGGCCAGTCGTCCCCTAGACCATCGATGCTCTTGCGTTTAAAATCATCAGGTCCGAAGCGCAAAGAAATACGGCCCCAGTGATTCGTCCGTCCACCGACCATTCTCGACCGAAACCAGTCGAAATTTGTACCCGCGGCACGCGTATAGGGTTCGCCATCGATTTCCCAGCCGCCATAGGCTGCATCAAAATCACCAAAAGCACGGACCGTATTCGCTCCCCGACGAGGAGATTCATAAGGCCATTTCATTTGGGTGATGTTTTTGGGATCCGCTGGATCATAGGGTTGGCCTGCTTCCAAGAGGCACACTTTGGCACCAGCTTTTGCAAGCGTATAGGCTGCCATTCCGCCTCCAGCACCGGAACCGACGATGACAACATCAAAAACTGTTTGTTGGGATTTTATGTAAATTGAATCGTTAATCATGTATTAAATTTAGAGAACTCAAAACTAAATATTAAATCGTAAAATCGTAAGAAAATTTTGCTAATTCTGTATTATTGTAGAATAAATTAAACCTCCTTATCTACATTCATGTCAAAAATGAATTTTCGATTAAAATTCATTCAAACCTATTCCATCCACTCATGAAAAAAATGACCCTTTTAAAAGGCCTTGTCCTTTTATTTTTTCCTTTGCTTGCTATTTCACAAACGAAAATTACTCCTGATAAGGCTTTGAAAAGCTATATCTCAAATGGCGATCCGACCTATTCCTGGGAATTAAAAGATTCCACGACTTTAGGCAGTTCGAAGGCCTATCAATTAGTTTTAACGTCTCAAAAATGGCATGGGATTACCTGGCGTCATCAATTAACCATTGTGGTTCCAGCGACCATTCAATACGATGGAGCCATGTTATTCATTACGGGTGGAAGTAATAAGGATGAACAGCCCAATTGGAGTTCTGAAGATAAAATGTGGCCTATTTTAGCCGCCATTGCCTCGAAAAACAAGGCGATCGTAGCCTTAATTAAACAAGTCCCGAACCAACCCCTCTTCGATGGAAAAACGGAGGATGAATTAATCTCCTTTACCTTGCATCAGTTTAAGCAGGACAAAGATTACTCTTGGCCGCTTCTATTCCCAATGGTCAAATCTGCGGTGCGCAGTATGGATGCCATTCAAGAATTTGCGAGCAAAAAACTACATACCTCGGTGACGAATTTCTTGATTTCAGGTGCTTCGAAACGCGGTTGGACTACCTGGCTTTCCAATGCCATCGATGATAAGCGAGTAAAGGCGATAGGGCCGATGGTGATAGATATGTTAAACATGCCCAAAACCCTTAGTTATCAATTAGAAACCTATGGCGAATACAGCATTCAAATCGAAGATTATGTCAAATTAGGTATTCCACAAGGTTCCGGTACCGCGGATGGCCAGGCGATTACCGCGATGGTGGATCCATATTCTTACCGAGATAAATTGACGGTTCCTAAGATAATTTTCATTGGAACCAATGATGAATATTGGACAGCTGACGCCATCAAACATTATTATGATAAGATTCCGGGGAAAAACCTGATTCATTATGTCCCCAATGCGGGACATGATTTAGGGGGCGGAAAACAGGCTTTGGAGGCCTTGAGTGCGTTTTTCGGTTTAACCTTACAAAATAAAGAATATCCGGTTAGTACCTGGAATGTGGTCAAAGGCAAAGAAGGTTTTGAAATCACGGTCAGTGCAGCGGCTGAAGGATTGCAGGATGCGGCGATTTGGGGAACGACCTCGGCGGATCGGGATTTTCGGAATAATTTATGGTTGACCCGGCGCGTTAAACCCGAAGGAAATACGGTGAAATATACGGTTCCCTTCGTGAAAAAAGGATTTCAGGCTTTTTACATCGATTTAAAATACAAAGATCCGAACGGCGGTTCCTATACGGTTAGCACGCGGGTGTTTACGACGGATACCAACAACGTATTGTAATCGGTTAATTTTAAGGAGGAAAGAGGCATCGAGGAAGATGCCTCTTTTTTTTATTTGATGTCTTTGAGTTGGAATAAAAACTCGGAGAAGTTAACCAAAGAATGGACCAAGGCCGCATAAAATACATTTTTGGTTTTTAGGTAGGTATATCCATAGGCCCAACCAGCCACTGCCGCCAAACCTACAAATAAAATCGATCCTTTATGGTAATGGGCTAATCCAAAAGCCATGCTGATGATGGCTAAGGCCGTATAGGTACCCACCGCCTGCCATTGTTTTTGTTCTAAAAAATAGGCAGGAATGAATAAACCCAGCGTGATAAGTATTGGAAACCAGATGTATTCGATGGATAAGGCATACCCCGCTAAGGCTGAAAGAATGAGCATGATCGCAATTCCATAGGTCCAATAGGTTTTCCAAGCGCCTGATTTATTGATTTGTTGGGCCAACATATTCTGCATCAGCCCCCGAAAAAATAATTCCTCAAATAAGGCCGTGCCTATCCAAATGCGCATGATTTCCAAGACCGATTTGGCAAATCCATCTTGGATGACTCCCTCAAAAGGATGAGGATTCACAAAGCCTAAAGACCAAGCAATCACGCATACAAATCCCAGGAAAGAGGCCCATGAAATCAACGCAATGCCTAAAAAGGAAAGTTTGAATATGGGATAAAAGCCGATGTCTTTGATTTTTCGAATGGATCCATAGGCATAGGCCATCAATAAAACCCAGGAGATTTTGTACATGGAACCGAATCCATTGCCTTTGATGGGAAGCGTCGTATCTCCATGGAATTTCACGAGCGTTAGGGGCAACACAGTTATCAATAATAGGATATAATC
>CAIVPF010000027.1 GCA_903907745.1 uncultured Cytophagaceae bacterium | reverse complement strand
TACCGCGAGGCAGAGGTTTCACTTCAGAATTTCGAGCAAATTTTGTCCATTCCCTCCGAGAAGAAACCGGAAAATCCGAAAGCGATTCATCAAATAGACACGCTCGCTTTTGATCATGTGACTTTCCAGCATCAATCCGCGACCCAAGAAGCCCTCAAAGAAATCAGTTTCGACGTGAAAGGCGGCGAAACCATCGCTTTCGTGGGACCATCCGGGGCGGGAAAATCGACCTTGGTGAAATTGCTCGTCGGTTTATACCGACCGAAAAAAGGCCAAGTTTATTACAATGGCGAGGCGGGAGATGCGATTGATTTCGACCAATTGCGGAAAAAAATCGGATTCGTTACCCAAGACACGCAGTTGTTTTCTGGATCCATCCGGGAGAATTTATTGTTCGTGAATCCGCTGGCGACCGATGCCCAATGTTTGGCGGTCTTAGAAAAGGCGGCTTGTCAGAGTCTTTTGTCTCGAGCAGATAAAGGTTTGGACACGCTCATCGGGGAAGGCGGCGTAAAAGTTTCAGGGGGAGAAAAGCAGCGTTTAAGTATTGCGAGGGCCTTATTGCGGGAACCGAATTTATTGGTTTTCGATGAGGCGACCTCCTCCTTGGATTCCTTAACTGAAGAAGAAATCTCCGAAACGATTCGGGCAGTATCTCAGGATGCGGCGCATTTGACAATTTTAATTGCACACCGCTTGTCTACTATTATGCATGCGACGCGTATTTACGTGTTGGAAAAAGGTAAAATTGTGGAACAGGGAGATCACGCGGATTTGTTGGCCCAAAAGGGATTATACTATGCGATGTGGCGCCAACAAGTGGGAGAAAATAGTTAAATTGGGCTTTTTGCCATAGATTATTTGGCATTTATTCGTTCTGAACGAATCGTATTGTGTATATTTATAGTTTGAAAAAATTTGAACCATTTACCATTATGTCACTAAATAAATTTTCAAGAACCTTAACACAGGAAATTACAAATCCCGCAGCGAAGGCCATGTTATATGGCATTGGTTTGCAACCTGAGGATATGGACAAAGCCCAAATCGGTATCGCAAGTACCGGTTATGAAGGGAATCCATGCAATATGCACCTCAATGGACTTTCCGTTCACGTGAAAAAAGGGATTCAAGAAAATGGGATGGTGGGCTTGATTTTTCATACGATTGGTGTTTCGGACGGCATGACAAATGGAAATGATGGCATGAGTTATTCCTTGCCGTCGCGTGATATTATTGCTGATTCGATCGAAAATGTGGTGGGAGCGCAGTGGTATGATGGGGTGATTGCGGTGGTGGGTTGTGATAAAAATATGCCAGGAGCGATGATGGCTTTGGCGCGTTTGAATCGCCCGGGGATGTTGGTCTACGGAGGAACAATCCGTTCCGGGATGTACAAAGGAGAAAAATTAGATATCGTTTCGGCTTTTGAGGCCTTAGGAAAGAAATTTGCGGGGAATATCTCCGATGAAGATTATGAAGGCGTGATTCGTAATTCCATTCCAGGCCCAGGGGCTTGTGGAGGAATGTACACGGCGAACACGATGGCCTCTTCGATGGAAGCGATGGGATTGGTATTACCGAATTCCTCGACCTATCCAGCGACGCACGAAGGCAAAAAAGCGGAATGCCTGGCGATCGGTGCGGCGATGAAGGTATTGTTAGAGAAAAATATTTGTCCGCGCGACATCATGACGCGCAAAGCATTTGAAAATGCGATGACCGTGGTGATGGCCTTGGGAGGTTCCACGAATGCGGTATTGCATTATTTGGCCATCGCCCATTCGGCGGGTATCAGCTTTACCTTGAAAGACATTCAAGATATTTCGGATAAGACGCCATTGATTGCGGATTTGAAGCCATCGGGTAAGTATTATATGGAAGATGTGTTGGCCATCGGAGGATTGCCGGCGATTTTGAAATATTTATACCAAGAGGGTTATTTGCACGGAGATTGTATGACCGTTACTGGTAAGACAATGGCGGAGAATTTAGCCGATGCGCCGGATTTGAATTTTGAAACACAAAAAATTATACGTCCTTTCTCGGATCCATTGAAGGCGACAGGTCACTTGCAGATTTTATACGGTAATTTAGCACCGGATGGCGCTGTGGCCAAAATCACTGGAAAAGAAGGAGAGCGATTTGAGGGGCTAGCCAAAGTATGTGATCGTGAGGAAGAAGTGATGGAGTTTTTGGCAAAAGGCGAAATCAAAGCGGGACATGTGGTCGTGATTCGCAACGAAGGTCCGAAAGGTGGTCCGGGTATGCCGGAAATGTTGAAACCAACCTCCGCATTAATGGGTGCAGGTCTAGGAAATTCTGTCGCCATGATTACGGATGGTCGTTTTTCAGGTGGAACACACGGTTTTGTGGTGGGTCACGTGACGCCAGAGGCACAAGAAGGAGGGAATATAGGTTTGGTGAAAGACGGAGATAAAATCACGATTGACGCCGTAGATAATAAAATCATTTTGCATGTGTCTGATGAGGAATTGGCGGTTCGTCGGGCGGCTTGGAAACCAATAGTTTCGCCACATACCTCGGGTGTTTTGCGGAAATACATTAAAAATGTGGGTCCTGCGAGCTTAGGCTGCGTGACTGATTTGTAAAAAATAGTGAATTACCTTAATTTAGCTTTTTAATTAAAAATTTTGAATATGGGACAGACCCAATCCGACCAACCTAATTTCTTAACCGGTGCACAGGCGATCATGCAGTCATTGGTGGAGCAAGGGGTGACTACGATTTTTGGGTATCCAGGGGGGGCGATCATGCCTACGTACGATGCCTTGTATGATTACCAGGATCGTTTACATCATATTTTAGTTCGTCATGAACAAGGTGCAGGACATGCGGCGCAGGGTTATGCGCGGATGCTTAACAAAGCCGGTGTTTGTATGGTGACTTCGGGGCCTGGTGCCACGAATTTAATTACGCCGATAGCCGATGCGATGTTGGATTCCACGCCTTTGGTCTGTATTGTGGGTCAAGTGCGGGGTAATTTATTAGGAACGGACGCCTTTCAAGAATGTGATGTGATCGGGATGTCCATGCCGGTGACGAAATGGAATTATCAAGTGGTGGATGCCAACGAGATTCCTGAAATCATGGCGAAGGCATTTTATATTGCGGAAACGGGCCGACCAGGTCCTGTATTAATCGATATTACCCGGACGGCGCAGTCAGATAAAATGACGATTCCGTTTGAATATAAACCGATCAAGACTTTAATTTCCTACAAACCACGGATTGATCCCAAGGCAGAACACCTAGAGGCGGCCGCCAAACTGATCAATGCAGCTAAGAAACCCTATATTTTAGCGGGACATGGCGTGTTGATTTCTGGTGCGGAGCAGGAATTAAATGATTTTGTTGATAAAACGGGTATTCCTGTAGCGACGACCTTATTAGGTATGTCATCCATGGATGCAGATCATCCTTTGTATGTGGGTTGGCCTGGCATGCATGGAAATTATGGAGCGAATTTCTTGACCAATTCATGCGATGTATTAATCGCAATCGGGATGCGTTTTGATGACCGAATTACGGGCGATTTGGCGTCTTATGCCAAACAAGCCAAAGTCGTTCACATCGAAATTGATCCAAGTGAGGTAGATAAAAACGTGAAGGCAGATGCGCCGGTCATCGGCGATGCGAAGTCGGCATTGAAGGCATTATTGCCCTTGGTGAATAAGAATGAGCATACGGAATGGCGCAACGAGTTCAGGAAATACGATGAAGAGGAATACGAAAAGATCGATAAAAAAGATATTTTCCACACCGGGGATAAAATAACGATGGGAGAGGCGGTACACATGTTGTCGAATAAAACCAAAGGCGAAGCCGTGGTGGTGACGGATGTGGGACAACATCAAATGATAACCAATCACTATTATCGTTTCAAAAAGCGCAATTCGATCGTGACATCCGGCGGTGCCGGTACGATGGGATTTGCCTTGCCAGCGGCATTTGGAGCGAAAGTGGCCTTGCCAGAAAGGGAAGTAATTGCGATTATCGGCGATGGGGGCTTCCAAATGACCTTACAAGAGTTAGGGACGATTGCGCAAAGCGGCTTGCCCGTGAAAATTATTATTCTGAATAATAATTTCTTAGGTATGGTGCGTCAGTGGCAGGAATTGTTCCACTCGAGACGTTATTCTTTTGTGGAATTACAAAATCCAGATTTCATTACGATTGCGAAAGGCTTTGGGATCGATGGCCATAAAGTAGAAGATCGGACGGAATTGAGTAATTCTTTGGATACTTTATTGAATTCAAAAACGCCGTATTTATTGGAAATTGTGTGTGAGAAAGAGGGGAATGTATTCCCAATGGTTCCAGCGGGAGGTAGTGTAACGAATGTGAGACTTGAGTAATATGTTAACAACCTATACAATATCTATTTTTACGACCAACACGGTAGGTTTATTAAACCGCATCACGATTATTTTTACGCGAAGACGTATCAATATTGAGTGTTTGACGGTGTCTGAAACGGAAAGGAAGGGCGTATCTCGGTTTACGATCGTGATTCGCAATGAAAACCGGGAATTCGTAGAGAAATTAGTGCGTCAAATTCGGAAAATTACGGATGTATTAGCTGTTTTTGGGTATTTAGATGATGAGATTGTCTTTAATGAAATAGCGCTCTTTAAGATCGCGACGCCTTTGCAAGGAGAGTCCATTGATGTGAAAACGATTAATTTGGACTGGAATGCAAAAGTGGTGCATTGGGGATTGGAATATGTGGTAGTAGAAAAAAATGGTACGGAGGATGAGATTCATGAATTTTACAGCTACTTGAAGAAGTGGGAAATTTTGGAATACATTAAATCAGGCCGTGTGGCGGTAGGGAAGACGGAGAAAGGATTGGTGGCTTATTTGCCGGAGGGCAATTGGGAAATCGTATAAAAGTATAATAACGAACGAATCATAAATTAAACAATTAAAAGATGGCAAAGATTAATTTCGGCGGGGTTGTTGAGGATGTAGTAACTAGAGAAGAATTTCCATTAGAGAAAGCGAGACAAGTATTGTCGGATCAAACGATCGCGGTAATCGGGTATGGTGTGCAAGGTCCAGGCCAAGCATTAAACATGAAAGACAATGGTCTGAATGTGATTGTAGGTCAACGCAAGGGTAAAACCTATGACAAAGCCGTTTCTGATGGCTGGGTTCCGGGCGAGACTTTGTTTGAAATCGAGGAGGCTTTGGAAAAAGGAACCATCATTTGTTATTTGTTGTCCGATGCGGCGCAGATCGAATTATGGCCAACCGTTAAAAAATATTTAACCGCTGGAAAATCCTTGTATTTCTCTCACGGATTCGGAATCACCTACAAGGAAAAAACAGGTATCATTCCTCCAGCAGATGTAGACGTATTTTTAGCTGCGCCAAAAGGATCAGGAACTTCATTGCGTCGTTTATTCGTAGCAGGAAAAGGCTTGAATTCTTCGTTCGCGATTTATCAAGATGCGACGGGCAAAGCACGTGAAAAATGTATCGCCATGGCGATCGGCGTAGGTTCAGGATATTTATTCGAAACTGATTTTTACAAAGAAGTAACTTCTGACTTAACGGGCGAGCGTGGTACCTTAATGGGTGCGATCCAAGGTATTTTTGCGGCACAGTACGAAGTATTGCGCGAAAATGGCCACTCGCCTTCCGAAGCGTTCAACGAGACGGTTGAAGAATTAACACAATCCTTGATGCCTTTAGTGGCTGAAAACGGAATGGATTGGATGTATGCGAATTGCTCGACTACGGCACAACGTGGCGCCTTGGATTGGTGGAAACCTTTCCATGATGCAACAAAACCTGTGTTTGAGAAATTATATAATTCAGTAAAAACACAAGCGGAGGCGGCTCGTTCGATTGATTTGAACTCGCAGCCTGATTACCGTGTCAAATTAGAAGCTGAATTAACAGCATTGCGCGAATCAGAAATGTGGCGTGCAGGTGCGGC
Source organism: uncultured Cytophagaceae bacterium (assembly GCA_903907745.1). GTDB lineage: Bacteria > Bacteroidota > Bacteroidia > Cytophagales > Spirosomataceae > Aquirufa. The sequence continues at coordinate 8,028 of CAIVPF010000027.1, read as the reverse complement.
GGTGCGTAGCCTTCGTCCTGAGAATAACTAAGAAATTTTATTTTCTTGTCCAAAGGAGGTGCTCGAAAGAGCACCTTTTTTGTTTGATCCATATTTCGTGCATCAGGGGTATTCAATCCAACTTGGAAGCTTGGAGTTTTCTTCATAAAAGGAATTTTGTTTTAAAGCTTTTCACGCATTCGGAGGAAAAAATCCCCCTTTTTTGTACATTTGGGGGCATGGAATTCAACAAACTCACACAGGTTCCAAGTCTATCAGATATCAAACAAGTTGCGAAAGAATTGCAAGGCATTGTCCAACAAAGCCCTTTGGAATTCTCAAAACCCTTATCTGATCGCTTTGGTGCACGGATATATGTTAAGCGCGAAGATCTTCAGCGCGTGCGTTCCTATAAAATCCGAGGAGCCTATTATAAATTATCAAACCTGCCCGCGGAGGCCAGGGCCAAAGGCATCGTCGCCGCTTCTGCAGGTAATCACGCGCAGGGTGTTGCGTTCGCCTGTGCCCAATTAGGCATTCAAGGCTATATTTTCATGCCAGAAAGCACGCCACTGCAAAAAGTGGAAGCTGTTCGGTTTTTTGGGAAAGATTTTATTCGAATCAAATTAGTTGGCCAAACCTACGACGCTACCTTCGCGGCCGCGCAGAAATTTTGTGCCCAACAGGGTTCCATTTTCATTCCTCCCTTCGATGATTTTGATATTATCGCCGGACAGGCAACGGTAGGTCTCGAAATAGCTGAGCAATTAACCGAGCCATTGGATTTTATTTTTCTCGCGATCGGCGGTGGGGGATTAGCCGCGGGAACCTGTCTAAGCCTAGGTGCCTTATCGCCAGAAACCCAAATCATCGGCGTGGAACCGGAGGCCGCTGCTTCCATGACCGCCAGTTTAGATGCAGGACATGTGGTAGAATTGGGAACGATAGATAAATTCGTTGATGGCGCCTCCGTCAAACGGGTCGGTGCCAAAACTTTTCCCATTTGCGCGAAAGGTTTGAGCGATGTCGTTTTAATTTCTAAATCCGCCGTTTGTCAAGCGATGCTGGATCTTTATGCCATGGATTCCATGATCGTAGAACCCGCCGGCGCCTTATCCATCGCCGCCTTGCCTAAATATGCCGAAAAAATCAAAGGTAAATCCGTTATTTGCGTCATCTCTGGGGGTAATTTCGACCCCAAACGCTTTCCAGAAATCAAACAAGCCGCGCTAAATCCGCATTGATTTTATAAATAAACTGATAAAATTTTTATTCGGGTATAAAAATCATATTTAGATCAATAGTCTAAAAAAATATGTTTTTCAAGATTTTTATGTTAAAAAAATCTGTTAAATTGAAAATTTAAGAATTTTAATCTAAAACATGAGCTTGAGGAATTATCAAAAAATTGCTTCATAATATAAATAAAGGTAGATTTACACGCTATTTAAGAAAAAAAACATGAGCAATCGCATTCAGATTTTTGATACAACGTTACGAGATGGGGAACAGGTACCTGGTTGCCAGTTGAACCGTGAGGAAAAAATCGAGGTTGCTTTAGAGCTTGAAAAATTAGGTGTTGACATCATCGAAGCCGGTTTCCCTATTTCATCTCCAGGGGATTTCGCTTCGGTTAAAGCGATCTGTGAATCCGTCAAGGAGCCAACGATTTGTGCCTTAACACGTGCCAAAAAAGAAGATATTGATGCCGCGGTGGAGGCTTTGAAACCTGCACGGAGGCCTCGGATACATACTGGTATCGGTTCTTCCGATGTACACATTAAACATAAATTTAATTCGACACGCGAGGAAATTATCGAACGGGGCGTTTGGGCCGTGAAATATGCGAAGTCCTTTGTGGAGGATGTTGAGTTTTTTGCGGAGGATGCAGGTCGAGCCGACCTCGAATTCCTCGCTAAATTAACCCATGCCGTCATCAAAGCCGGGGCGACTGTAGTGAATTTACCAGATACGACGGGTTATTTATTGCCCCATCAAATGCACCAACGCATTTCATATTTATTCGAAAACGTCGATAATATTCATCAAGCCACGATTTCCATGCACAATCACAACGATTTGGGATTGGCTACCGCCAATACCATTGCAGGGATACAGGCGGGTGCACGTCAAGTGGAAGTAACGATCAACGGCATTGGGGAACGCGCCGGAAACACGTCATTGGAAGAGGTAGCCATGATTTTAAATGTGCACAAGGATTTAGGTTTTACAACGGGGATCCAACCAAAATATTTATATCCGGCGAGTTGTTTAGTGTCCAATTTAATGGGCATGCCGGTGCAGGCCAACAAAGCGGTCGTTGGGGCAAATGCCTTCGCGCATTCCTCTGGGATTCACCAAGATGGCTTTTTGAAACATGCACAAAACTACGAGATCATGAATCCGGAAGATGTAGGCGTTCCTTCCTCGGCGATTTTATTGACATCGCGTTCGGGTCGGGCGGCGCTACGTCACCGATTAAGCCTATTGGGTTTTGATTTTGAAAAACCGGAATTAGATAAATTGTACATCCGCTTTTTATTGATGGCAGATGAGCGCAAAATGATTCACGACGAAGATTTAAAGGAATTAGTTGGGTAAGTGCTTATTTCACGCTGCTAGCTAAAGAAATCCCTTCATTTTCCAAGACCTTTAAGATTTGTAGATTTAGGGCTTGTTTCAGATCTTGAAATTTATTGTAGTCTTTGGAAGCCACATAATACGTCACTAAAATATCTAAGGAATACATACCAAAGCCTTCAAAAATTATTTTGGGGGCTTTTTTCTTACACAAGGGTTCTTCCAAAATTAGCGCCTCGATCGCCGCAATAGCTTTTTCGATTTGAACAGGTTTCGTGGCTAAGTCGCAAGTCAATTTAAATTGAGCTCGGCGATAATTTCGTTCGCTTAAATTTTCGAGCGATTGGGAAGTCAACAATCGATTGGGAATCATAATTAAATTCCCATCAATACTTCTCAGTCGCGTGCTTCGAAAACCAATTTTTTCAATATCCCCTGAAATTCCCCCTACCGTAATACTGTCCCCCACCACAAATGGTAGGTCCAAAAATATCGTAAATGAGGCAAATAAATTTTCCAAGGTTTCCCGCGCGGCCAAGGCCAAAGCCAAACCTCCCAAACCAAGACCTGTGATGAGCGCCATCACGTCGACTTGGAACACTCGACCTAACATCACAAAACCAGAGGCGGTGATAATAAAGACCATGGAAAGGTCGTTGAGGAAAGGAATGAATTGTTGTTTCGATTTCTGTTCCACCCCTTGCCATTTTTCCTGGGCGACCAGAATGGCTACTTTCATTAAACGAACGATTAACCAAGTAGCGGTATAAATGAATGCGATTTCAAAGGCTTTTTCGACTAAAAATAGGAGTCCAAATTCTTTGATGGGCGTGAAATGCCAGGTGGATGGGATGTGTAAATGTTGGACCGCAAAAAACAAAAAGATCCAAAAGATGAGTAATTCGAATGGCTTGCGGATGAGTTGGACGCAATCCTGGATGGAAATGGATTCATCGGGGATAAAGCGAAATACGATTTTGGAAAAAGAGTTGGAGAAAAAACGCTTTAATGCAAGTCCGCCTACGATAACTGCGCCAAAAAGCATGATATCCCAGGCTGAATTTTCCAATAGATATGAATTTTGTAAACTTTCCATTCCTTTGTTCTTCAAATTTGAACTCAAATATAGCCAATAACTTAGTCGAATGTGAAATAAAATTACGACCTTTGCACACGAAATTGACTGACAGCGCCGATTATTACGATATGATTTACAATCGATTGAAACCTATACTTACCTTTTTTTCTCTTGCAACAATCGGTATTTTCCTGATTTCTTTTGGAATGCAGGCGCAAACTATTGTTAATTCTCCTTTGTCCTATGTGGGTATGGGTGAATTATATACTCCTGAATCCGCCTCAAATACCATGATGGGTGGCATCGGGGTTTCCAACTCAAACGGGATTTATTCCAATGTTTTAAATCCTGCCTTATTAGCCCGTAATCATTATACGGTTTTCGAGGTGGGTTTGCATGGGGAATCAAAAACGCTTCAAAATTATCGCCAAAAACAACAAGTATATGGGGGTAATTATCAGTCTTTGAGTTTAACATTGCCTATTAGTAATCGTTGGACGGCGGCCATCAGTATTCGTCCGCATTCCGCAGTAGAATATGCTACACGCTCTTATCGTCGCTTAAATGTGTTGGGTCTTGATAGTTTAATTTATGGCTATGATGGCAAAGGAGGGATTACTAAATTAAGCATTTCGAATGGCGTGCGAATCGGTAAGGAGTTTTATATTGGATTGGAATCCAGTGTATTGTTTGGCACAGTGAATCGCAATGTGTCCACGCAAAACTTGTCAGATGGTCAATACTACAAAATCCAATTAGAAACCTTAAACCGCTATTCAGATTTTACCTTTAAAGGGGGCGTCGCTTATCGGAAAGATTTAAAAAATGATGTGTTCCTCAATGTGGGGGCCACTTTTGATTTATCTACCAGCATGAGTGCTACCCAATTACGTCGCTTTGCTATCATGGATTTATCTGGAAACAATGTCATTAATTCAGATACCTTAGAGAAAACGACCACGATCAAACAGAATTTGCCTGTCACACAAGCCTACGGTTTAAGTATCGAAAAAATAGCCAAATGGATGGTGGGTATCGATTATTCGCAAACAGATTGGACCGCGGTAGACAATAATTTGGGGCGAATCGGAAAATTACCAAAGAGTTCTAAAATTTCAATCGGCGGCGAATTTACCCCTGATTTTGGTGCGATTTCAAATTATTTCAAACGCATGACCTATCGGGTTGGTTATTCCTATACGAATACGCCCTATGATTATTCAGGAAATGGGAAATTTGCGGTGGATCAAAACTTGAGTTTTGGTGTGGCGGCTCCTTTGCGGAATTTGTCTTACGTGAATATTTCCTATCAAGTTGGACGCCGTGGACTTTTATCCGACAATGGCTTAGAAGAACAATACCATCGGATTACCTTGGGTCTTACTTTAAGTGATCTTTGGTTTGTGAAACAACGGATTAACTAATCATTCTTCCATGAGAATCCTAGTTGCATGTGCATGTTTCATAGGGCTCATCGCTTGCCACGAGCGAGAAAAAAAATCCTCAGCGGAATACTTGGGTCCCAAATCCGAACTTCGAGGCATCGATATGGTGTATTCGGATTCAGCGCGCGCTACCTTACGCATGGTGACCGAGCAGCAAATCACCACCATTTCAGAAGATCGGGTATATCCCAAAGAAATGAAACTTTGGTTTTACGATAAACTAGGAAATATTACCTCGCAAATCCGCGGCGATTCCGCGCATTTTTTCCGTCAAACCAATTCCTATAAATTGATGGGCCATGTCGAAATTTTCAATGTCAAGAAAAAGGAAACACTGAAAACGGACGAATTTACCTGGCTACCTGAACAAAAAAGGGTGTTTACCGAAAAACCGGTATCTATTCAAACCAGCAAGGAAATCGTGCATGGGGTAGGACTCGATGCAGCCCAAGACTTCTCCACTTATTCGCTCCGAAAAGTGACGAATTCCCTTCTGACGGTGGAAAGTTTACCGACGAATTAAAGTCTTTTTACAACGTTGTCTCACATTTTTTCAAGGCAAATCGCGTTGAATCCAAGCTATAGATGGCTTTCTGTGGACCCCATTGCTCCCTTAAAAATGTCTGAATTTCTGCGATATCCAAGGCCTGTAATTTTGTATTGCCGGGCATATAACCTTTCGTGCCTTTGCGTCCCCATTTGATTAAACAAGTTAATTCATCTGTGTTGAGGCTCTTCCATAATGCCGGCTGGGAAATGGCTGGATAAAGGTCTTTTAGTCCGCTTCCGTTTTCCTGATGGCAATTGGCACAATGCGTTTGATACAACACACGCCCTTCGACAACATATTGCTGATACAAAATCTCTTCTTTACTATCGCATGATGCCAAACCCAAGGCTAACATCATGAATACGCTTATCTTTCTCATTTATTTCCCAATAATTTTTCCATATCCTCAATCAAATGATTCACATCTTCTTCCTTCGTGCCATCGTAAATCCCCCGCACATGTCGGTTTTTATCCACCAATATAAATGCCCCACTATGTACAAAACCACCCACTTCATTTGAATCTTCTTGGGCTGCGACCATGTAACTTTTTTGGCCGATGGCATAAATCGCCTTTTTGTCCCCAGTGAGCAAATTCCAGCGCGGCGCTTCAATATGTAATTTATTCGCATAATTCTTCAAGACCGACACCTGATCAAATTCCGGATCGATGCTATGGGATAAAATTCGAACCACGTCATTGGCCGCATAGCGTTCATAAATGCGTAATAATTGGGTTTTCATTTTGGGACAGATCGTCGGGCATGTCGTAAAAAAGAAATCCGCCACATATATTTTCCCTTCCATATCTTTTTCTGTCACCCAGGTTGAATCCTGATTCAAAAAGCGAAAAGGGGGAATTTGATGATAGACCGTATCGCCTGTGGCATTCAGAGTTTTAGGACCTAAAAATGGCAAATCATGTTTCTCCTGACAGGATAAAAGGCCAAAAAAACAAAGCAAAATCGCCGCAAACAAGGATTTACTGCACATAGTTTTTGGCTGCTAATAGGCTCGAATCGGTGAGGGCTTCAACGTTTTTTAAACGACTCAATTGCTGTCCTAAGTATATCGCTTTGGCTTTCGCATCTAATTTCCCTAGGCTATCCACGGAAAAAGAATGCATCCAATCCATCATGGATTGATCCGCCTTATCGAGCGCCAGAATTAATCGCTTCACATGCGTACTATCTTTTCCTTGACTTAGGCTGTCTAATTTGCCTTTCAATTGTACGATTTGTTCCGTCTGAGGCATTAATTGATCATGCAAAGACATGACCTGCTCATTCAATTCCTCGCTTAATTTTTCCTCTGCTTGTTTACAAGCGCTCATGATGAATAAACTCAACACCATGATGACTAAAGCTTTATTTTTCATTGGCTGCCAATAATTCACGTACATTTTCTTTTAGTGCCTGATAACCATTTTGGCCACCGATCATTTTCGCAATTTCATCCACGCGGTCCTCATCTGTTAAACCTCGAATACTAGAAACTGTTTTTTCTCCGCTGTGATTTTTAAATACAAACCAATGTTGCTTTCCTGCCGCGGCGATTTGAGGAAGGTGGGTTATGGCAATAATCTGATGCGCTTGACCCATTTGGCGGAGCATATTGGCCATTTGGAAAGCTACTTCACCGGATACGCCGGTGTCAATTTCATCCAAAATCAGCGTAGGCATCGCTCGTTTTTGAGCTAATAAATGTTTGACGGATAACATCAGTCGACTTAATTCTCCTCCCGAAGCGATTTGCTTGAAGGGTTTTGGAGCTAAGCCTTTGTTAGCCGAGAACAATAAAGAAATCTTATCCATGCCCATGGCCACGCAGGTTCTTGTTTCGATTTCCCAGTCTAAGACGGCATTTGGAATTCCTAAATGGTGGAGCGATTCGGTCAGCGCCGATTGGATGGCGCTTAAAACCGCTTGCCGACTAGCACTTAATTCCTGTGCTTTTTCCTCGCACAAGTTTTGGGCAAGGTCTAAGGTTTTTTTAGCGGTCGCAACGGCCTCATCGATATGTTCAAAACTGACAATTTGTTCATCTAAGGAATCGCGGAGGATGATTAATTCTTCGATTGAATTTTTTTGATGTTTTTGCAAAAGCCGCTGAAGCGCGTCCAGCCGTTTTTGTTTGTCTTCCAATTCCAAGGGGTCAGAGGAAAAACCTTCGGCTTCTCGTTCTATTTCGGAGGAAAGGTCTTTTAATTCGATCCAAATGGAATCCAATCTGCTTTTCCAAGTAGCGTATTCGTCGCCAAATTTAGTTAGGGATTGGGCTTGCTGGAGGGCTAAGCGCATTTGTTGGACCGTAGAAATTTCAGAAAGGCTGACTAAGTTTGCTAAACCGGCTAATTTTTCGCGGATTTGTTCGGCATTGGCTAATTTGGCGACGCG
>CAIVPF010000026.1 GCA_903907745.1 uncultured Cytophagaceae bacterium | reverse complement strand
GACACATTATTTATTTCAAATCCATGGCTCATTAAATGGGATTTAAAACTTTCTGAAAGTACGATATGCGCCATTTTTGCACCGATATCCACCCATAATTTTTCGATGAGTGGCTTGGTGTCTTGGGTAAAAGTTTTCCCATGTATGGCGATTTGCATACTCAACATTTAGGGATTTAGGTATTTTAAAAGCAGATCAAAACGACTCTGATCTACAAATTCGGTAGAACCAAACATAAATGCTTTTTCGATTTGAACATCATGTCGTTCTAAACTTTTGATTAGCGCTGGAAACTGTTCAGTTTGGACTTGAAGGATTAGTTCGGGCCGGCTGTGTTCCGGTCGGTCCATTTTCGTCATATAAGACCGCGTGATCATCCCCTTATTTTCTTCGATTATGCGTGCAATGCTGCTGAGGGAATCATGCTGCGGATGAAATAAAATACGGATAATCCCTCCATTTCCAGCATTAAATCCGGTGAAGAAAGTGGTTTTGGCAACGGATTCCCAGGCTAAATAGCCCTGCCAGGTTGATTCCTCATTTACTACGGGCAATAAACGAAATCCACTTTCTTCAAAAAGGGGTAGGCTCGCTAACATATCTTCTTCGGCTTCCATGTGAACGGGATTCCATGAACCTTCGAATTGGCTAATTTTGCCGTCGGGATGCGGGGCATTCATTAACATGTCTTCACTGACATTTCCAATCCATTTTTTCCCATCTAAAACGGCAATGGCATTCATTTCTTGGGCATGCAAGATTTTTAAGGCTTTTTGGACGGAATCGTTCAAGTTTGCCGTAGGAAAATCATAAGAAAGATGTGCGAGTGCTAACATAGCTAAACGGGGTTTTTACTTAGCCAATGATCCAAAATGCGATTAAATTCAATCGGTTGTTCCATCATCGGTGCGTGGCAACAATGATCGATAAATTGTAATTCAGAATGGGTAATCAAGGAATTAAATTCATGTCCGACTTGCGGCGGTGTGATGGTATCATTTAATCCCCAGATGAGCAAGGTAGGTGTTTTTATGCGAACAATATCTTTGGCCATATTGTTCCGTTGAGCAGATTTAGCGATCGCAATGATGCGCATGACCTTTGGAATGCTATTGGTTATATCAAAAACCTCGTCTACCAATTCCTTGGATGCCGTTTTGGGGTCATAAAAGGTATATTCGACGCGTTCTTTTATGTATTCGTAATTTCCTCGTTTTGGATAAGAGCCGCCCATGGAATTTTCAAAAAGACCGGATGAGCCTGTCAATATCAGTCGCTGCACTTTTTCAGGATGTTTGAGCGTATAAATCAGGGCGACATGACCCCCCAATGAATTTCCAATTAGGCTGAATTTGTCTAATTGAACATAATCAATAAATTTTTCAATAAATACGGTTAGTCCCTCGCAGCCGGCCTCTTTGATCGGCATATCATGAATGGGCATGAGCGGAATGATGACGCGGTAATGCTGACTAAAGTGGTCAATGACTCCTCGCCAATTACTTAAGGCGCCGAATAATCCATGAAGTAGGAGTAAAATTTCACCCTTTCCTTCGTCGATGAAATGGAAATCGTTTTCCTCCCTAATTTTGTAATTCATTCCTGAGAATCATTTAATCTGCAAAGTAATAAAAAAGACTTTAAACTTTTGTAAGTTTAAACAGTTTGTTCAAATATAAACTAAACATGAAACCAATCGTTATCGTGGGGGCGGGAATTTCGGGACTGCAGGCGGCTCGCTTGTTGGAAATTCAGGGGGCTACTTATCTTTTACTAGAAAAATCAAACAAAATAGGCGGAAGGGTGCAATCGGAAACGGTGGATGGTTATGTCTTAGACCATGGATTTCAAGTTTTACAAACGGCCTATCCGGAAGTGCAGCGAAGTTTAGATTTGACAAAATTGGATTTATCTTATTTTGGATCAGGGGCTTATGTACATCAACGGGGTCAATTTGAGCCCTTTCTTAATCCTTTGAAAAGTCCTTTTGAGTTTTTTCGTTCGATCGGTTCGGGTTTATTTTCATGGAAAGATTTGGTTTTGTTGGCCTTTGTATGGTTTCGCTTACAAGGGGATGTGCCGGCATTGGATGGCCGAAAGGAGACGGTGGGGGAATTGATTGATCGCCTTGGATTTTCATTGAATTTCAAAGAGCTGTTTTTGCGGCCATTTATGGCGGGAGTGTTGTTGGATGTATCTTTATCCCAGCCCGCCTCTTTGTTTTATTTTTATATGAAACAATTCATGGAGGGTCATGCGGCGATTCCCAAAGCGGGGATGGGGGCGATAGCATCCCAATTAGCCGAAACGATTCCTGCTGAAAAGATTCGCATGGGCGTTTCGGTGACGGGAATTTCGGAGGGCTGTGTGGAATTGGCAGATGGGGAGCGATTGGAATATTCCCAATTAATACTAGCCACGGAAGCGGATGTAGCTGCTGGGCTGTTGGGTGTATCGACTTCCGATTTCAAGCCCTTGGCCAGCGAAACCTTTTATTTTAAAGCCAAAGGATTTTGTGGGGTGACGGACTATTTACATCTTTTTCCAAAGGGCGGTCGGATGGCACATATGAGCTGTTTGTCAAAGATTAATCCGGCATATGCTCCTCAGGATTCTTGTTTATTTTCGGCAACTACCTTAGCATTAGGTCATTCCGCCAAGGAGATACAGCAGGAATTGGCCAATTATTTGGGAAGAAAAGAAGATGATTTTCATTTTATTCAATCTTTTGCGATTCCCAATTCCTTGTGGAAAGTGTCTGATTTTCAAGACTTAAAAGAGGAAGCAGCGAGGCGAAATATCTTCCTTGCGGGTGATTATACGCAATTTCCTTCCTTGCAGGCGGCTTTGGCTTCCGGTCGAATGGCCGCCGAAAGGGTGGTAGAAAAAACCAATTAGCTGATAAAAATCAGCTCGAAAAATCGAAGATAATTTTGTAATTTTGGCGCTCAATTGAATCCTGAAATGAAAAAATACATTTTGCTTTTATGTCTGTTTGGGACATTAATTTCTTGCCAAAAATCAAATCCGAATTATCAGCAAGAAGCTGCAAATCCTGAATTTTTGATTCGGGCAGAGGTGATGTTGACCGAAAGTATTATTCACGACATTTTCGCGCCGCCAGTTTCCTCACGTATATACATGTATGCAGGTATTGCGGGCTATGAGGCTGCTGTTCCGGGGGATAAGGCTTATAAATCTTTGGTGGGTCAATTGAATGGTTTTGAGAAAATTCCAAAACCGGAACCGGGTTTGGAATATTGTTTTCCTTTGGCTTCGACCCGGGCTTATTTGGCGGTTGGCAAAAAATTGACCTTTGCCCAAGAAATGTATGTGGAGTTTGATAAAAAATTAGAGGCAGATTATCAGAAAATTGGAATTCCGGGGGATGTATATGAGCGGTCTATTGCGTTTGGGGATTCGGTGGCTGCGGCAGTTTTACGCTATGCGGGAAAGGATCATTACAAACAAACGCGTGGATTTCGCTTTACGGTGACTAATTTGCCGGGAACTTGGACGCCTACGCCTCCTGCGTATATGGATGCGGTAGAGCCATATTGGAATAAAATTCGGCCTGCTGTTTTGGATACGGCGTCCCAATTCCCTGCTCCCACACCCTCCAAATTCGATATAACAAAAGGAAGTCCATATTATAAAGAGGTGATGGATTCTTATGAGACGGTGAAGAATTTGACGAATGAACAGCGGGACATCGCAAATTTTTGGGATTGTAATCCATTCAAGATGAACATTACGGGTCATGCGATGTTTGCGACGAAGAAAATGTCTCCGGGTGGCCACTGGTTGGGCATCGTGGGCCAGGTGTCACGTCAATTGAAAAAGAATTACATGCAAACCGCGGAGGCTTTCGCGATGACATCCATTGGGATTTTTGATGGATTTATTGCGTGCTGGGATGAAAAATACCGCTCTATTCGGATTCGTCCCGAAACTATAATCAATGCGAGTATTGATAAAACCTGGATTCCGATTTTGCAAACGCCACCTTTCCCGGAGTATACCTCTGGCCATAGTACCATTTCTGCTTCCGCCGCTGAAATTTTAACGGCTTTATATGGGGATCAAGTTGCCTATCATGATTCGACGGAGATACCCTATGGCATTCCGCCAAGAAAATTCACTTCCTTTCATCAAGCCTCTGATGAAGCTTCGATTAGTCGATTATACGGGGGAATTCACTTCCGTCCGGCATTGGATGAAGGGGCGAAGCAGGGGAAAAAAGTAGGCCAACACATCCTTGCCAAAATCAAAACTCATTAATGAAATCTGACATTCAAACGCGTGCGGATATTCAAATTTTCGTGGATGCATTTTATGCAAAAATGCCAAGCGATGATTTGGTGGGGCATGTGTTCATGGATGTGATGCACGTGGATTTTGCTAAACATTTACCCAAGATGTACGATTTTTGGGAGATGCTTTTATTGGAGGGCAGCGCCTACAAAGGAGCCCCCATGCGTCCGCATTTGGAAGTAAATCAAAAAGAGCGTTTAACTCAAGCACATTTCGACCGTTGGATTTCTTTGTTTAATGCAACCTTGGATGAGCATTTCGAAGGGAAAATCACCGAGGAAGCCAAAGTAAAGGCATGGAATATTGCTCAAACTTGGGCCTATAAAATGGATTATATCAATCGGCAAACGGATGAATCGCATACCCCGGGCGAATGAATTATTTCCATTAGGCGCTTTTCAAGCACAAGATTAGTCTATAATTTGAAATAAATTTTCCGATTGTCCAGCCATTTTGCGAGCCCAATAATCAGCAAAAATACGACCAATGAATTCCCTAATTTCGCGATTAGCTCGGTCCCACCTAGTTTTTCGATGACACCGCCCACAAAGACAAAAGTGGATTTTTTCAACCAATCGGGTCCAACGGATTCGAAAAACAAATAGATGAAAATGGAATTTTTTCCGAAGGAGAGAATGTAATTGGGGAATTTGATTTTGGGTATTTCGAAGGACCAATTGTAGTAAAATGCGGCCATCATCAATGAAATCCAACCTGCCGAAGCGATGGTGAACGATAGGGTGGCGGTACGTTTAATGATGGGTATCCCAGCTAAATCCAAGCCATATCCGGCGATGATGCCTAGGATCCCTAGGCCAATAAGCGTTCGTAAGGTGTTTTTGGGATCTGCGTTTCTATGAATGAGGCGTCCTATGACAGCTCCCCAAATGGTATGGGCGGCTGTTGGGATACAATTAATCGCAATCCAATGTCCGCCACTTAATTTCCCCATGAGCATCATATCCATGTAGGATCCAAAATTTTGATCACGCGTATAGGGCATATTATAGCCAGGAATATCGGTAAAAACGTAGAGAGAATGAGCGAGGAGGAGTATAAAGAGCGAGGCGGCTAATTGGAGCGGTATGGAAAAGCGCAATAGGAAAAAGGCGACCAGCGTGGTGAAGGACAATTGGGTCAGCACATTCCATAGTTCGAGTACGAGTTTTTCGCGCGAAAGGCAGTGAAGACCGGTACCACAAAGGAAAAGCAAAATGGACCTTTTGATGACTTTGGGCCATAATTGACCATAGGTGGACCCTTCGTCTAGTTTTTTGTAGGTAGAAAAATAGAGGGCGGAACCGGCGATCATCATGAAGCCAGGTTGGATTAAATCCCAAAAATGCAGGCCTTCCCATTGGGCATGGTGAAATTGTTCAACTAGGAAGTTGTCTGGAAATAATTTTCCGAGGGTCCCATAAAGACCCGTGCTTTCAGCGGCTAATAAAAACAGAATGAAACCCCTGAAATAATCGATGGATGGAATACGTTGGGTGATCATTAATTGATATTTTTTTCGACCAAAGGTAATATTTTTTTTAACTTAGCACCTATGATTGTATCTACACCCGGTCGTATTTGTTTATTTGGGGAACACCAAGATTATTTAGGTTTACCCGTCATCGCAGCGGCCATTTCTAAGCGTATTCAAATAAAAGGGCAATTTCGAGCGGATCAGGAGGTTCATTT
>CAIVPF010000025.1 GCA_903907745.1 uncultured Cytophagaceae bacterium | reverse complement strand
TGAAAAATTAGATACGTGATTCAAGTACGACTTTAAGCTAGTTAAAGTTTTACTTTAAGAAATATTTCGTAGAAAAAATTTAATAATTTAAAGAAAAAAGGAGGGCAGAATTTGAAAAACGCTTAAATTCAATTTTTAAGGACGTTTTTAAAAGAAATACATGATCCAAATCATTTATTAAACGGTCGTATTATACACATACGCATCAAAAGGATTAGAAATACGTTCGTTTTATTCAAAAAAAATCAGATTTATAAGGAGTTCTAGCCTTAAAAACCTGATTTTTTTAATCCATTTAAATGAATTAGGATCCATTAAACCCGGAATGAACCTGGTTTTTGCATTAAATCATGGAGTTCTGGGAGGTATTTGGCATAGATTCCTCGGGGTTGAGCACCCTTTTTAATGCATATCGAGGCTGCTTTACCCACAATTTCACCCATCATACCGCAGGTTTTCATCACGCGGACAGGTCCCAATCCCGTTTTAGATACGCTAATACACCTACCCGCCATGAATAAATTGCTGATATTTCGACTATAAAGTGTCCGATAAGGCGCCCAATATTCGCCTCCATATTGATATTCTGCCCCCCGCGTATAGTCTGCTACGAAGGCATTATCCTCAAAACCATCCTTAAATTCCTTCTTGGGCGAGTGTAAATCCACATGCCAAGAGCACGGAAATGCCGCATCTTCAAAGGATTTTTGAGTCTTAAAGTCCTCGGCATCAAGAATGACATCACCCATTAATCGGCGAGATTCTCGCTTTCCCGCAATAAATGCCGCCCATCCTAAGCGATGTTTGGGGTATAATTTATCCACATTTTTGATCACATCCCAGGCTCCATACATCGCTCTAAAGTTATGATCCCGGATTAATTCGATCTGATTTACCTGATCTTTGGAGAAACCACTTTCCCAATACCACATATTTGCGAAGGATTCTAGCCCTTCTTTGCCAAATGTCTTCACTCCTTTACGACCCGGAAAGGGCTTATTTGATAAATCAAGGGCCCAAGGACAACGTGGGAATGGTTGATTATAATCCCCAATATCGCATTTCATGGCCAAGGCACTCTTATCTTTACACTCACAGGCGAGCACTTCTGCCTTATTCGTAGCGTCTAAAACATTAAAAAGATTCGTGCTTCCCATCAGATTTTCAACCTTATATTCATAGTCCGCACCTGCCTTAAAACCAATATTCGCATCCCCCGTACAGTCCGCAAAAAGCTGTCCATGGATACGTTTTTGCCTCGAGCTTAGGGTACTTTGAATCACCAACGATCTAATTTCCTGACCCTCCGTTTCCACACGCATTACCCGATGATTCAGCAACAACGTAATTCCCTTCTCCGCACGCACCACGCCTAATTTCTTCGCATCATCAAAATAAGACGCCGCCACCCCATTTAACACCTCATTAGCCCCCTTTACAATCGGAGGTAAAATCTCATTCACAATATCCCCAATGTGCGGAAATCGCGCCTTATTCGTATGTCCTTCGGGCCATACACGAACCTCCGAACTGCCATTTCCTCCTAATACCGGTCGGTCTTGAATCAAGGCTACTTGAATGCCTTGTCGGGCCGCCGCAATCGCCGCACATGTCCCCGCCAATCCACCCCCCGCCACAATCAAATCAAAATGCCCAATATCCTCAGGTTCCAAAGGAAGCCCTTGCACATCCCGACGAAATTTCGTCAAGGCATCCACCTCATTCACCGGCTTAAAATTCGCATCCTTACAAAACAAAATAGCTTCACAACGACCTTCAAATCCCGTCAAATCATGCAAGGAAATCTTGGCTTTCTTGCCCACCTGAACCATCCCTCCATCATGCCAATGCCAGGTCGCACTCTTCGTCCCAAAGGTTTCCCGCACCGCCTTCCCATTAATTAATACCTGAAACTTACCCGGAGCGCCCGGTGCATTCCAAGGCGCCACCCAATCCCGCGTACGGACCCACATGCGGTAAAAACCCGCCGATGGGAATTCCACTTGCGTCGTCGCATCCGAAACCGGAATTCCCAAGCCATGGGCCAATAGATAGGGTGAACCCATTTGCTCCATCGATTGCTGATCCAGTTCCCAACCTCCATGCTGCGCAAATTGCTCCGCCTCAATAAATACAAACTCCTTCGTAGCCTGTGCACTCGCCCAAGCATGCGATGAGGCAGCCAATAAAGCCAAGCTAGTATTGCCTACATATCCGATAAATTGTCTTCTTTTCATACTTCTATTATTTGCCTGTTTGATCCACTTTTTTGATAAAGGAAATAACTCCTTTCATATAGACTTGTTGGTCATCCCACATCGCCAAATGGCTTCCATTCGGACAATATAGATATTCTCCATGCTGAACCATTTTACTTTGTTCCTCCATCGCTTTAGGGTCCATCGTGTCGTATTTTGCGCCGATCATCAGCGTCGGTATCGCAATTTCCTTCAACCGATTTTTAATGTCCCAGGTGGCTAATAAACCGCTAATTCCAAACTCAGAAGGTCCTTGCATCTGCACATAAATCGAATTATTGCCATGCTTAAAGGAACGCTTGAGCGCATCGGGCCATTCTTCGAGCCGACAAATATGTGCATGGTAAAAATTAGGGAGCAATAATTCCATATACCTTGGATTCGCAAAATCCTTTTTGGCCTCAATGGCCCTGATTTCCGCGAGTACATCAGGCTTCATTTGCTTCGATAACACATCCTCCGCATATTTCCCATATTCCGGTGCGCTAGCTACCATATTAGACACTAAGAGGCCTTTCATGTTCTTTTGATACTTTAAGGCATATTCCATCCCTAAAATACCTCCCCATGAATTCCCTACAATATAAAAATTGCTCGAATCTGCCCCGATCGCCTGACGAACCTGCTCTACTTCTTCCACAAAGCGCTCGGTAGTCCATAAAGTGGAATCCTTCGGTTGGTCAGAATAATAGGAACCTAATTGATCATATTCATAAAACTCAAATCCCTCCCGCTGAAAGAAGGTTTCAAAACATTCCATGTATTCATGAGTCATCGCAGGACCTCCATGCAATAAAAGAATTTTGATGCGTGGATTTGTACCGAAGCGTTTGGTCCAAACCTTAAATTCACCCTTGGGTGTTTTGATGGGAATCAATTTAATGCCCGCCGCTTCTATTTCATCTGAATAGGTAAAATAAGTCTTTAATGTTTCGCCAGTTGGGCTACAGCTATATATGGCGAATAAAAGAATGGGGATAAGGAGTCGAATTTTCATAGTTTAGATTTGTGAAGATGCAAGATATATTTTTTGCAAAATAAATAAATACATCCTCGCCATTCATTCACATGAGAATCCTGTAAAGGAAAATTTTTACGAAAGATTTTCGGATAGGCCAGACAAAAAAAAGGACACCTATTAAGTGTCCTTTTTATACAATCTTTTACAACCTGCTATAAAACTAAAAATTTAAATTCACGACCAAATCGCGATTAGGAAGGGACTTCACATATTCGGAAGGTGTCATTTGCATTTTCTTTTTAAAGGCATTGACGAAATTACTTCGAGATAAAAACCCGCAACTAGAGGCGATGGATTCGAGGGTTAGGTTTTTGGCCCGACCACTATTGATTAAATCTACCGCATAGTCTATGCGTGCATTGTTCTTCCAATCATTGAAATTGATCCCTAAATAGACAGAAAAGTAACTTGTGATTTTGTGGTAAGGTAAATCAGTTTGACTCGTAATGGTAGACAGATTAAAACCCGGTTGTAAATAGGGTTTACTCTGAAAATAGATTTCTAATTTTTCCGCGACCAACTTAAAGGTCTTTCTCGCATCTTCATCGATTAAATCCTCATTCAGAATAAGCTCAGTCGTGGAATCTTCAAAAAGTACCGGCTTCAAATCATTTTTGAAATTAAAAAAGCCGTACATGACACTCGGGAAAAACAAAATAGAAATATTCAAGGCCACCACACATAACATGGGAAAAGTAATAGCAACCAAGGTCATGATGTTATTATCGAGCGTCGTGCGAAAAAAGATGAAATCGAAAATCATGAAAACCAATGAAATAAAATTCAATAAGGTAATCGTCAAAATCAAATTCAACCATTTGAAATTGACACCTGGTAATTCTTGGTTTAACTCACTAAGCCTCTTTTTCGTCTGTCTAATTTGGTAATAACAGATGGAAATATAAATTATTCCCAACACGGGTCTTATAAGAAAAATGTAAGCATTAGGAAAAAACAAAAAGGGGATATTATAAATAAAATTGGGGTTTTGAATCAATTCACGGGTTAGAATCAGCTTTTCCGACATCGGAAGGATGATAAAAGGAAATAAATTCACTAGACTTATCAAAGCAGGTATGAAATGTATACCGTCCTTCCACCAGCTCAGTTTATGGGGCTGGTCTGCCAAATTATTTTTAACATACAAGTATAAAATTGATCCAGACAACATGAAAATAGGCATCAGAATTGGCAGAAAAATGCTTAAGAATTCTTCCGAAGCAATATTAACCAATACGCTACGATAGAGCGGATAAATACTCATGGTCACGAAAAACATGCCCAAATACACATTGGAACGAGTCCGATCCTTCGCATGCCGCATGAGCACAAGCGGCACAAACATTCCAAAAATGACGATTATATCAAACATCTTTTAAAATTCTGCAGAGGTGACTAAGGATATTTCAGGAATCGATTTTACATACTCCGAAGGCGTCATACCCATTTTCTTGCGAAAGGCATTTACAAAATTTGACCGAGACAAATAGCCACAAGAATAGGCAATCGATTCTAAGGTTAAGTTCTTTGCTCGGCCATGGTCGATTAGGTCTACGGCATGAGCAACCCGAATGTCATTTTTCCAATCATTGAAGTTGACCCCCAAGTACATGGTAAAATAATTCGTTAGTTTGTGGTAAGGTATATTCGTTTCTTTGGTGATGACGGAAAGGTTAAAACCAGGTTTTAAATAGGATTTTCCTTGAAAATATTCATGTAAAGAATCCGCGATTTCCTTAAACTCCAATTCCACATTCGCTCCACCTTTGAACTTAATCGCATGCATGCTGACTTTAGCATCTGTTTTTTCCTCCTGATCATCCACAAATATTCCGTACAAGATTTTAGGGAAAAATAAAATAGACACATTCATTAGGAGGGTAATGAAAGCCGGAAACATCATATAAAATTTATAGCTATCCATTAAGGCACCATCGAAATTGGTATTATAAAAATAAATAGATAAACCAGCCATCATCGCATGACTTGAGCCCATAAAAATAGTCAGGCAAGCAAACCATTGATAATCAGAATCTGATTTGACCTTCATCATGAGGTTGGACCATGATTGCCCATCCAACAACAATCGAATCGTAAAGAAGAAATAAATAACCCCACCTAATGGTCTTAAGAGAAAATTAACCTTTAAAGGAAAAAATAGGGTCTTTAGGTAAAGGATTTGAGCAGGATCCACAAAGACACTTCTAACAAACAATGTTTTTTCCTCAGAACTGAGCATGAAATGAGGAATGAAATTAATTAATACGATAAGACTGGGAATAAAATGCAAAAAATCATATTTGCCAAAGGACCTATAACCTCCTGAGCTTAAGCGGCTTCTGATATATAAATATAAAAAAGGAGCAGAGAGAACGAATATGGGAAAAAGACTAGGCAAGAAAAATTGCAGAATGGTCTCATTTTTTAAATAGAGAATTGTATTGCGCAACAAAGCCATGCTTCCCATCGAAAAGAAAAATCCACTTAAATAGATATTGGATTTATTATGGGGCTTCAAGAAAACCAGAAGCAGGATGGAAATAAAAATTCCAAAAACTGAAATAAAATCAACCATTTCCTTTTTATTATAATTTAGAACTAAACACAATGTAGTTATTCGCTACATCTTATTTTTAAACACAATGCAATACTACACTGTTTACGTCTGATTCCTGATCTGTATCATAAAATACGTGTACTTAATTTCAATTTCAGGACAAAAACTATTTTTCCATTGATTTAAATACATAAAAACCGACTTGAGGGCAGTTTTTTGTCTACTAGGGTACTAAAAAAATGGGCAAAAAAGTACAAGGATTATTGAAGTGAGTTCAAGAATTCCGACGGAAGGCCTCCAGTTTGAAGCTTAAATGCGTCAATGAAATTGGTCCTAGACCGATATCCACAAGAAAAAGCAATGGATTCTAAGGTTAAATGGGTGGCTTCGCCTGACTTGATTAAGTCCAATGCATGGTTAATTCGAACCTCGTTTTTCCAAGAATTAAATACCTGTCTTCTGTGATTTTTGAAATAGAGGGATATTTGATGGGTTGGAGCCCCTAAACTAGTGCTTATATCAGATAAGGAAAAACCCGTTTTCAAATAGGGCTTTTGTAGGATGTAGGCTTCGAATTTTTCATGCAATTCATCAAAGTAACCATTATCAAAAGATGATTTTTTATTTACAAGCTCTTTTTTAGGGATTTTGATTAGATCTATTTCAAAGAAATAATTACCAAACAAGACCTTAGGGAAAAACAAGACACTACTATTTAAAATCACAAATGAAACCGCCGGAATACTTAACCATTTGAGATAAACGTCAACTGAAATAAATCGATTAGGCTGAAGCAAAAGAAAAATCCGATGAAAAATGGCAGACAAGAAAATGAGGAACATAAAGCCAAATAGCCACTGAAGCCATTTCTCCGAAACAAAATGGTTTTGACTTTCAAAATAATTATCATTTTTAAGTCGTAAAAATATCAAAATACATAATAGCGCATAAATGGCTGACGAGAAGGACCGAATAATAAAACCTTGTTCCAAATTAAACCAATAATGGTCCATTTGAAATATGATTACCGCATTTCCTTGCACCCGTTCGAAAAAAGCCCATTTCTTGTCAAGGGATAAACGAAAAAATGGCCAATAATTAATCAAGGTGATCAAGGAGGGGACCGCATGCCATAGATCATGCAGGTATAATTGATTCGTATTCTTTTTTATTCCCCTCGCATAAAAATAAAGCAATGGGCCCGCCAGTAAGGATAAACTTGAAATTAATGGGAAAGAAAGGAAATTTAAGGTAATATTTAATTGAAAAAGTAGCGAGCAGATAACAACAGAAAAATAACTAAAAATAAAAAAAACACCTACTAAAAAGATATTCGGTTTGAAATACTTAGTCGAAAAAAACGCAAGTATCAGCGTCACTAAAGTCCCTACAAAGCTTGATATTAGAACAAAAACCATATTAGCATCTAAATTGCATTTTTTTATTTACAAATTAAAATCAGGGATGATATTTCACAGCTGCCTGCTTGACTACCTCAGACTTATCAAATAGGACTTGTTTGAATTTTCCTTGTACGTACATCGCGGCCTGATCAAAAAAATGCGGATTATCCATTTGACCACTTTCTCCTCCTGCCAAAAGACTCTTTGCTTGGATTCTAGGCCCAAATTCCACCGCACAAATAAAACTATTTCCATTGACCCCATACCATTTTTTAGAGCCTTGAAAGGATTTAGACGTGTAGGAGGGTAATTGCCCCCAAGCTGAAGAGGTAAATGGCACCGCCAAACTCGATTGGTCATCCTTGAAAATGGCTGGATCTTGATTTGATATACGTTGGAATCGATTCATATCACCCCATGGCACTTGCCAAGTTCCCCAATGTTGATTCAACTCCTCTAACACCTCAAGCAATGCATTTACCTGAACATCCGCCTCACCCGTTTCTGCAAATTGATTGATATTCATCACCACATCCGTCTCTCCGCCCGATTGGATCGCCTTTGGGATTTTCGGCATGATTTTTTGACCCCAGCGAACAGCTAAAGTCTGTGCGATGGAAGTCGTGTTTGCCCGATAATCCCAACGACGCAAGGTGTCTAATGGAATTGTCAACAAAGCCTTTTTCTCCGGCGATAAATTCTTCAAACCTTCTATTTTAGCCAACATCGCCGGTATTAATGTTTCAAAAGCCGTCAATTTACGATCATAGCCCAAGGCAATCAAGCCATCCATATCAATTTTCTTCACCTGGCTAAATAAACGAACCGCATTCCTGTCACGGAAATTTTCCCCATCCGGCGCCATATAAATCGGATAATCCTGCCTGCGGGGACTCGAAGCACCCGAAACGGTAAATGGTGTCGAATTGCAATTCTGTATCCAGCCTGATTTCGGATTATATACATGCACAATCTCCTCCACACGATGCAAACCCTGCCAATCGTTTTTCGCATAACGCCCATCTTGCACCTGACCCCAATCTTGGCTTGCATCGCGTTTAGGAACAAAATTCCCATGCCAATAGGCGATATTTCCGCCTTGACCCGCATAAACTGTATTATTCGAGGTATTGCCCCGCAAATCCATCACGCGCTTGAAATCAGTAAAGCTTTTGGTTTTCGTGCGGGCCCAACTTTGAATCAAGCTCGTCATCGAACGATTAAAGGAACGAACCGATATCCACCGGCCATCTCGTTTTGCCAATACCGGCCCACGATGCGTAAAATAAGCCTTGACAGAAATTGGATTCACCTCACCTTTGACACCTAAAGAAATCTGTTTTTCGAGCATGGGACGCCATTTGCCTTCAAAAAAATATTCCATCTTACCGTGATTCTCCCGCGTCGTTTCCGCATAAGCATCCGCCACATCGACCTCGCTAGAAGTATGCATCCATCCACCAAATTGATTAAATCCCTGATATACAAAGAATTGACCCCAAGTCACCGCGCCATAAGCATGCAAGCCCTGTTCACTAGCCACATGCACCTCCGGCCGGAAATAAAAGGTTACATGGGGGTTTATGTACAACATCGCATGGCCCGATTTCGAAAGGGAAGGACCCACCGCAAATCCATTTGAGCCAGTCAGCTTCTCCTCTGGATCTTGGTACATTTCATGTATAGATGATAAAGCAGGTTTGGAGATACCATAAAACAAACCCGTTTCCTGTTCGGTCACATCGCCCGTGGAAATAGCCCCGATGCTCCCATCGGTCCATAATAGGGGATACCAAGGCTCAAAATGGGTCAATAAAGCAGGTTTGGTTTCCGGATGTTTAAATAAATAATAATTGATACCATCCGCATAGGCTTGTAAAAGCTGTTTGAGCCATTGTGGCGCGCGCGCAAAATCCTTTTTGGCCTCTCCTTGGTCTATTATTAAACGTAAATATAGGTCATAGGCTACTTCTTTATTCCCTTTCACTTCCGCCATACGGCCTAATTTTTCCACATAATTCATTTCCACACGGGAAAAATCGTCCTCACATTGTGCATATAATAAACCAAAAACTGCATCGGCATCCGATTTACCATAAATGTGTGGAATTCCATAGGAATCCCGATAAATCGTCGTGCGATTCGAAAATTGCTTCCAGCGTAGTAATTCTGCCGACGATTGACCAAAAATAATCCCTGAAAACAACAAGAATAGACAACTAAAAATAGATTTCATTTAATTAGGTAGATAGTAAAGCAAAAATTCTTTTTATTTTTACAAGATTAATTTAAACCTATTATTTTGAAAAACACATTTTACTTTTTCTTTTCTTTTGCACTTGTTTATTTTCATGTTACCCAGGCACAAACGGGTCCGAAAGGAAAAATCACTGGACAAACCGTCGAAATTAGTAGTCAAGAAAACATTCCCTTCTCAAGCATTCGCCTCATGGGCGGAGAACCTGCCAAAATCATATCCGGCGGCATAGGCAATGAAAAGGGCCAATTCAGCATCGAGGCGCCTTATGGGACCTATGAAATCATCATCGAAAGCGTCGGATTCGAAGCATATAAACAAGCGAATATCCGCATTTCCAAAGAGTCCAATACCATCGCGCTCGGTAAAATCAACATCAAAACCTCTTCCAAAACCCTCGAAGAAGTCACCGTAAAAGGCCAAAAAGCCAGCATGGAATTGGCTTTGGATAAACGCATCTTTAATGTGGGGACGGATTTGGCCAACAAAGGCGCCACCGCCTCCGAAATTCTAGGAAATCTTCCCTCAGTGCAAGTCGACGGCGAGGGATCCGTTCGCCTGCGCGGAAGTGAAAATGTACGCATCCTCGTAGATGGAAAACCATCGACCATGGTGGGAATAAGTGGCGGCGGTTTATCATCCCTACAAGGAAACCTCATCGACAAAGTCGAAATCATCACCAATCCATCCGCCCGCTACGAGGCTGAGGGAATGGCCGGTATCATCAACATTGTCCTCAAGAAAAACACAAATCAAGGATTTAATGCCGCTTTTGAGACCACATTGGGCTATCCAGAGAATTTTGGCGGAACGGCCATTGTGAATTACCGCAAAAACAAATTAAACTTCTTCCTGAATTACGGCCTCTTTTACCGCCGTTCACCCGGTAGAAG
>CAIVPF010000024.1 GCA_903907745.1 uncultured Cytophagaceae bacterium | reverse complement strand
GGTTATCGGAATGCTTTTGATATAGCATTTAACGAGACAGGAGATTTATTTGCTTATGATGCAGATATGGAGTGGGATTTCGGTTTACCATGGTACCGTCCAACTCGTATTTGTCACGTAACAAGTGCTTCTGAGTATGGTTGGAGAACAGGTAATAGCAAGTGGTCTGCAACGTATCCAGATAACTTATCACCTGTATTGAATATTGGCCAGGGATCACCTACTAGTTTATTGTCTTTAAAAGATGCTAAGTTTCCAGCTAAGTATAAGAAATCGTTGTTAGCTTTTGACTGGACGTTTGGTATTGGTCACTTAATTAAATTAAGAGCTTCTGGATCTACTTTCTTGGCAGATCGTGAAGAGTTTATTTCAGGTATTCCTTTGCCTTTGACAGATGGTGTTATTGGACCTGATGGAGCACTTTACTTTATGGCCGGTGGTCGTCGTTTAGAATCTGATGTCTATCGTGTTTCATATGTAGGTACTGAAGAAGCTAGTGCAAAAACATTAGTTGGCGCACCGAATCCATTGAATGAAACTCGTCGTAAGATTGAGCAATTTCACCAAGGAGCAAATCCAGCAGCCGTTGCATTTGCTTGGCCTTATTTAAAGCATCCAGATCGTTTTATTCGGTATGCGGCGCGTTTAGCTTTGGAGCACCAGCCAATCAACGAGTGGAAAGATAAGGCATTGACTGAAAAGGATCCAATTGCGGCTACGCATGCTTTGATTGGTTTAATTCGTCAAAGTAAGCCTGAATTAAAATCAGCTATTTATGCTTCACTTGTTGCGATTGATAGCAAAGCCTTTAGTGAATCACAAAAATTAGATATTTTACGTGCTTATGAATTAGCTATGTTGCGCTTGGGAATGCCAGATGCTGCTACTTCAGCTAAAATCATCGCTAAATATGATGCATCATATCCATCTAATCGAATGAATATGGATCGTGCGTTAAGTCGTTTATTGATTCCTTTGGAAGCTCCAAAAGTGATTGAGCGTACATTGAAGTTAATGGAAACGAAGGATACAGCTAGTGCTACTGCATATCGTGTAGAAACAGCTACTTCTTCTGCTGATTTAATCATGCGTAATCCACAATACGGAACGGATATTGCGAAAATGTTGGAGAAAATTCCACCGGCTCAACAAACGTATTTAGCTACGATGTTATCTGCGGCAAAGAACAATTGGACACCTGAGTTGCATGAGCGATATTTCGCTTGGTTCAAACGTGGTTTTGAATTCTCAGGTGGACGTAGTTATATTGGTTTTATCGACCGTGCACGTAAATTAGCTTTGAAGAATGTAGCAGAAAACAAACGCGCTTATTACGATAAATTGGGTGGTGCGGATATGTTAACTAGCAGTGGTAATGACATTGCGGCTATCAATTATCCTAAGGGTCCAGGTAAGCAATGGAAGTTGACAGATGCTGTGGCATTATTAGATGCTCCTTTAGCGGACCGTGATTTCCAAAATGGTAAATCCATGTTTGCAGCAACTACTTGCGTTCGTTGTCATGCCATGGGTAGTGATGGCGGTGGAAACGTGGGTCCTGACTTGACTAATTTGGGAACTCGTTTCTCGAAGAAGGATATGTTGGAGTCGATCATTGATCCTAACAAAACAGTTTCAGATCAGTATGCAGCGACTCAAATCATGTTGAGAAACGGTACTTCGGTGATTGGACGTGTGACCAATGAAGATAAAATGGCTTACTATGTTTCTCAAAATCCATATGCGCCAGAGCAAATCGAAAAAATATTAAAGAAAAACGTTCGTTCGGTTAAATACTCACCAGTATCAAGTATGTTGCCAGGTTTAATTAACAGCTTAAATGCTGATGAATTAAAAGATTTGATGGCTTATTTGATGTCAGGTGGAAGCGAAAGTAACGCAATG
Source organism: uncultured Cytophagaceae bacterium (assembly GCA_903907745.1). Lineage (GTDB taxonomy): Bacteria > Bacteroidota > Bacteroidia > Cytophagales > Spirosomataceae > Aquirufa. The sequence continues at coordinate 1,881 of CAIVPF010000024.1, read as the reverse complement.
TTTAAGAAAAAGTAAAATGAATTATGCCGGAATGGACCGATAAAATATCGAATCACAAGCAATTAGGAGGAATTGAAACGTCCGTTTTAGATAACGGTGCAGGTAAAGGAGTCCGAATTGCTTGGATTGATACGGGTTCAGGATTTCGTTATAAAGTGGTTCTTGATCGTGCCATGGATATTGCGGAGGCATTTTACAACCAGCATAGTCTTGCGTGGATAAGTCACGTAGGAGTTTTAGGGCCTCAACCTATGTCGAACCAAGGAATTGATTGGCTTCGTACATTTGGTGGAGGCCTTTTGGTTACTTGTGGTTTAGATCATGTAGGTGGACCTGATGAAGATGCGCATGGTACTCGCGGAGTGCATGGCTTAATCAGTAACATACCTGCTGAAATTATTTCCATTCAGCAACCAGATGTACAAGCTGGTAATTTAGATATGTCGATTACAGGCATTATACGCCAACATAAAATCTTTGGACCGTGTTTGACACTGAAACGAACCATATCGGGTCGTTTGGGACAAGCAGGTTTAACGATTAAAGATGAGGTAATTAATGAAGGTAATACGCCAGCTCCTTTGATGCTTTTATACCATTTTAATTTTGGTTGGCCACTAGTTGACGATGGCACAGACATCATTTGGAAAGGCAATTATCGCGTGGCTTCTGATCCTAAGCTTTTAGGAATCGCTGACATCAAAAAATGCCCTGATCCTTTATCCCTTCATGATGGACCGGGTGAATCAGTTGTGTTTATTGAACCCGAGGCAAATCCGGATCATCATGTCTATTGTGGTTTATGGAATGAAAAGAAGCAATTAGGGGTTCAGATTTCGTTTGATAAGCGGGAATTACCGTGGTTGACCAACTGGCAACATTTCGCCAAAAACGAATACGTGACCGGCATTGAGCCTGGAACTAATCCACCCATAGGTCAGAAGGCTGCGAGAGAATCAAACACCTTGACTTTTTTAGCCCCGGGTGAAAAAAAATCAATAGAAGTGAATTTATCCGTGTTGGGTCCCGAAGTAGGGCCATACACAACTTATACAAATTTTATCAATTTAATGAACGAATAATGAGCAATAATGCAGCAAAAGCGCTAGAACAAGGAAAAGGAATTTTACGGTTAGCACCGACATGGGTTCCTAGGTCTTTCTGCGTGCCAGGTAGAAGAATTAAATTACATCCAGATGATTATTATGTTTTGGGTGGTGTACGCGGTGGAATCGATGAGCGTTGGTTATCGTCAACGACTCCCGCTAAAAATGGTCCATTGACCGGAGAAAATGAAGGCTTAAGTGCAGTTGTTTATTCCGACGGTGGAAAAGAAGAGCAGATTCTATTGATTGATGTCATCGAAGCATTAAAAGGTGAAGTGATCGGTGATCGTTTGTGGAATGAATACAAATCTTGGCCGATGTACTCCAAGTTTTTTGATAACATGGGTCCTTTGCCGCATCACATTCATCACAATGATGAGCATGCTGCTAAGATAGGCCAATTGGGAAAACCAGAAGCTTATTATTTCCCGCCGCAATTAAACAACCATGGGGGTGATTTTCCATATACGTTTTTTGGAATCGCACCGGGAACGACTAAAGAGCAAATAAAAGAGTGTTTGATGAACTTCACAAAAGGGGATAATAAAATCACCATGTATTCTCAAGCATTTCCATTAATACCGGGTACAGGCTGGGATGTTCCTCCGGGCATGTTGCACGCGCCAGGAAGTATGTGTACCTATGAGCCTCAAAAAGCTTCTGACGTATTTGCGATGTATCAATCCTTAGTGAATGAAGCCGTAATTCCAGAAGAATTATTGTGGAATGGTACTCCAAAAGAAGAAATTGGCAATTATGACCAATTGATGGAAGT
>CAIVPF010000023.1 GCA_903907745.1 uncultured Cytophagaceae bacterium | reverse complement strand
CGAATTCATTCCGATCAAGGAAACTGGAAGTGCCACCGTCACAAATTCTTTTTCGATCTCCACCGCGTTTAAGATGATTTCATAAATACGATCTTGGCTCAATTGATTTTTGATATGGTCCGTGTACAACAAACACGCAAAATCGCAATGTAAACCTTCATCACGTGAAATTAATTCATTCGAGAATGATAAACCTGGCATTAAGCCACGTTTTTTCAACCAGAAAATGGAGCAAAAACTACCGGAAAAGAAAATTCCTTCTACCGCCGCAAATGAAATCAAACGCTCCACGAAATTGTCACTTTCAATCCACTTCAATGCCCAATCTGCCTTTTTCTTCACGCAGTCGATGGTTTCGATAGCGCGCAATAAATGATCTTTTTCTTTAGGGTCTGAGATGTAGGAATCGATCAACAAGGAATACGTCTCCGAGTGAATATTTTCCATCATGATTTGAAAGCCATAAAAACATTTCGCCTCCGCATATTGAACCTCTTTCAAGAAATTATTAGCCAGGTTTTCATTCACAATCCCATCAGAAGCTGCAAAAAACGCCAAAACGTGCGAAATAAAGTGACGCTCTCCGTCATTCATTTTTTTCCAATCAGCCAAATCTTGTTGCAAATCGATCTCCTCCGCGGTCCAAAAAGAAGCTTCCGCTTTTTTATAAAACTGCCAAATATCATCGTGTTTAATGGGGAAAAGGACGAAGCGATTGGGATCTTCGACTAACAAAGGCTCTAGGAAAGTAGATGTAGACATGTGTATGAGATGATGTATATGATATGAACTCGAATTTACAGATTTAGTACGTATTTTTTGAGGTTTTGATTGATTATTTTAAAAGAAAAAACCGCCTACTTGCACAACAAACGCTGAGCCATAGGGCGACGCTTTTCCGGAGGTAGCGGAATAGTTTAAATCATACATGAGTGACAAATTGATCCCTATTCTCGAACCAATTCCGATACCGACCAAAAAGGGATTGGAATAGCCTACACCTGTGGTTCCAGCGGACATGTCATTGAAATTTTCTAACTGAGCGGTGAGGTAGCCTTGCCCGAGCAATTGGGCTAACATAGGAATTTGCTGACGTAAAAAAATACGTTCCCCTAACAAATTGCTCGTTGCTCGATACCCCGAATAACTCAATGAATAATATTGATAGGTCATCCCCACCCCTAAAATCGTATTGTTGGTCAATAAATAGCCGGCCATGGGAGAAATACCGATACTCGTCGGATTTCCGAAACTCAAACCTGACAAACCGCCCCCAAAATGCAAACGTTCGCGAAAACTCAATTCACTCACATCCGGCTCCACATCCAAATCCCCGCGGGCACCCTCCTCTTTGATGATCACTTGTTCATCCTGCGCCAATAAACTCGGTGCACAGGCTAGGAAAATAAAACAGAACAAAATGGTAATTTTTTTCATGCCTTGGATCAAATTTTGAATTTTAACAAAACTAACAAAGTGTATCAATTTTCCATCCAATAAATCGATTTTAAAAATCTTGAAATTGATAATTTATATTAACCTAAAAGAATTAATTTTGTTTTATGAATGATTTCCAATCGACTACGATTGACCCCAAAACTCACATCATCATAAAAGGTGCTCGGGTTCATAATTTAAAAAATGTGGACGTAGCGATTCCACGCAATCAATTGGTCGTCATCACAGGACTTTCGGGCTCAGGAAAATCATCATTGGCCTTTGATACCTTGTTTGCAGAAGGTCAACGTATGTACGTCGAAAGCCTCAATTCTTATGCGCGCCAATTCTTAGGTCGCATGGAAAAACCGGCCGTCGATTACATCCAAGGCGTTTCACCCGCCATCGCCATCGAACAAAAAGTAAATACAAAAAACCCACGGTCCACTGTGGGAACAAGCACCGAAATATACGATTACCTCAAATTACTCTTTGCCCGCATCGGCAAAACCTTTTCGCCCATTTCAGGAAAAGAAGTCAAAAAAGATTCCGTTTCTAGCATAGTAGACTGGGTTGCTACATTTCCAGGCCGCAAAGTCCTCATTCTCGCACCCCTAGTCCCACATGTGGATCGCAGCTTACGAAATGAATGTCAATTACTCATTCAAAAAGGCTATACCCGACTCAGTGTTCAAGATGAAATCATCGACCTGGAAGAATTGGTCGAGGACGCCGAGCGATTAAAAAGTCTAAGCAAAAAAGCGAAAGACATCGCCATTTTAGTGGACCGACTCATCTCAAAACCAGAGGACGAAGAAACGACATTTCGCCTGGGCGATTCGGCGCAAACGGCCTATTTTGAGGGGGAAGGCGTTTGTTGGATCGACATCGACGGACAAAAACGGGCCGTTTTTTCCAATAAATTTGAACTCGACGAGATGGTTTTCGAGGAACCGAGTCTCAACCTCTTTTCGTTCAATAATCCCTACGGCGCTTGTCGGAATTGTGAAGGCTATGGCAAGGTATTAGGCTTGGACCCTGATTTGGTCATTCCAGATCACGAATTATCCGTATACGAAGGGGCGATTGCACCGTGGCGTTCGGAACGCATGAGCGAATGGTTGCATCCACTTTTGCGGAATGGGATACATTTCGACTTCCCCATTCATCGGCCCTATAAAGATTTGACAGCGGCGGAGAAAAAATTGCTTTGGAAAGGAAACAAATACTTTGGCGGACTAACCCAGTTTTTTGATCACCTCGAAAAAGAAACCTATAAGATACAATACCGCGTTTTATTATCCCGCTACCGAGGAAAAACCACCTGTCCGGAATGCCAAGGTTCCCGCCTTCGTGGCGATGCGGCCTATGTGAAAATTGGTGAGGTGTCCATCATCGATTTGGTGCTTTGGCCTATTTCAAAAGTGAAAGCTTTTTTCGAGCAACTCGAATTAAACGAACATGACCATTCCGTAGCCCGACGAATCCTCATCGAAATCAATAACCGTCTGGACTATATGAACCGTGTGGGTTTAGGTTATTTGACCTTAAACCGACTTAGTTCAACGCTTTCCGGCGGCGAGTTCCAGCGCATCAAATTAGCCACTTCCTTAGGCAGTGCTTTGGTGGGATCTATGTACATTTTGGATGAACCGAGTATCGGTTTGCATCCACGGGACACGGAGCGTTTGATTTCGGTGCTCGAGATGTTGAAAAAAATGGGCAATACGGTGATTGTGGTCGAGCATGAAGAAGACATTATGCGGGCGGCGGATCAAATCATCGACATCGGTCCAGACGCCGGAAGACATGGAGGTCAATTGATTTTTCAAGGAAACCTCGCGGACGCTTTGGCGGATAAAACGACCGACAGCCATACGCTCCGTTTTTTAAATGGGCAAGATTCGATTGAAATTCCGGCCTTTCGCAGAAAGCCTTTGGCCCATATTGAAATCCTAGGTGCCCAGGAAAATAATTTAAAACAGGTGGATGTGAAGATTCCTTTGGGGATTCTGACTGTGGTGACAGGCGTCAGTGGTTCGGGGAAATCGACGCTGATTCGGAAAATTTTATATCCGGCGATGATGCGGAATTTGCAATTAGGCACGGAAGAAACCGGTAAATACCGGGAAATTAAAGGCAGTATGTCGAAAATTTCGGGGGTGGAAATGGTGGATCAGCAACCGATCGGGAAATCCTCTCGCTCGAATCCGATTACCTACATCAAGGCCTATGATGCGATTCGCTTATTATATTCTGAATTGCCATTGGCCAAAAGCCGTGGCTACAAACCCGCCCATTTCTCCTTTAATGTGGAAGGGGGGCGATGTGAAAGTTGCCAAGGCGAAGGCGAAATCACGATCGAAATGCAATTCATGGCCGACATTAAATTGACCTGTGAATCATGCGGCGGCCTTCGTTTCAAACAAGAAATTCTCGACGTTAAATTCCAAGATAAATCCATCGCCGAAATTCTGGACATGACCGTGGAAGAAAGTATTCCCTTCTTTCAAGAAAAAGTTCCTCGGATTGCGGAGAAAATTGAGCCCCTGTTCCAAGTGGGACTCGGTTACATTAAACTAGGACAATCGAGCAATTCGCTTTCCGGTGGCGAGGCGCAACGCGTTAAATTAGCCAGTTTCTTAGGCAAAGGGAATTCGAATAAAGGCAAAACGCTATTTATTTTCGATGAACCGACCACCGGATTGCATTTTCATGACATCAAAAAATTATTGAAGGCCCTGAATGATTTGGTAGAACAGGGGGATACGGTGCTGATCATCGAGCACAATATGGAAGTGGTTAAATGTGCGGATCACATCATCGACCTAGGGCCGGAAGGCGGAGAAAATGGGGGAAATATTTGTTTTGAGGGGACGCCGGAGGAGATGGTGGGCCTAAAAGATAATCCTACAGCCTTTTATTTAGCCCAAAAATTAGAACTTAAAAAATCCTATATTCGTTCATGATCTTAGCTGATTTGCTTCCGGGAATTGCTGGCCGATTGGATGGGGTCCTTCAGGGTTATGAATGGATCATCCCAGAATTGGGGATTTGCGTGTTATTGGTCTTGGGCATTTTCACGGAACTTTTTTTGCATGGCAAATCGGAGAAATTAGCGAGTTCTTGGCGTTATTTCATTACACAAATCGGGTTGGCGCTCATCTTGGTATTAGCTTATCAGCGCTATGCGATGCATTCGGTCGGATTTGCGTCCTTTCAGTTATTTTGGATCAATGAAGGAAGTAATGCGATCAATTTATTGGTCATCTTGTTAGCTTTTGTGTTATTGGTCGTTAATCAGGCTCGGTCGAAATCCTTTCATTTGGAGGAGCAAATCGGCTTTTTGAGCGTCTTGGCTGGGGCTGTTTTGACGGGGATAAGTAATCATTGGTTGACGGTGTATTTGAGTTTGGAATTGATGTCCTTGGGGACCTATGTGTTGGTCGGCATTCGAAAAGACCAAGAAGGGGCGCGGGCATCCTTGCCCTATATCCTGTTTGGAATGGGTACATCGGCCATGTTTTTATATGGCGTTTCTTTGATCTATGGTCTTTCGGGGACCTTGTATTTGCATCATCCGGAATTTTCGAGGGCCTTGTCGATGGCGGATCCGAGTTTGGTGGGATTGGCCTTGGGATTGCTAGGGGCCGGTATCTTATTTAAAATGGCTTGGGCTCCTTTGCATCCATGGAGTCCGGATGTGCTGGAAAGTTTGCCGGCGGGCTGGATGAGTTGGATTTCGACAGCCCCCAAAATTGCGGCGGCTTGGTTGGGGATCCGTTTGATGCATATCATCCCTACGGAGATGGTCCATGTAGTCGCAATTTTGGCGATACTAACGTTATTGGTCGGTCATTTAGGCGCTTTCGGGCAGAAAAACACGAAACGCCTCCTCGCTTATTCGAGCATCGCGCATGGCGGTTTTATGGCGATGGCTTGGTTATTTCCGGCGGAGGAAGCGACTAAAGCTTTGGTATTTTATGGGCTGACGTATGGATTGAGTACGATGTTGGTATTTTATTTGGCGGAAGAGGGTGAAGCTGCGTATCAGGCAGATGATTTGAATAGGTGGGATGGCTATGCGGCGCGCCAACCGGGGAAGGCAGGTTTACTATTATTCGGCTTCATTGCCCTGATCGGATTACCGCCGGCGGGTACTTTTTTGGCGAAAATCACGTATTTTTCTTTGCTTTGGCAAAGCTTCCAAACGCATAATTCCCTGGCGATCATGACTTTGCTCGCGGTGGCGATATTTTGTACGGCGATTTCGATCTATTACTATTTGAAAATTCCTTTTCGGATGTATTTAAAAAAGGCGGAAGTGAGCGAAGGGGAGGCCGTAGAAAAAGGTATGGGATTCTGGATTTTTATATGGCTGGCGGTTGGGATAATCCTGTGTCTTCTTGCTCCAAACCTCCTATTTGGCGATTAAGAAATTAGTATTAAAAAAATGTAAAATTTAGGTTTGGGATAGCTAATAATTCCCTAATTTTGAGTGATTTTGATACCAACAATTCTTCTAAAAAAACTGAATGTCTGATTCCATTAAGCACGAGTGCGGAATTGCCCTAATCCGCCTGCGAAAGCCTTTCCAATATTATTTGGACAAATACGACAACCCCATGTACGGCCTCAAAAAGTTGTACTTAATGATGGAAAAACAAGTGAATCGGGGGCAGGACGGAGCGGGAGTAGCCAATATCAAAATCAACGTAAAACCAGGGCACAGATACATTAGCCGTTACCGATCGGTAGAACCTCAAGCGGTCGCAGATATTTTTAGTAAAATCGATAAGAAATTTAAGAAAGCACATAAGTTGGCCAAAGACGCCAAGCGTGAAACGGGCATCGATGCCCCGAATGATGCGCAGTGGTGGCAGGACAATGTGGCTTTTACGGGCGAGGTGCTTTTAGGGCATTTGCGGTATGGGACCCATGGGCAGAATGAGATCGAGAATTGCCATCCGATGTTGCGGCAGAACAACTGGCGCAGTCGGAATTTAGTGATGGCGGGGAATTTCAATATGACGAATGTGGATGACCTTTTTGATAAATTGGTTTCCTTGGGTCAGCATCCAAAGGAAAAAGTGGATACGGTGACGGTGATGGAGAAGATCGGTCACTTTTTGGATGAGGAGAATCAGCGGCAGTTTTTGAAGTATCGGGATCAATATGAGAATCCGGAATTATCGGATGTGCTCGCCCAGCGAATTAATCTTAAACGAGTATTAGAGCGTTCTTGCAAAGATTTTGATGGCGGATATGCGATGGTGGGGATGACTGGCTACGGAGCGAGTTTTGTCGCTCGAGATCCCGCGGGAATCCGTCCGGCATTTTATTACATGGATGATGAAGTGGTCGTAGTGGCTTCGGAGAAGCAGGCGATTAAAACCTCGTTTAATTGTGAATATAGTGAGATTAAGGAAGTGACTCCGGGGCATGCGCTGATTATTGAGATGGATGGTTCGGCGAAAGAGGAGCCATTTATTGATCGTTTGGAACAAAAATCCTGTTCTTTCGAGCGGATCTATTTCTCGCGGGGCTCGGATCCTGATATTTACCATGAGCGGAAGAAATTAGGCCAATTATTAATACCTCAAATTCTAGAAGAGGTACATCATGACTTAAAAAATACGGTCTTTTCCTATATCCCAAATACCGCGGAGACGGCCTTTTTGGGGATGATTGATGCTTTGGAGGATCATTTGGCCAAAGAGCGGAAGAAGGCGATTATGGAGGGAATTTTGTTTGAGGAGGAGTTGGAGGAATTATTGACCTTCCGGCCGCGGGTGGAGAAATTGATTTCCAAAGATGTGAAAGTGCGAACGTTCATCACGAATGATAACCAGCGGGATGATATGGTGTCGCATGTATATGATACGACCTACGAGGTGATTAATAAGGGCGTGGATTCGGTGGTATTGATCGATGATTCGATTGTGCGGGGGACGACCTTGGAAAAGAGTATTTTAAGTTTATTGGATAAATTATCGCCAAAGAAGATTGTCATTGTGTCTTCGGCGCCACAGATTCGCTATCCGGATTGTTATGGGATTGATATGTCGAAGATGAAGGAATTTGTGGCTTTCCGTTCGGCTTTGGCTTTATTGAAGGAGCGGGATATGGAGCATATATTGGAGGAGGTTCATTTGAAATGCCTATTGGCCCTAGAAAATGGAACGGCTAAGTCGGAGAATTTTGTGAAGGCCGTGTATGCGCCCTTTACGGATGAGGAGATTTCGGCGAAGATTGCGGAGATCGTTAAGCCAAAGCATTTGAATGCTGAGGTTTCGGTTATTTATCAAACGGTGGCTAATTTAAATGTGGCCTGTCCAAATCATTTGGGAGATTGGTATTTCACAGGGAATTTCCCCACACAGGGAGGAAATCAAGTGGTAAATAAGGCCTTTGTGAATTTTATGAAGGGGATCGAAGTGCGGGCTTATTGATTATTTCCACTGATCGAGGCCGCCGTCATTTAGTTTTTCCTCTGGAAATTCGAGTTTCCCGTTGGGCAATAAAATAATATCAATGTATTCCCAATCCTTTGCAAAGCGGGGAATTCGGCAAACTAATCTACCTTTTTCGTCTTTTTCAGCGACAGTGGTATAGGTACGTTGGTTTTTCGAGGAATACAATTCCACGATTTTGTGCCCTTTCCAAAAAGCGATGAAGCGCGTTAAAAAGGAAATTTTCATTTAATTTTCTCAGGAACTAGGGTTACGGATACTTCTTTTTGATTTTTTGTCAAATCCACACGTTGGCCTTGGAAGCCAATTTTGGTGAAATAAAGGAAGTTGGACTTTCTGGTATAGTCCACCGTAATTTCAAGGGGTGATTTACCGACATAGCGGCCATTTAATTGAACCTCAGCCCCAGCGGGTTCAGTGCTTACCTTCACCGTTTCACCGGGCGTAAATGCCGAGGCAAATACAAAAGGAATTATTAGGAAGGTAATAAGTAAAAAATTTCGCATGCTTAGAAATGTAGGATAGAACTTAACGTGCTACAAAACAAAAGCATGCGGAATGGAAATCCTTGAGAAATTTATCTAATGGTCGGTAATTTACTAAGCGGTAAAAAAAGGCTAATATGCCACGATAACGGCACCTCGCTGGGTTTGGATTCCCTTATCTGGATAGTCCACGGCCTTGAAATTGACGACCCAAACATAGGATTCTTGGGGGACGGCTTTACCGTTCACTAAACCATTCCATTTCAATTCCTCGGAAGAGCGGGATTTGGTTTGGGTATAGAGCATCTCACCCCAGCGGTTAAAAATCTGAAGGCTAATCATCTCGGTTCGGGGATCCGATTTCGGCTTGGGAATGAAATCATCATTTTTCCCATCGCCATTGGGCGTGAAAATGGTGGGTGCGAGAACAGATGCATCGCAACGATCTGCCACCGGAAAGGTCAGCGGCATGATACACCCTTCTTTGTCTGTTATTTTGACATCATATTTCCCATTCTGGGTAACTCGTATTTGATTTTTCGTAGATGTCGCTCCGCCTGGACCAGACCAATCAAAAACAAGGTCTTTGGGGCTCGTATTGAGCGTAATGGTAAATGGCACCGGCTCATCCATGCAAATCGAGAAATCGCTCGGCGGCATGACCATTTTATTGGTTAAAAAATTGACTTTGGTGCTTGCTTTTACTGTGCAACCGCTCGCCGTATCTGTCAAAATTACACTCAATTCTCCTCCCGGATTCGGGATGGTGGCCGTCGGTGTTTTTTGTCCATTGCTCCATTCGAAAATTAAATTTCGGGAAGCTGGAATACTATCTAATTTGATCGTGGCATTCGTTTTACAAATCCGATTAAATTCGGGTGCGAGGACGAATGGCTTAAGCACATCGATGACAAATTCTTGGGCGTCCAATAAATAATTGTTGACGCACGTGTTTGTGATAGCAGCCGTAATCACATAGGTATCTGACTTTTTAAACTCGTAGCGCAGTTCAGGTCCGGTGAATCTGTGTAATAGTTTTGTCGTATCCTTTGGCACCATGATGCCAGCGGAATTTGGAAAGAGACTGAGGCTAGTTTGATAGATTTTCCAATCGATGCGGCTATTTTCAATCGGGTCACAGAGTTTTTTATCAATCGTATATTTGAACACTACGCCTTCGCAGGTTTGCTTAATACTCGGCGGCCCTTCCGGATTTGGTGGGATGGGAATGGAAGGCGGAAGTCCTAATTGGCTCGTCACACTCGCAGGAAAAGTAACTGCATTCAGGTCGAATTTAGCCTGTAAGGGAAGCGGGGTTGCGGGGTTCAATAAGCCATTTGTATTCGTAATTTTGGCCAGTGTATTACTTCCTTGAATCGCCACAAAAATAATGGACTGAGTAATCGGATCGATTTGTAAGGCCCCGATTTTATCCATCGTTTCATAAACCAGGGTTTTAGATGAATCGATGTGAGATTTACGGTTAATGGAAATATCATATTGCAAAATCTGGGATTTCACTGTCGACCCATCCCCTTGCATACTTATATAAATTACTTTTTTGTCGGCTGAATATTCCACACCATAGACCGTTGGCGGACTGGCACCCAAATCAATGCTTGTGGTGAACGTCGGTTTTCCGGTACCCGCATTAAAATCATATAAATCGATCTTGTTCGTCGGTGGACCTGGAATCGTGATGGCCATTTTGGTCCAATCGGTGGAGATTTTCGTGTTTCCATTCGTCCCACTGGTCGCGGTCAAGGTAGTTCCCCCGCTAGAAACGCTTGGCGCCGAAATACCCGAATTGGTTATTTTGTAGGTCCTTGTGACATTCGAATTCGCATCTTGGGTAATGAGCCAATAATACCCCTGACCGCCTTGCGAGGCTAAAATTCTTGAGGTTGTCGCCACAGGACTGAGGAGTTTATTGAGCACCGAAATACCTCCTTGGCCTTTGTTCAGTTTCATGTCTACAATGCTGTAGTAAACCAAATTTTCACCCGCCGAATTCTTATGCAGGGTAAATACGTAATATTCGGCTTGACAACCCTTGCACGAGGTTTTGGGAATAATGGTGACTCCTTGAGAATTTCCGATGTCGTTATTTAAGCGTTTGGTTGTATCCGAAAAAGATATGGGGCGATTGAATTTATCATATACCCGAACGCCGTCCGTGTAAAAAATCAAACCATTTGATTGCGAAGGGTCTTCCATTTTGGCAACCCCATTCGGAACTGAAATTTTACCGGTGGTCGGCGTGGGATTGGAAGGATTCGTGAAAGTAATGCCGGCGCCATTACCGAAATACCAAGCCTTATTCGCTTTTATTAGATTCGCATCGGGATCGCGGTCCCCGCAAATTTTGACCTGCATTTTGGCTTCCGTAGTACATCCTGAGACGGGGTCTTTGACTTGGACTGAATAACAACCCGAACTATCAACTTTGATATTATCTGTGGTTTGCCCACCTGGATACCAGGTTACTTGGACGGGATAATTCGGTTTTCCAACTTTCCCAAAAGCTTCTAAAACCAAGCCTTGGCCTTTGCAAATCGTTTTGGTCGTATCGTTTTGGTCCTTTCCTAAATAAACATAGGGTAATTGTCCAATGATTACTTCGACGGAATCAATTTTTTTAGGTGTCGTTCCATTCACCAAAGTCAGTTTTACAATTTTTTTACCAGGACTACAATATTGGTGAATACCGGTAGCTTTGGTTGAGGTATTTCCGGGTGAATTCGGCTCGCCAAAATCCCAAAAATAGGTGGTTCCTGTAAGTGGAACTTCGGATAATTCGAAGACCGTGGCCATGTCGGCGCTTGGATTGCTCGTACAATTTGCGCATTGAGTGATGCAATTATTACGCACGACAATTTTTTGCGCATGTAGAGACATGCTGGTCAAAAAAAGGAAGGCAATTAAAAAGACGAATCCACGCATAGTCCACAAATTAGCGCAAATTATTGGTTTTTGGTAATATATCCTGTAATTTGCGGGGCTAAGCGCAAATTTATGAGAAAAATCGCTGGAATTTTTTCATGTTTGTTACTCATTTTCCTTGGCCTCTCGGAGGTGCATGGACAGGACCCGCAGTTGTCCCAATTTTACGCGGCGCCCCAGCTCATCTCGCCTGCCTTCGCCGGTGTGCAAGGTACTTCCAAAATCAATTTTAATCACCGTTCCCAATGGCCTAATTTAGACGCGAATTATCAATATTCCTCTGTTTCGGGTGATATCAGCCTGGGCGCTTTAAGTAGTGGCATCGGATTTTATGCGAGTAGCGATAAGCAATTTGCGAATTTAGAAACGACGAGTTTGGGTCTGCAATATGCCTATCACATTAATTTAAACCAAGAAAGTAGCCTTTCCCTAGGGATGGAAGGGGCCTATGTGAATCGCGGATTGAATACATCCAATTTGATTTTTGGGGATCAGGTAACGAATTTATTGGGTTCGGGTGCCTATGGGTCTAGTAATGATCCGATTTTAAATAAAATTGTTCCCAACAAACAATACCTCGATCTTTCCGCCGGTGCTTTGTTTAGCACAAGAAATACGTGGGTGGGCGTTTCCGTACATCACTTGAATGCCCCAAATAAATCCTTTGTGAATAGCTTGAAAGATAGCCCGACCATCCCGCCGCTCCCGTATACCTCTGAGGATTTTTTAGCCCCTAAATACAGCTTGCAGATTGGTACCAAAATCGATTTCGAAAGTGCCTATTTAGAGGAAAATGAATACAGTGCACGAAATAACGAGAAAAGTTTGAGTCCGGTTTTACATTATAAACATCAAGGGAATTTTGACCAAATGGATGTGGGGGCCTATTTGACCTTAGCGCCGATGGTCTTTGGGGCCTGGTATCGAGGCATTCCGATTCAAAAATCAGGTGTATCCTCAGCGCGCGAGTCGATGGTGTTTTTGGTGGGTTATCGGCAAGATAGTTTCTCGATCGGTTATTCCTATGATATGACAACGTCCAATTTAGGGATTTCTACCGGCGGGGCGCATGAAATCTCGATTGCCTATTTATTTGATTGGGATATGTCCTTCAAAAAACCTTTTATTAAGTGGAAACGGACGACAGCCTGTCCCAAATTTTAATTTTACAACCTCTTAATAAATTATGCATCACTTAACAAGTTAAGACTGTTATATTTTACCTAAATTTGTTCTAAAATTTTCAATTTATTATGAAAAAACGTTTTCTGCTGTTGTTCGTTTTCCTTGGTCTACTAATAAGTTCCCTCGCCCAAGCGCAGGTGGCTACTAAAAAGAAAGTGGATGAATTAACGGACGAAGAAGTGACCTTATTTTTTCAAAAAGCCCAGTCCAGCGGGATGACCGAGGCACAAATCGAAACGGCTGCCAAAGCACAGGGATATACGGCGGCGGACATTGCGAAGATGCGGGAGCGGTTAGGGAAGGTTGGTACAAACCCTAACACCAAGGCATTAGAAAATACAATGAGCATGGAACGCATGATTAACGGACAGGATGAGTTAAGCCAAAAAGTTGACCAAGCAGAAAATATCAAAGATTTAAAAACACCCAAAGAACCACAAGTCAAAAATGATTATTTCATTGAGAAATCAAGCAAAAAGACGGTTTATGGAGAAAATTTATTCAACAACAAAAAGCTTTCTTTCGAACCCAACCTCAAAATCGCCACACCTAAAAACTACCAATTAGGACCGGATGACGAATTAAACATCGATATTTTTGGGGACGTATTGGACAATTTCAAAGTACGCGTTAGTCCAGAAGGAACCATCAAAATATTAAATTTAGGGCCTATTTACGTAAATGGCATGTCGATCGAATTGGCTTCTGAGCGGATTGTGAGTCGTTTGCGTCAATTGTACCAAGGATTGAACAAACCAGGTTCAGGTTCTTCCGCACAGGTAACCCTTGGGAATGTGCGTAGCATGAAAGTTACCTTGACCGGTGAGGTGAAAAACCCTGGGACCTATACGGTTTCTTCTTTGGCGACTGTTTTTAATGCCCTGTATTTGGCCGGTGGACCGAATGAAAATGGTTCATATCGAAACATCCGTGTGATTCGCGGAAACAAATTGATTCGCACCTTGGATTTGTATGATTTCTTATTGCGCGCGGATCAAAAAGACAATATCCATTTACAAGATCAAGATGTGATTCGCATTGGGGATTATGAAACCCGCGTCGAATTTGTGGGAGAGGTGAAACGTCCGATGGTTTTTGAGGCGGTGAAAGGGGAAACGATTAAGGATTTATTGAGATATGCAGGCGGTTTCACCGACAAAGCCTATACCTATACATTTAGCGCGCGTAGAAACACGTCTCGCGAGTTGAAATTAGTCAATGTGACCCAAGATGAGGTGGCGACCTTTTTGCCGCAAAACGGGGATTTATATACGATTGGTACGATTATCAACCGCTATGAAAACCGTGTCGAAGTCGAAGGGGCTGTCTTCCGCCCAGGCATTTATGCGATGGAAGCAGGTTTGACTACGGTCAAAGAATTAATTAAAAAAGCGGAGGGTACGAAAGAGAATGCGTTTTTGAACCGTGCGACACTAACTCGTCGGAAAGAAAATTACGATCCTGAAATGATTTCCTTAGACCTAGGAAAAATTCTACGTGGCGAGGCACCCGATGTCGCACTACAACGCGAAGATATTTTAAAGGTTTATGGTTTAGATGACATCAAGGAGAAATTCATGGTCAATATTGTGGGGGAAGTCAATGAGCCGGGCGAATTTGATTACCGGGAAGGCATGCGCGTGGGAGATTTGATTTTAATGGCAAAAGGCTT
Source organism: uncultured Cytophagaceae bacterium (assembly GCA_903907745.1). Taxonomy (GTDB): domain Bacteria; phylum Bacteroidota; class Bacteroidia; order Cytophagales; family Spirosomataceae; genus Aquirufa. The sequence continues at coordinate 10,697 of CAIVPF010000023.1, read as the reverse complement.
GAAGGTTTCGGCGAGTTATGCGAAATTGGAATTAGCGAGACGTATTATCTCGCATGGCGCGGGTGAACCGGGTGATGCGAAGGTGTTGATTAAGACCTTTGAGATTGACGGCAATTTGCAATTAGGGAATGAGGGAAGTCAATTAGTACTTCAACCTTTTGATATCTTGTCGATTCGTCGGGCCCCGAATTATGAGGAACAACGAAGTGTCACAATTAATGGCCAAGTAAACTACCCAGGATCCTATGCCATTCAGGATCAAAAGCAAAAAATCTCGGATTTAATTTCGATGGCTGGTGGATTGAAAGAAGAAAGTTATTTAGAGGGTGCGAAATTATTCCGTGATTCGACCACGGTGGGGGTCGATTTGAATTTGATTTTGGATGATCCGAATCGGGAGGAAAATATCTTATTGGTGGCAGGAGATCGCTTGGAAATTCCGCGCCAATTGCAAACCGTAAAATTAACTGGAGCTGTTCAAAACCCGCTGGCTCTTTCCTTTAAATCAGGAGCATCTTTGCGGGATTATATTTCAGGAGCAGGTGGATATTTGGATGAGGCAGATAAGAGCCGGGCTTATGTGAAATATGCGAACGGTGTTTCCGTACAGATCAAACAATTTTTGTTTTTCCATAAATATCCTGCTATCAAACCAGGTTCAGAAATAGTCGTGCCTGAAATACCTAAGGATCGAAAGAAAGGATTATCAACGGGCGAGGCGATTGGTTTGACCACCAGTTTGGCATCCTTATCGCTGACACTTATTACATTAATTAACAATTTAACTAAATAATCCATGTCGACGACGGAAACGAATATCCCGAAAAATCCGCAAGACAACGGAGAGATTTCAATAAATTTTGGTGAAATATACAGAGTTTTAAAGTTCTATAAATTGTTTATTGCCGTACTTGCATTGGTTTTTGCGGGTATTGGGGCTTTGTATGCATTAACACAACCCAATGAGTATACAGCTACAGTAAAACTATTACCGGAATTAGATTCCAAAGCTGCAGGAGGTGGTTTGGGTGGATTAAAATCATTGGCTGGTTTGGCGGGCATTGACTTGGGCGGAGCAGGAACTAGTTCAGAAGCCATTCGGCCGGATCTTTATCCGAACATCGTTCAAAGTGCCCCATTCTTACAAGAAGCACTTAAAAGCCAAGTTTATTTTTCCAAAAAGAAAAAATGGATGAAAACATCCGAGTTTCTGAACAATAAGGAAAGCAATGCGCCATTAAGTTTATTTGGCCCAGGTAAAGAGGATAAAGAAGCTGAAAAAGCAGGTAACGAACGAATTCTAATACCACAAAATGCTAACTCAGCCAATATATTGAATTTTTCCAAAAAGGAAGATGCGACGTTAACCAAGCTAAAAGGAAGAATTTCTGCTGAAATCGACAAAAAATCAGGCATCATCACCATAACTGTGAAAATGCAAGATCCTGTCGTAGCAGCGAATTTAACCAGTTTGTCACAAACCTATCTAACAAAGTATGTGGTTAACTACCGAACTGAAAAATCAAGAAAAGAAGTGATTTTTTTAGAAACTAGACAAGCCGAAGCAAGAAAACGCTACGACCAAGCCTTGTATAATTCCTCTACCTACAAGGATCAAAACCGCAATGTCTTTTTAAATGTGGTCAAAGACCAAGAGAAAAAATTACAATACGAAGTAGATTTGGCATTTAATTTATATTCAAGCCTAAGTACCCAACTAGCAGATGCGCAGGTCAAGATTCATCGAGAAACACCCGTATTTAAAGTCCTAGAACCAGTTCAGGTCCCATTGCTAAAATCAGAGCCTAAACGCAGCCTTATCACCCTCGGCTTCATGTTCGTCGGTATTTTTATTTCCCTCGGATACATATTCTTCAAGGAAGTGGATTTGAAGTCACTGCTAGGCTAAGCAGGTAATGGTAAACCTAAAAGCGTTGAAATAATTTATCACGAATAGGAATCGATTTATAAAAACACAAAAAAATAGCCCAATCTCACGATTGGGCTATTTTTTATTTCAAGGTTCTTTTCACTTCCTTCATTTCGTAACACTCGAGCAAGTCGCCCACCTCTAGGTCATTGAAATTCTTCACCGAAAGACCACATTCATAACCGAACTTCACCTCGGCCACATCGTCTTTGAAACGCTTTAAAGCTGAAATCTCTCCATCATGTACCACCACAAAATCACGAATCACCCGAATCTTATTCGAACGCTTCGCCGTTCCGTCTAACACATAACTTCCCGCTACCGTACCGATCTTGGAAATCTTAAAGACATCACGCACCTCGATGTTCGCTGTGATCACTTCCTCGAAAGTTGGTGCCAACATACCCTCCATCGCCGCCTTAATCTCATCAATCGCCTGGTAAATAATCGAATAATTCCGAATCTCAATTTGTTCCGTATCCGCCAAACGACGCGCATTTGCCGATGGACGCACCTGGAACGCAATAATCACCGCATCCGACGTCGAGGCCAAAGCCACATCCGATTCAGACACCTGGCCCACGCCTTTGTGAATAATCCGTACCTGAACTTCCTCTGTCGATAACTTCATCAAGGAATCCGACAAAGCCTCTACCGATCCATCCACGTCACCTTTCACAATCACGTTCAACTCCCGGAAAGTACCGATTGCCTTCCGACGTCCAATCTCCTCCAAAGTAATATGCTTCCGCGTCCGCAAGGTCTGCTCACGCAAAATTTGCTCCCGCTTATTCGCAATCTCACGCGCCTCACGCTCATTTTCTAAACACAATAACTTATCACCCGCTTGTGGTGCACCATTTAAGCCCAATACTTGGACCGGCGTCGATGGACCCGCCTTCTTAATCTTAGTACCATGGTGATCAAACATCGCCTTCACACGACCATAATTGTCGCCAGCTAACATCATATCCCCAATCTTCAGCGTTCCCGCTTGAATCAATAAAGTCGTCACATAGCCACGACCCTTATCCAATTCCGCCTCAATTACCGCTCCTACCGCCTTCTTATTCGGATTCGCCGTTAATTCCAGCATCTCAGCTTCTAATAATACTTTCTCTAATAGATCATTGATACCCAAGCCCGACTTCGACGAAATCTCTTGACACTGGTATTTACCACCCCAGTCTTCGACCAGCATATTCAATCCAGCTAATTCCTCGCGCACTTTGTCCGCATTCGCACCATCTTTGTCGACCTTCGAAAAGGCAAAAACAATCGGTACACCAGCCACCATCGCGTGGTTAATCGCCTCTTTCGTTTGTGGCATCACAGAATCATCGGCCGCGATCACGATAATCACAATATCCGTAATCTTCGCACCCCGCGCACGCATCGCCGTAAAGGCCTCGTGACCCGGAGTATCCAAAAACGTTACTTTCTTTCCAGAATCCGTTTGAACCGAATAAGCCCCGATATGCTGGGTGATTCCTCCGGCCTCGCCCGCGGCGACTTTGGCCCGACGAATATAATCCAATAAAGATGTTTTACCATGGTCAACGTGACCCATAATCGTCACAATCGGCGCACGTGGCACCAAATCCTCCGGCAAATCTTCCACTTCCGTTTCCTCCGCATCAATCTCCTCTTCCGCCGAAACAAAACTCACCTCAAATCCAAACTCATCCGCAATTACGGTGATCGCTTCTGCATCTAAACGTTGATTAATAGAAACAAACATCCCCAAACTCATACAGGTCGAAATCACCTCATTTACCGACACATCCATCAAGGAAGCCAAATCACTCGCCGAAATAAATTCCGTCACTTTTAAGATTTTTGCCTCCTCATCTTCCGCCATCAAACGAGCCTCTTCCGCCTCCGCACGACCTTTCCGCTTCTCCCGACGCTTATCAGCACCGAAACTTTGCTTTGTTGTCGCACCCTGCAAACGGGCCATCGTGGCCTTAATTTGCTCTTGAATATCTTTGTCTGATAATTCTTCCTTGCTCGGCGCCTTCGCTCCAGGAACAGGTTTTTTACCAAAATCTTTGCCCTTATTCGCTGGATTCACACCACCCGCAGGTGCTGGTCTTTGCTCATTCGCGACCGGCTTTTTCTCTTCCTTAATTATGCGTTTCCGCTTATGCTTATGTCCGCCCGAACGATCATGCTCGATAGGCAATTCAATCTTTCCTAAAACGGTCAATCCCTTCAAGGTATCTCCCTTCGCTTCGATCAACTCGATCTGTTCTACCACAGGTGCTGCCGGAACGACAACGGGTGCCGGTGCAACCGGTGCCTCCACCTTCACAGGCGCTGGGGCAACTGGCGCTTTGGGCTCCTCCACCGCTTTGGGTGCAGGTTTAGGCGCAACTGGATTGCCTTTTTTATCTAAGTCAATCCGACCCAATACTTTTAGGCCAACTTGCTTTTCCTCTTCTTTCGCCGGAACAACTACTTCCACGACCGGAACAGGTGCAGGCACTGGGACAGGAACTGGAGCAGGTGCAGGAACTGGTGCAGGAACTTCCGCCACAGGGGCTGGAGCCGGTTTTTCAACAACAGGCTCTGGAACTTTCTCCACCACGACAGGCGCAGGAGCAAGAACCACGACTGGCTCAGGTGCCGAAACCTCGGCCACGGGTGCTTCCTCAGGCTTTTTGGGCGCCTCAGAAGCTTCCAATAGGTGGTTCGCACCGTATTCTTTGGCCAATAAAGTCAGCTGCTCGAAATTCAATTTCGCGTTGGGGTTGTTATCCACCTTATGCCCAGTAGCAGAAAGAAACTGAAGGATCGTAGATGTTCCCACGTTTATTTGCTTTGCTACAAGGCTTAACCGCATTGTCTTTTCTTCTGCCATAAATGATTAATAATACTAAAATATGCTATAATTACGCTTTGTTATTTACTCAAACTCCGAACGCAGAATCGATAAAATATCATCAATCGTCCCCTCTTCCAATTCCGTTCTACGCTCTAATTCTTCCTTCGATAAGGCTAACACCTGTTTCGCCGTATCTAAGCCAATCTTATGAAGCTCATCCAATACCCAAGCCTCAATCTCATTCGAGAATTCTGACAATTCCACATCCTCATCATCCAATTCATCCTTAGGAACATCCCGGAATACATCGATTTCATAGCCTACTAACTTGCCAGCCAACTTAATGTTTTGACCTCCACGACCAATCGCCATCGACACTTGATCCGAATTTAAAAACACCGAAATACGACGACGCTCCTTATCGATCGCCATCGAATTTAATTTCGCTGGGCTCAAGGTACGCGCCACCAATAATTCCAAATTATCCGTGAAATTAATCACATCAATATTCTCATTCTGCAATTCACGCACAATGCCATGAATCCGACTTCCCTTCATTCCCACACAAGCACCCACCGGATCGATGCGGTCATCATAAGACTCCACCGCCACTTTGGCACGCTCACCTGGTTCACGCACAATCTTGCGAATCGTGATCGTTCCATCATAAATTTCCGGAATCTCCTGCTCAAACAAACGCTCCAAAAACACCGGAGAAATCCGAGACAAAATAATCCGAGGCGTTCCATTCGCCATTTCCACTTTGTGGATAATCGCCCGAATGGTCTCCCCTTTCTTGAAACGATCTTTTGAAATCATTTCCGTTTTTGGCAAAATCAATTCGTTGTCATCATTGTCCAACAAAATCAATTCACGACCCAATATTTGATACACCTCAGAAGTCACCAACTCCCCCACCAAATCTTTGTATTTATCATACAAACTCTCCTTCTCGATGTCCTTAATTTTCTGAATCAAGGTTTGACGAGCCGTTTGAACCACCCGACGACCGAAATCCTCCAGCTTAATCAGTTCCGCTACCTCTTCACCAATCTCAAAATCCGGCTCTATCACCTTCGCTTCCGCCAAAGGTATTTTGTCAAAATCCCAAATATCTTCGGAATTGTCGTCGACAATCTCCCGCGTACGCCACATTTCCAAATCCCCACTCTCAGGGTTGATAATGACATTGAAATTCTCATCGGACCCAAATTTCTTACGAATCATCGTTCTGAAAACCTCTTCCAACACCGCGATCATCGTCGGTTTGTCAATGTTCTTCTCCCGAGCAAAGTCTGAAAATGACGAAATTAATTCAACACTATTCATTGCTATCTTTACGTTTTTTTATTGAAATGATACCTGTACTTTTATTTTATCTACCGCAACCAAAGGAAACCACGTAGGCTCCTTCGCCACAATTTTACGATGCTTATGCGTTTTCTCAGTCAAAATCTCCACCGCCTCTTCCGTATAGCCTTTTAATTCCCCCTCCACAGCTTCTCCTTCCTTCAACCAAACCTTCACTTTTCGACCTATATTTTTCTTAAACTGCCAACCCTGCGTCAGCGGATAATCCAATCCCGGCGACGAAACCTCTAAATTATAGGCCTCCTCAATCCATTCTTGCTCTTCGATGAAATTCCCTAACTTCCGACTCAACAATGCACAGGCCTCAATCGTCACTCCCTCTTCCGTATCCACCAAAATCGAAATTTGTGATCGCTTCAAACCTTTGGTAATCTGTAAATCCACCAAAAATAGCGGCCCATCACCCACATATTCTTCTACCCATCCCCGAACCTTACCTGCTAAATCACTCATTTCCTAAAAGCTATGAAAACAAAAAGAGGGATTAAAACCCCTCTTCTTTTCTAAAATTTCCGACACAAAGCTAAGCAAAATTTTCAGAACTACAAGGGCCCAATCCATTCTATTGTGAGAAAAAATTCGTTAATTGCACCAAAAATCAAACAACCCATATGGCATACGGCTTACTTAAAGGAAAAAGAGGAATCATTTCAGGCGCCCTTAACGAAGATTCAATCGCTTGGAAAATCGCCCAACGCGCACATCAAGAAGGTGCCACTTTTACGCTAACCAATGCTCCCCTCGCCATGAGAATGGGGGAAATCAACAACCTGGCTGAACAATGCGGCGCCAAAATCATCGGCGCAGATGCCACCTCCATCGAAGACCTCGAAAAATTATACGACGAATCCATGGAATTTTTAGGTGGACCGGTCGACTTCGTCTTACACTCCATCGGCATGAGTACTAACATCCGAAAAGGCCGCGAATACAGCGATTTGAACTACGAATGGTTCTTAAAATCCATCGATGTTTCCGCGCTTTCTTTCCATAAAATGATGCAAGTAGCGCAGAAAAAAGACGCCATCGCCGAAGGTGGTTCCGTGGTCGCGCTTTCATATATCGCTGCACAGCGCTCTTTCCCAGATTATACCGACATGGCCCAAGCCAAAGCCATGCTCGAATCCATCGCCCGTAGCTATGGCTACCACTACGGAAAAGCCAAAGGCGTTCGCGTAAATACTGTTTCGCAATCGCCTACCAAAACAACAGCAGGAACCGGAATCAGCGGATTTAACGCCTTTTACGAATATGCGAACCAAATGTCGCCTTTGGGTAATGCCACGGCCGACGATTGTGCCGACTATGTGATCACCCTATTCTCCGATTTAACTCGCCGCGTAACCATGCAAAACCTTTTCCACGATGGTGGATTCTCTAGCGTGGGTATCTCGGAAGAGATCGTTGAAAAAATGGAACAGGGCCTCAAATAGATCCATGAAACGTTCCCTTATTTTATTGGTCGCAAACACTTTACTAACCTTAAGTGTTTATGCCAACCTAGCGGATCGGATTCCTATTCCACCGAATTCTCCCATTAGACTTTTCTATATTCAACGAAACACGAATCCCAATACTGTCGTGTACGATGCCAATATTTTGCCAAATAAATCACTGAACGCCAAACATCCCGTTCACACCTATTGGCTTCGCTACGAGGACAAAGGCCAAAAACAGGAATTAAGCACCATTCAAAGAACCCTTGCCTACGGCCTTTATACCGACCCGATTCATGGAGAAGCAAATGCCTACGAAGGCTATTTTCTCGCCTATCGTAAACGGAAGTTTGTGGTCAAATTAGATCCCAAAGGCGCCCCAATCGCACTCTTTCCTATCAATGGTAAATTGCAAATTTTAGAACGCGTCTTTATCAACCTCGACGACAATGGCCTCATGCCAAACATTCATTACATCGAACTCTTTGGTCGGGACCAAAACACCGGAAAAGACGTGTATGAGCGATTTAAGCCATAAAAAACAACAATACATCCTCCGGACTTATCGACTACCCCAAAAAAATATCGGCTATTTCAATACCGAGTCATCATTACCACACAATCTCACAGGTCAATTGCACATTTCGTGTCCATTCATATTCGACCGGGAATTACCAAGAAATCACGCAATTCAATTGCACATTTCGTGCCCGTTCATTTTCGACCGGGAATTACCAAGAAATCACGCAGGTCAATTGCACATTTCGCCCCTGCCCCGTATAGCCATATAATTCCGTAATTTCCTGATTCAATACGTTTTTCAACAAGAGATTCCAACGAATTTTGGCACTCATTTGATAGCCCATCTGCAATTCCGTCCAAAAATAACCGACTAGGTTTTTAGGTACGGAAGCGTATACGGCTTCATCAAAAAACAAATCCTTGCGTTCGCCTACGTATTGGATGCTTCCTTGGATTTGCCATTTGGAGCTTGGTCGAAAAATAGCGCGCAACTGCCCCTGATGTGCAGGCCGACGAATCAGCACCGAATAGGTCGTATCCGACCACAAATACGTATAATTCCCCTCAAATTGCCAGGCTCCGCGCTGATATGTCATTTCCGCTTCTATGCCCCTGATTTTTTGTTTGGCAATATTTTGATACCGCCCATAGGGCTCTACATCCATGGACTGGAAGACGATCCCGGAAGAAACATCGTTTTGAAACCCGACCAAACGCGCCTTTAGCGGGCCTATTTTTTGTTCCACACCGAATTCCAAGGTCGAACCCTGTTCCGGCTTCAATGTCAAATTCCCATAGGGCGAATACAATTGATACAAAGAAGGGGTTTTGAAGCTGCTGTAATAATTAAAAAACAACTTTCCAGTCGGCCTAAAATTCCAATAAGGATTCAAACTATACGTGGCAAAATCCCCAAAAGTCGATTGGCGATTCCAGCGCGACCCGAATTCCAAGCCGTATATCCCCGACCAATCCTTTTGTAATGTCACATAGGCCCCAAAAATAGACTGATTTGCCTGTTTTTCGGACAGCGAAGGAGAATCGTAACGTCCATAGGAGGAGATGGAATAATCGGACTGATCGGTACTTTGTCGGCGATATTCCAGCCCCGCGATGGCCTTGATGTCGGAGGCCAATTGCCATTTTTGAAAATATTCAAGGCCCTGATTGATACCTCGGTAATTCGAAGCACTATACGTTGACCAGGCATTCGGCGCAATGGAGCTCGAATCATTTTTAAAATCGCGATTGATCACATCCTGGAAGGCCCGCAGAAATACTTCACTATGGGCGAAACGATAGGAAAATTGGCCTCGGATGGAATTGGATTCTGCTTTCGACGTATAATCCTGATCATCCAAAAATGGGCCGGCATCGAGGTTTCCTTGGTATTTTTGAGCTTGATATTGCAGATCGAGGTAGGCATGATTTCCGATGGGACGTGCATAGGAAAGGTGTAGGGTTTGTTGGCGAAACCCATCCGCCTCCCCTTTTCCATTGGGAACGAATGCGCTAGAAAAGCCTTGCGTTTGAAAATTTTGGGCAGAGATTCCCAAAGATTGTTTTCCAATTTTCGCCTGCATATTTGCTTGGACGCCATAGGTCCCGAAACCCCCGGCTTGAACTTGAAGCGAGCCTTGTGTTTTTTGGGCATTTGCTTTTCGGGTCACTAAATTAATGACGGCCGCCATCGCATCGGAACCATAGAGTGTGGATTGTCCGCCTTTTAGGATTTCGATACGTTCGATATTGGCCAAATTGATCAAATTCCAATCCATGACCTGGCTGATGTGCGAAGGGTCATTGACCGGAAATCCGTCGATAAGCAAGAGTACATGGCCCGTATTCGCGCCACGCACATAGATTTCCTGATTCGAACCGGGAGCACTTCGGGAACCAATTACTTGGATACCCACTTGTTCTTGTAATAATTCCCCAAGCCCTTTTCCTAGGCTTGCTTGAATTTGGGCACTTGAAATGATGCTGACGACCTTGCCCGTTCGGGACATTTTTTCAGGGTATTTGGGAGCGGAAACTTGTACTTCGGTCAGGGTATCTTGGCGAAGATTTTGGGCAAAAAGAGCAGTAGCCATGCATGACATGCAAAGAACCAGCGCAATTGGCGGGGTAAAACGAAAGAACATATAGATGCCAAAAAGGCGAAAAAATAAAAAGGGTAATCGAACGCTCGCTTCTTCGCCATCCACCGTAATGTCGAAGCAAGAATCATTTTAGGCAGGTCTCCTGACTTATTTTCCTTTCTTTTCTACCTTCCCGGGCGAACCCAGTGGCCATGCTGAAAAGCATTTTGAAAATGTACAGTTGCGGGGACAGTTCTGGATTTTAACCAGATTCCCTATTATGTGATTCGTTCGATGAACGTACACACCCAAAACTTTTACAAAACTACGCTTTAATAAATCAATTAATTGATAAATATTTCAAATGATGCGTTTACTGATCCATTTATTCATTTTTTTTAAGGTATTTTGTTTTATAATTATTCCAAATGACGGACACGAATCGATGCCCCTGGTGCCAAGGGGATGAACTATATGAAAAATACCATGACATGGAATGGGGAATTCCGGAGCATTCGGATGCAAGACTT
>CAIVPF010000022.1 GCA_903907745.1 uncultured Cytophagaceae bacterium | reverse complement strand
TTGGCTGGGGAATTGAAGGATTAAATGGGAAAGAAAACTATACGAGAGATGGACTTCGCAAAGCAGCCGGAGGATACGGTGCGACTTTAAAGGAAGATTATCGCCGTTATTATGGCTCTTATGTAGGTTTTTCTGGACGTGGAGAACCTGTGCCAAGAGAAGATAATTATTGTGAAATCGATCCAAATGTTGTGGACAAATACGGTATACCGGTGGTTCGCTTTAATTACAAATGGAGTGATTACGAGATCAAGCAAGCGAAACACATGCAAGATACCTTTGAGCAAATCATTCAGGAAATGGGTGGTGAGGCTTTAGGTAAAAAACCGGGTGTGGATACTAATTATGGTTTGGCCGATCCGGGTAGAATTATCCACGAAGTGGGAACAGCCCGAATGGGAAATAATTCGAGCACCTCCGTTGTTAATTCAAATTGCCAAGCGCATGATGTGAAGAATTTATTTTTAGCAGATTCTTCTCCATTTGTATCGCAAGGAGATAAAAATGCGACTTGGACCATTTTAGCCTTATCGCTTAGAACTTCAGAATATATTATAGACCAAAGAAAAAAAGCCAATTTATAAGATGAAAAGAAGAGATTATTTAAAAAATATCGGTTTAAGTTCCTTAGGATTAGCCGTTTTAAATCCGGATGCAAGGGCGATGGAGCAATTGGAAAATGCCATTGGCGCCCCAAAAGCTGCTGCCTTAAAAATTCCGGGTGGAAGAACCAAAGATGAGGCAGAAAGAGATGCTAAATTAATGGCAGAAGTGTTTTTAAATAAACATGAATTAGACACCATTACCATCCTTTCGGACATCATCATTCCGGCAGATAAAAAATCAGGAAGTGCGTCACAGTCGGGCGTAACTGGATTCATCGAGTTTATCGTCAAAGATAAGCCAGAGTTCAAAACGCCTGTACGTGGGGGATTAAGGTGGTTAGATAGCGAATCGAATCGTCGTTTTTCTAAGTTGTTTACGCAGATCACACCTGCTCAGCGAATCAATATTGTAGATGATATAGCTTATCCTGAAAAGGCGAAAAAGGAATTCTCACAAGGTGTTAGCTTTTTTACCTTGATGCGTAATTTAACAGCGACAGGATTTTATACCTCTAGAGTTGGTATTGATGATTTAGGTTACAAAGGAAATACTCCGAATGAGTGGAAAGGTGTTCCAGCGGATGTATTAAAACAATATGGTTTGAGCTATGATGACTAATTCTTCGGAAAGAGTCATTATTCCTACCATTTTCAAACATATTCCTCAACTCGTGGCGGGTGTCAGCACTCGCCACGGAGGAAAAAGTACACAGGCGTATCAGTCGCTGAATTTGGGCTTACATACGGATGATCATCCGGACGTGGTCCAACAAAATCTTTCTCTTTTTTGTCATGATTTAGGCATTTCCCCACAGGCGCTTGCGCGTTCCTATCAGGTGCATGGAGATGTTATTTGGGAAACCAAAGAACCTGGATATACGTCAGGGTATGATGCCATCATTGCAGTTGCTCCGGGTATTTTTGCGGGAGTTGGGGTGGCGGATTGTTGCCCTATTTTACTTGCGGATCCAAACAAGAAAATTGCCGCAGCCATACATGCTGGCTGGAAAGGCACCGTAGCCCAAATTCTTTCTAAAACTGTCAGGCACATGATGGCAAATCATGGAACGAAACCGGAAGATATTTTAGCCTACATTGGCCCATGCATTAGCGAGGCGCATTTTGAGGTGGGTGATGAGGTGGCGGAACAATTTAACCCAGCGCATAAAAATCTACATGGACCTAAATGGCATGTGAATTTAAAGGAAGCGAATGCGGATCAATTGCGTCAATTGGGTGTTCATCAAATAGAAATCGACGAAGCCTGTACAGTCGGACACCATGCAGATTTCTTTTCTCACCGAAAGGAAAAAGGTGTTACGGGTCGGATGTTAGCCGTGATTGGATTTTCGGCTTAATTATTTATTGGCCGAGCCGCGCAGGTACATTTGGCGAGAAATATTTTCTTTTGGCATAAATTCATAGGCCTTTTTCCAGTCGTCCCGGGTTAAATCCCCGTTTTTAACGGATTTAATGAAACTCATCCAGGCGAATGGATTGGTCAAAGAAAGTAAAGGGCTGGAATAAAAGCTTTTATTGGCCTGAGAAGAAACCATCATATCTGAGAAGTTCCTAAAATTAGATGCTGCCCCTAAACCGGCTTGAAGGGCGAAGACATTCAATTTGGATTGTTCTAGATTTTGGGCCAAAATAGCACGCTGACGTTCATCTCGAAGGCGCATGTTAAGGAATGCTTGTTTAAATTCTTCCTCATTCGCATGCGGGAAAACTTTTACTTCGGCAAGCATTTTGGAATCCTCGTCTAGGGAAATGATTTTTTGATGGACCAAGTCATTGTTCCGAGGAATAATATAAAATTTATTTTTATACCCGATGTAGGTAAAAACGAGGCTATCACCTGGAAAAACGTTCATATCAGCCCGGCCAAAATTATCTGTCAGTGCACCGCGCCCTGCTTTGGGATTATAGACATAGGCTAAGGGAAGAAATTCTGTCCCATTGGTCGTCACGACTTGCACCTGAAACAATACAGTCTTGTCTTGGCCCTGTGCGAGGACTTGGGACGAGCAGCAGCAGCCCAACAAAACAACCCATAAAGCAATCCATTTCGACATATCGTACAAAGTAAACAAAAAATTATGGAGCAAGGAATTAAAAATAGTTAATTAACTACGCTACTAATTTTAAAAAGGTGATGATAAAGGGAATGGACAGCAATAAACCATCAAATCGGTCTAAAAATCCTCCATGCCCTGGAATCGTATCGGCAGAATCTTTGATGTTCATGCTGCGCTTGAATAAGGATTCCACTAAATCACCATAGGTGCCGGCCACGACGATGATAAATCCGATGGAAAACCATTGCCAAGTTTCATAATTCGTATAATAGCGGGAAATGATAAAAGCGACCCCCATGGCGACCACCAAGCCCCCTACACTTCCTTCCCAAGATTTTTTGGGAGAAACGCGTTCAAATAATTTCGTTTTACCAAAATAGGTGCCTGCAAAATAAGCCCCTGAATCACTTGCCCAAAGTAAAAATAAACAACCTAAGACGATATTGGGGTCATATTTTTCATCCTTGATGAAGGCTAAAACCGTCAATAAAGCGAAAGGAAGCGCCACATAAATAATCCCTAAAAAAGTATACGCTATATTTTTAAAAGGTTTTTCGTCCTTGTCTTTATATAATTTGATAAAAAAGATGAGGGTTAATAAGGGCGATAAAATGTAATAGTTTTGGTAGGCGATATCTCCTTTTTCGATGAAAAAGGTTAATAAATGAAGTACTACGCCGCAAAAAGTACCATAAAAAGTTAAGGGTAAATTTCCTCCGAAACTACCGACTAATTTGTAGAATTCGAGTTGGGCCATAATCCCAATCAACAAAAACATTGCCAAAAACGTGTAGTCACTGTACAATACACAAAATAGCAGACATGGAACCGCAATGAGGGCTGCGATGAGACGTTGCTTTAAATTAGACATTTCCCTTAATTCCATTCGAGTGCTATTTTTGCTTGTTCAACATCCTTTTCGTGTACATATAATTCCCATACTCCTAAGTCATAGGCGCTGACTTTTTTATTCATAACGACCGCTGGAATCTGGTGGTTCTCTGCCAAAAGACCTTTTTTTACTTCTAAATCAATACCGGTCCGGGAGCTCCCCAAACATACCCAATCCTTGATCATGAATCTGATTTATAATCGTGAAGACGCTTCATGTAAAAAGCAACTAAGGCCAACGAAATAATCGCTGACCACCAAGGTATCATTGTCCCCATTTGCTCGGGATCAATGTCAATTTGCTTTTGTTGATACATATAATGCATCGTCAGCGTCCACCCATTATTAAAAAAATGAGCTAGCATAGGCACCCAAATGCTGCGGAACCATACGTATAGGTACCCAAAAAATGCGCCTAAAAACAAACGTGGAAAGAATCCATAAAACTGGAAATGAATGAAACTGAAAATCGCTGCGGCGATCCATATAGCGGCATGTGAATTTCCGATGTATCGCTCAAAAAGCGATTGTAGAATTCCTCGAAAGAAAATTTCCTCTCCCAAGGCGGCCATTCCGGCAATTACTGCTAAACCAATCGCAAAATCGGCAGGGGTTTGGAAATTCAAAAGAAAACGGGTCAAATTGGACATCGTGTCTTCCGAACTTTTCATCCAATTTTCTAGGTCTTCAAAACCGGCTGGCAAATGAATATTTTGGTTCCATTGAATGATGAATTCCATCAAAGGCATACCTACTAAAACTACCAAAATTGCCCATAAAAATATCCGCCAATCGGGCGTCTCGCCTGGATTTAATTCTGAAAAAGATCTTTTTTCGACGAAAGATAAATACCCCCAAGAGCCAATCACGAAGGTAAATAAGGCCGTAAACCATTGCAGGGCCATCATACCATGAAAGGAATTTTCGTATTTCTCTGGATGGGAAACAAAATCCAAAATTATTTTTTGAAACTGAACCATGTCCGCAGTCGGGAAGTTCATGATGTAAACGGCGGCTAAAAGGCCGAAAAATTGGCCAAAAAAGCTTCCCAACAAGAAAAATCCGAATAAACTTAAAAGTTTTGAGGCTAGGCCAAACCAACGAACTGGACTTTGATAATAGTTTTCTTCCATAATGCTCGTAAATTTACGGAATTTTTAATCAGAATGGTAAAAATCGGTAACATTGAACTCGGCTCTTTTCCCCTCCTTTTGGCACCCATGGAGGATGTCTCGGATCCTCCATTTCGGGCGGTCTGTAAGGCCAATGGCGCAGACTTAATGTACACAGAATTTATTTCTTCCGAAGGACTCATTCGAGATGCGGCGAAAAGCGTTCAAAAACTAGATATTTTCGAATATGAACGTCCCATTGGAATCCAACTTTTTGGAAGTTCCATCGAAACCATGGCCTCCTGCACGGAGATAGCCACCAAAGCCGGACCTGATTTGATTGACATTAATTACGGTTGCCCCGTCAAACAAGTCGCTTGCAAAGGCGCCGGTGCCGCTTTGTTACAAGATATTCCTAAAATGGTGGCGATGACATCCGCGGTGGTGAAAGCGACCCATTTACCCGTGACGGTCAAAACGCGCTTAGGCTGGGATGATTCCACGAAAAACATTGAGGATGTGGCGGAACGTTTACAAGATATTGGCATTCAGGCCTTGACCATTCATGGCCGGACGCGGGTGCAAATGTACAAAGGCGAGGCCGATTGGCGCTTAATTTCAAAAGTCAAAGAAAACCAACGCATTAAAATCCCGATTTTCGGAAATGGGGATGTTGATTCGCCCATGAAGGCTTTGGAATATAGGGAAAGATACGGCGTGGATGGGATCATGATTGGTCGGGCGGCGATCGGATATCCTTGGATTTTCAATGAAATCAAACATTTTTTAGCCACCGGAACTTATTTGCCAGCACCTACGATCCAGCAACGCATGGATGTGTGCATGGCGCATTTGGACTTTTCGATTCGTTGGAAAGGAGAACACGGCGGCATCGTCGAAATGCGTCGCCATTATTCGAATTATTTCCGTGGTTTAGGCCATTTTAAACCTTTTCGAACGAGGCTCGTTACCTCTATGTCGCATGAAGAAATTCAAGGCATTTTAATGGAAATAGCCCAAACTTATCAAACCGCATTCGCCTAACATTCATGAAATCATCGGAATCTAAATCCCCACTTATTATTTGGCTCGCCATCATCGGACTAGCACTTATCTGGGGGAGTTCATTTATTTTAGTCAAAAAAAGCCTCCTCGCCTATTCCGCGATGCAGGTGGGAGCGCTTCGTATTTTTTCTGCCACGCTATTTTTTGTTCCGTTTTTTATCCAACGCCGTAAGCATTTTCTGCCAGGCCAATGGAAATATTTATTAATTGCCGGCCTTACTGGAAATATGCTACCCGCCATTTTATTTTCGGTGGCGGGCCAACATTTATCCAGTGCCCTTTCCGGCATGCTAAACGCATTTACACCACTTTTTGCGCTGATCATCGGCATTTTATTTTATGCCCAAAAAACGAATTGGAAACAAATCATGGGCATTATCCTAGGGCTCATCGGATGTATCGGATTACTCGTAGCGGGGAAAGGTTTTGCCTTGGATTTCAATATACATGCCCTTTGGGTCGTGCTGGCGACTTTATTGTATGGCATTAATATGCACATCGTCAAAACACATCTATCGAATTTACACCCCTTGACTTCCACGTCGGGGATTTTCATGATGATCGGACCGATCGCCCTGAGCCTTTTGACTTTATCAGGCTTTTTCAGTGTTCCTATGGATGAAGCACATGTTTGGCCGCTTATTTCGGGTATTGGTTTGGGGCTTTTGGGATCTGCGATTGGGATGCTAGTCTTTAATCAAATCATCAAATGGACCTCAGCCGTCATCGCCAGTTCGGTCACCTATATGATTCCTATCGTGGCTCTGGCTTGGGGAACCTTAGATGGGGAATCCATTTATTTATCTCAAATCACCTTTATGATTATTTTATTATTAGGTATCTATGGGATTAATAAATCCAAATAATTGATTTTTTTCAAATTCAAACCTCATTTTAGATTAAGAAAATCAGGAAGTTGATAATACAATCGTCAACCTCATTTTATCAAATAACTTTTCATTTCGCTCATTAAATTCGGTCCATCAAAAGCCGAAAAATGATCAACGAAAAATTAGTAGCTTTCCTCTGGAAAAATCAATTATTTGATTCTAAGGACCTAAAAACCACGCAAGGTGAGTCCATTCGGGTACATGATCCAGGTAAAGAAAATGGGCATGCGGGTGCTGATTTTCAGGAGGCTAAAATCTGCATTGATTCGTTGGACTGGGTAGGTTCGGTCGAGTTACATGTGCAATCCTCCGACTGGCATGCGCATACCCACGAAAATGACCCTTCCTATGAAAATGTGATTCTCCATGTTGTCTGGAAAAATGATACTCAAATCCGCTATCAAAACGGCGCGAAAATCCCTTGTTTAGCCCTTTCCAATTTTGTTTCGATGAAGCAAATCCCCCGTTTTTTTCAAAGGGAAAAAATAAGTCAGGCCCTTCCCTGTCAGGAGCAATTTTCAAAAGTTCCGAACCTGCAGAAGTCCCTGATGCTACAATCATGCTTGCAAGAGCGCTTGTTGCAAAAAGTCCACGTGATTCGTCAATTATTACTGAACACCTCCAACGACTGGGAAGAAACCTTTTATCAATCTCTCGCCCGGAGCTATGGCTTTTCTGTGAATGCAGAACCTATGGCTCGACTTGCCCAATCCTTACCTTTAAAACTAATCCTTCGTTACCGGGATCGACCCTTGGGTATCGAGGCGGCCTTATTTGGATTGGCGGGCTTATTGGAAGAGCCCATCCGAGACGAATACCAATGGGATCTTCGTCGGGAATTTATCCATTTACGAAAAAAACATGATTGGCCCTCTACCTATTTACACATGGCCGATTGGAAATTCCTACGCATGCGACCCCCGAATTTCCCTACGGTCCGATTGGCCCAATTTGCCGAAGTCATTCGATCTAATTGTTCTTTAATCTCTTTATTGCTCGAAATGGAGGACCTAAAGACCCTTGAATCCTTATTTAAAATTTCTGTTAGTACTTATTGGCAAAACCATTACCATTTTGGTAAAAAAGGAAATAGACTAAACGGCCATGTCGGAAATGCATTTCATTCCATCGCGATAAATACGCTAATTCCTATGCTTTTGACGTATGCAGAACAAAAAGATAGTTCCCGCTATGCAGAAAAAGCACATCGCTGGCTACTTGAATTAAAGCCTGAAAATAATTTCATTACGCGGATTTTTGAGGCGGAAGGCATGCAGCTGAGCAATGGGGCTGAATCCCAAGGATGTTTGCATTGGTACCGGGAATATTGCCAAGCGAATCGCTGCCGAGAATGCTTCGTTGGGAAATCCATCCCACCCTAAACCCCTTCTTCTCCCTGACTACGCGAGAGGTTCGTATAAGAATATCCGAGAAAAATCAACGTGATTCGATAATTGGACCTCTTTCACCGATACCGTTTTCATTGAACGTCTCGATTTGAAAATAATAGGTGCGTCCCTTATCCATCGATTTAAAATAATATTCATTGGACCCAAATACCTGAACCGATGTATACAATTTATCCGGAGCGATGCCTGAGTAAATCACATAACCTGTGGCATCAGATCGATTACCCCATTTCAACCACGCACTGCGTGTATCATGTTCCCCACGCAACACAATCATATCCTTCACCGCTCCCGGTTTTTTTCCATGCCCCAGCCCAAATACTCGAAAACCACTCAACGCAAATTTCCCTGCCGCCATATGATGATTCACCATTTTTAAATAACGGGCCTCCACAGGCTTTTTCAATTCAATGTAATCATGCGGAACATCCGTTTTGTTTTTAGATTTATCCACCAATAGCCTCCATTTACGCCCATCCAAGCTTGAAAAAATTTGATACTGATGATAAATAACTTGCATTTTCCCTAAAAAACTAGAATCCACATCCTGATCCGCATAATTAATTTGTAGCGCACGAACTGTCGATACCGCCCCTAAATCTGATTCGATCCATTCCCCTTTTTGACTCGATTTCGCAGACCAATAGGTTTTCATTTGTTCGTCTACGGCCAAATTAGTCGCATAAGCACCTAAACTCGACGAAACACGAACCGGTTTATTATAATTTAAAATCATCCAACCCGTAAAAAGATCTTTCAGATTTTTAACTTGACTCGTCGGCATAAAATGTGGAAAATCGCCATAGGCCGTTTGGGTATATAAAATTCCATCGGCATCAAAAGCCGTCGGCCATAAACCTAAGCGGCGCTCAAAACTATTTTTAACAGCCATCGTAATGGTAGAAACATGCCACCAATTTTGGTAACGATCCTCAAATGTCGCCCCATGCCCCGCCCCGCGGGTAAATCCTCCCGGTTTAAATGAAAAAGGATTATGGGCTTGATAGGTAAATGGCCCCAATGGAAGCTTGGATGTATAAACTCCATCTCCATAACCAGAAAATTCGGTCCCAGGCGCGCCATATTGCAAATAATACGTGCCTTTATATTTATTCATCCAAGCACCTTCCATGAAAGGTTTTAAAAAGGTATTGTCTTGGTATTCACCAAATCGCTCCCAACCATGCTGGTCATCATGCAAGGAGATCAAGTCTTTTCGCTCGCCGATGACCTGCAAAGTTTTGCGATCAATTTCCTGGCCATACATGGGATATAGATTGCTCGAGCCATGGTATAAATAAATCCGTTGATCATCATCCACAAAAAAAGCCGGATCCCAAGCCCCCGCCGTAAATGCATGAACAGCTTCTTTCCAGGTGTCTTTTTCGGGTTGCTGGCTATACCAAAGGGTAAAATCCTTGGCATAAGTCGACCCGATGACCAATAAACTATCGCCCAATACGAGCGTGGCTGGTGCACATAATTCGTCGTATACCTTGTGATAAGGTTGTAAAAATCGGCGCGAAATAAAATTCCATTTCAACATATCCGCGCTCCACCAATAACCCCATTGGTTCGTCGAAAACAAATAATAGCGATCCTTAAAATAGGTAATTACAGGATCCGCAGTGGCCCGATGCCTGCCTTGCTCCGAAAAATTAGGGATCGGTGTAAATCCATAATCCAGGTTCATGGGATTGCAATAGGTTTGTTGAGCCCACAGATTTCCAGAGAAACAAATGAAAAAGAGGAAAATGGATGAAACAATTTTCATAGTTTTGGGGTATTGTATAGGAATTCAAATTTGACACGATTCCATGGAGAAATCAAATAAAGAATGGGGAATTTTTTGGACATTGGCGATTTTAACCGCTTGGTCCATCAACCTCTATTTCGGCCTCCACACGGCAATCGATCCCAAAAGTCCTTGGCTTTATATCGCCATTCTTATCCAAACCCATTTATATACCGGACTTTTCATCTCCTCCCATGATTCGATTCATGGGGTATTGAGCGTAAAATATCCGAAAATAAACCGGGCCTTAGGCCAATTGTGTACGCTTCTTTTTGCCTTCAATAATTACGCCAAACTGGAGAAAAAACACCACGAACATCACGCCTTTGTGAACACCGAAAAAGACCCAGATGTCCATCAGGGGAATTTTTTCTTATGGTGGTTTCGATTTATGTGGCAGTATGTGACGTGGCAACAAGTCCTCGCCATGGCCATTACCTACAACATCCTAAAAATTTGGATTCCCATGTGGAATTTAATTTTGATTTGGGAATTGCCTGCTATATTAAGTACGCTACAATTATTCATTTTTGGAACCTATCTGCCGCATCGGGGCGAACATGAAATGGGAAATAAACAGCAATCGCGCAGTCAATCCAAAAACCATGTGTGGGCATTTATTTCCTGCTACTTTTTTGGCTACCATTACGAACATCATGCACAGCCCTATTTGCCTTGGTGGAAATTGCCTCAAGCGAAAGAGAAAAGCTTCGAGACAGAACGCAATTAGCTGATTTTTTTTTCTAAATTTGCAGCGCACAAAATCGACAAAATCCTCGTTTCATGAAAGACCCTAAATACAAACGCATCTTATTAAAACTTTCAGGCGAATCGCTTTCTACGGATGGCGAGGTCATTGACCCTAACATTTTAGGTCAATATGCCGCCGAAATTAAAAAAGTGCATGATTTAGGAGTGGAAGTGGCGATTGTCATCGGTGGAGGAAATATTTTTCGCGGGGCGAGTGCCGCGAAAGCAGGTATCGATCGCGTTCAAGGCGATTACATGGGCATGTTAGCCACTGTGATCAATGGAATGGCCGTTCAGGCCTCTTTGGAAAAACAAGGCTTGTATACACGTATGATGACAGCCATCAAAGTAGAGGCTGTGTGTGAACCCTTTATTCGCCGCCGAGCAATGCGCCATTTGGAAAAGGGACGTATCGTTATTTTCGGAGCTGGCACAGGGAATCCTTATTTCACCACGGATTCGACGGCCTCTTTACGTGCGATTGAAATCGAAGCGGATGTTGTATTAAAAGGAACCCGCGTGGATGGCGTATATACGGCTGATCCGGAAAAAGATCCGACTGCGACACGTTATACGCAATTGAGTTTCGAAGAAGCCATCAGCAAAGGATTAAAAATTATGGATACCACGGCATTTACGTTATGCCAAGAAAATAAAGTACCCATCATCGTTTTTGATATGAATAAAGAAGGCAATTTAGCTGCCTTAGTTGCCGGAGAGGATGTGGGAACCCTAATTAGTTAATTTGACCATGGAAGAAATAGAATTTTACATCGATGCGTCCCAAGAAACGATGGAAGGGGCCATCAAACATTTAAATATCGAATTGTCGAAAATTCGGGCAGGTAAAGCAAGCACTTCTATGTTGGAGGGCCTGATGATCGATTATTATGGCATGCCTACGCCCATCACAGGAGCGGCTTCTATTACGACGCCTGATGCTCGGACGATTGCGATCAAACCTTTTGAAAAAGGAATTTTTGGCGAAATCGAAAAAGCCATTCGGAATTCAAATTTGGGTTTAAATCCAATGAACGACGGAGAATTAATTCGCCTTTCCATTCCGCCAATGACGGAAGAACGGAGAAGAGATTTAGTGAAGCGCGCGAAACAAGAAATCGAGGTAGCTAAAATCAATATTCGTAATGCCCGCCAAGATGGCAATAACAGCATCAAAAAATTAAAAGGCGATGGGGTGGCAGAAGATGACATCAAATTCGGCGAAGAAAAAATTCAGAAAATGACCGATGGCTTTATCGCCAAAATCGATCAGATTTTTACCGAAAAAGAAAAGGACATCATGTCCGTATAAATTCAGAAGCCTGGAAATTCCAGGCTTTTTTTTATTCCAGATTATAGTTCGATTTCCTGGCCCACGGCATAACCTAATTCCAACAATCGCCGAATGTCTAATTTTGTAAAATTTTGAATATCGATGGTAAGTGGTTGAGGTGGACGAATCGCCCGAATCGAAAGATGTTGATTCAACGTCATCACCTCCCGAATATCCGCATTCAAAATTTCATTGACCGCAATATCCATCACCCGATCCACCAAGGCTAATAAATCCCCTGAATCAAAAGAACCACCTTCAATAGTTTCCATATGACAAGCAATACACACGATATGTTTACCCCCATCTTCCACCGCCTTTTTTAAAGGGGCTACATCCCGAAGTCCCCCATCCAAATAACTTTTCCGATCTTCTCCATTAATTTTCACAACGGGCATCAAAATAGGGACAGCCGAAGAGGCCATCAAATAGGTCAAAAAATCAGTATGCGAAGGATCCATATAATGCATATCCCCTTCAATAATATTCACCGCACCTATCTTTAAACCAATCGGGCTCGCATGTAAATTTCGCAGAGAAAGTACATCTTCTAACAATAAGCGGAGAGGTTCGGTGGACACCAAGCCTTTAAAGCTTTTGGTGAGGGCGGTCCAGCCCAATTGGAATATATTAAAGGGCTTAGACAAACATTCCGGACGCGTAATACGTGTTTCCCAAAAATCCCATAAATCATGAGCTGCCTGCGAAAAGGATATGGGTTCTCCTGCCAAAGCTTGGGAACCTAATTGATTTACCAAATAGGCCGCATTTAGGCTACCCGCAGAGACCCCATAAATGGCGTCCGGTTCATAGCCCTTATCCATCAAAGCCTTGATAACACCTGCCTGAAATGCGCCTTTCACGGAGCCTCCCGCAAGAACTAAGATATTGCTCATATTTTGGTATTAAAATGTTAACAGAAAAGGGATTATCCTAAATTGTGATTAAATTTACATAATTCCAATGAGCCCTAGGCTCGTATCTAAAATTTCTATGTCATACTCCATCAAATCCATTCAGGCACCGATCGCGGAACCGATGAAGGCATTTGAAGGGAAGTTTAGAAAGTTCATGAAGACAAAAGTGATGCTTTTGGATAAAATCATGAATTACATCGTGCAGCGCAAAGGAAAGCAAATGCGGCCGATGTTTGTCTTTTTGACAGCCGGTTGCGTCGGCGAAATCACCGAAAAAACTTACCGAGGTGCCGCTTTAATTGAATTATTACATACTGCCACGCTCGTACATGATGATGTGGTGGATGATTCAAATTACCGTCGGGGATTTTTCTCCATCAATGCCATTTGGAAAAATAAGATAGCCGTACTTGTTGGCGATTATCTATTATCCAAAGGCCTTTTATTGTCCGTTGAAAATCAGGATTTTGATTTATTGACCTCCGTTTCCACGGCCGTTCGAGAAATGGCAGAAGGGGAATTGTTGCAAATCGAAAAGGCGCGAAAACTAGACATCACAGAGGATGTATATTTTGATATAATTCGGAAAAAGACGGCGACCTTAATTTCGGCTTGTTGCGCTGTAGGTGTTCAATCCACAGATGCCGAAGCGGATATGGTTGATTTGGCCAGGGCATTTGGCGAAAAAGTAGGAATCGCCTTTCAAATCAAGGACGATTTATTTGATTATGGAGATGCAGAAATCGGAAAGCCTTTGGGCATCGATATCAAGGAAAAAAAGATGACCTTGCCCTTGATTTTTGCACTGCAAAACACGGATCGCTCGACGAAAAAACGAATCATCCAACTAATCAAACATGAGTCCGAAAATCCTCAAAAAGTGCAGGAGGTGATTCAATTTGTAAAAACGACGGGCGGTTTGGCATATGCCAACGAACGCATGAATGCATATGCCGACGAAGCACGTGCGCTATTAGCACAATTCCCCGCTTCCGAATACCGAAATTCCCTCGGCGATCTCATCGGTTATACCATCGAACGGGTTAAATAATTCATTTACCTTCAAAGCATTTCTTTAAGCAGCATATACCATGGGGTAATCTGCTGAACTTTTCATTAAGGCAAAGTTCGATCCATAGAATGGAAAAATCCTAAGCGAATTTATTAGACAAAAAAAAGAGCACCAGAATGGTACTCTTTTTTAACAACCTAAAACTCTAATTTGAAATAATTATTATCTCGGACCACCGCCGCCAAATCCACCGCCACCGCTGTAGCCTCCTCCGCTACCGCCACGTCCACCACGATCACCACCACCCATCATGCCAGGCATCATTGGTTGTTGAGGCGCAGGAGTAGCATCGCCACCACCATCTTTTTGGTCGTCATTGCTAACTGATTTCTTTCTCTTAGTCGGATTGAAACTCATTTTTCCAAAACGGTAAGATAAATTGATTTTGAAATTCATGTTTCGCATCACATTATTGCTTTCTTGAGTAATTAAAGGCGTTTTAGTCTCGCTATGAATCGTCATCCCATTCGTCAAGAAATTCTCCGCTCCAAAACCTATGCTACCCTTCTTGTTTTTGAAATCCTTTTTCAAACTTAAACTGTAAATTCCAAAACCTCCTTGACTTCCTTGCAACATGATTTGGTTTGGACGATAGAAAGAGAATAACTGAGCACCCCAACCACTTCCTATGTTATAATTTCCAAATATCCTGAAATTAGATTGCAAGCCTTCATTGCTTGCATTCATTAATGGATCAGCAACATTGTTTTTCAAAACCATATAAGATAAGTCACCACCACCACCAATCATCAATTTATTTGTTACATTCATATTTAAATTAATGTTCATTCCATAGGCATTCTCAACTCCAATATTCATCGAAGTAGTTTT
>CAIVPF010000021.1 GCA_903907745.1 uncultured Cytophagaceae bacterium | reverse complement strand
TTCAGATGATTTTTCAATTGGGCCAACACCTCCGGCCGACCAGGATGATTCGCGGGCAGAAATTCTAACATCTCCACCGTGGTTAATAAGGCCCAACCATTCGCCCGTGCCCAATGAAATTCAGGATGTGCCTCCGCACCTTCTAAATAGCCATGCATAAAAATCCCTAATTGAGCATTAAACATACGTTTGCGATAGGCATTAAATTGAAATACCGCCTCATCGAAATAAGCTGGATTTCCGGTGGATTTTCCTAATTGCAACAAAGCCGGAATCGCCATGTATACATCATCCAACCACAACGTGTTTTTCAATGGCCGAATTCGAACCAAAGTCCGATCAGGAAGCCGATGCTCCTCCTTTAAAATAAAATCAGAAGCACGCTGCGTGATGAATGAAACATCTTTTCCATATCCGGCGCCTTTCGCCTTAATGACCGCCATCGCCATGGCACCTATATCATCGAGGGCTTTGGGTGAGATTAAACCTTTTAATACATGGGGACTTTGGGGTTGCAGGGCCTCGAATGCCCTTGCTTTAGGCAAATACTCCTGAATCGCATCCAAGCGACGAAAGACATAATCCCGATATTTTTCCTGTTTTGTCCAAGTAAATAAGGCCAACATCCCCGAATAGGTCACCCCCCATTCATAGGAAATGGGCCGAAAATCGCCTTTGGCAAAGGCGGTGGTTGCCGCATATTCGCTGGTAGGTAAATTGGAAGATTTATCAATGAAGGAGCTAGGAGTAGCTTTATCTAAATAAACAAAAACACGATCGAGGGTTTCTTGGATTTTTGTGGCTGTTGGCACACCATAGGGCGTCGGATAATCGGGCTGAAGCGCATGCAGAGGCGCCGTTGCATCGGAGGCCGTGGTGATATTTTTTTGTCCAAAAACAATCGAAACAGGACTACAAAAAAGTAAAAAGAATAGTTTTTTCATCATTCCCCAAAACAGACTGTCGGATAAATTTTAAAATCACAAAAGATAAAAAACGAGCTAATCGCTTTTAGATCAGAAAGCCTGAACGGGTAAGATTCTACTCTTAAAACATCGCTTTCAAGTCATTTTTTGTGACTTTACCCATCGCATTGCGGGGCAATTCTTCTTTGATGAGATATTTTCTAGGTACCTTATAACCTGGTAAACGCTCTCTAATCCAAGCATTTAGGGTTTTAACTTCGATTTCAGATTTTAAAACGAGGACAACGGCCACGATTTCACCCCACTCCTCATCGGCTAAGCCCATCACCCCACAATCCGCCACATCTGGATGCTGGCGAATCACCTCTTCGATTTCTAAGGCCGACAATTTATATCCACCGGATTTGATGATATCAACGGAACTCCGACCTAAAATTTTATAATAGCCTTGGTCTAGATGTGCCACATCGCCGGTTTTGAACCAGGCATCTTCTGTAAAAGTCTCTTCGGTCGCTTTGGCTTTATTCCAATAGGATTGAAATACATTCGGGCCCTTAATTTGAATTTCGCCGGGTACTAATTCTTCCTTAATCTCCTCCTCATCCCCCATCAAACGCACCTGAACGCCGGGCAATGGAATTCCCACATGACCTGGTTTCCGCTCCCCATGAAAAGGATTACTAATGGCCATCCCGATTTCCGTCATTCCATAGCGCTCGAGCAACCAATGCCCGCTAATCACATGCCATTTTTCCATGACCGACACAGGCAATGCCGCGGAACCCGAAACCATTAAGCGGAAGGCATTTAATTTTTGGAAAACGAGTTGTTTTTGGTCTTCAGAAAAAGAATCCCAATAAGCAATTAATTTAAAATAGATAGTTGGGACCGCCATAAACACAGTTAATTCTCCTGAAAGCAAGCGATCAAAAACGGCCTCTTCGCTGAATTTGGGAAGAAATTCACAAATTCCGCCGACCGATAAACTACAACCCACCACATTAATGATACCATGAATATGATGTAATGGCAAAATACAAATGGTTCGATCACCTTCATTCCATTCCCAGGCTTGAATGAGCGATTCCATTTGAAAATCGATGTTAGCATGCGAACTCACCACGCCTTTGGGTAATGAGGTAGTTCCTGATGTATACAAAATCAAGGCGGGACGTTTGCTTGAGACCTCAGGCAATGAAGCAATGAGGGGTGTACTTGGCTTTGAAAGCAAATGGGATTTTAGCCCTTTTTCTGAGGTATAATCTAATAGAATAGATTCAAATACGGTATCGATAACGACTTGTTCTGCGGCGGTATCTTCCAACACATAGGCCAGCGAGGCCAGCGGATAGGTCACACATAGGGGAACCGCCACGCCACCTGCCTTCCAAATGCCCCATTGAACCGCTACATAATCGAATCCAGGGTTAACCATGAAGGCAATACGAGCTCCATTTAAATCGGATTGTCCATTTAAAAAACGATGCGCCCAGAGACTGGACGCATCGATAATTTGTTGGTATGTATATTCCCCTTTCGGGTCAATAATTGCAGTTTTTCCTGCAAAAGCAATGTCTTTTTGAGTAATCAGCGGCATCTTATAATTTAGCTTCGATTCCCATAATTTGAACAACAATTTGTTGCTCCTTGATTTCTGGATTCACCGCCACAAAATATACATCTTGCAAACCACTCGTGGCTTGAATATCTACTTTGGTAGCAGGCATCGACATCCGACGCATACCGCCTCCGCCGCCTTGGCCTCCTCCGGCAGGAGCAGCAACTGGCGTGACCGGCGTTCCTAAAGGAGCTCCTTTTTGAGCGGCATTGGCAGCCGATGGTGGCGGGCCAAAACTTGCATTTGAAACAGCAATTGGACTCGTTTTCCCGATCATAGGGCCAGTAGGCGAACCTACGTGGATTTCAATAACTCCACCCGCTGCACTTGATCTTCCCGGTGCACTGGCGGTAATATCAAAGGATTTAATACCCGTCAAATCGATACCTTTAAAGGCGATGTAGGGATTTTTTCCTTTCATGTTCGTGGAACGAGACGGCGTGATTAATTGCTCGATACCATAATTTGCATCTGCCTTTTCTGGATCTAACCAAGGATTACGTAAAATCACCCATTTCTCTGACATCACAGGAGCTGTTTTCTTCGCGCCCTTGTCTAAATAAGAAGCACGAACCACGAAAACGCCTTTGGTATTTGCCTGATCTTTTGGAATTGCAGGAAAAATTTCACCTTGTAAAGCTAAGGCATTCGAAGCTTTGGCATCGCCTAAACTTAAGATGTAGGAAACCATCGTTTTCGCATCAGCTTTCGAAATTTGTGGGTGAGCTGCCATGGCATGATCTCCCCAAACTCCGCCACCCCCAGCGATTACCTTATCCGCTAAATGATCTAACATATTTTGTCCTTTGTATTTCAAAGCCACTTCTTGGTAGCTAGGTCCTACAGAACGGACATTGTTGATGTGACATGAACGACAATCACTTTTGTTGATCAATCGCAAACCAGCCGAAGCAAATAAATCACTATCTGCTTTCCGGTGACTTTGTGACATTTCGATGGGATCATAGCCTGAAGCAATGTAATCAATCGTAGCTGCTACAGATTCCGGCGCGATGCCCATTCCTAATGAACCATCTTCTTTATCTTTTACGGCAACGGCGTATTTGATTTTTTGGTCCGCGAAATAAAATGATTTATTCGTGGATTCAATATTTACATCAACTACCGGGGCCTCATTACCCACTAATAATTCTAATGTACTTGTATTCGAGGCGCCTTTCGCATCCGTAGCTTTCAAAGTAACTTCATAGGTACCTGGAGCTACTAAGGCCAATTCTGGATGTTCTCCTTTTAAGGTTTTCACCACATTACCTAGTTTTTTCACGGTCCAGGTATATGTCAAAGCATCTCCGTCAAAGTCCTTCGTTCCTGCAGCAGAAAGGGTCGTTTTAAACGGAATGGCTCCTTTTAATTTAGTGGCAGAAGCCTCCACTTGTGGTTTACGATTTCCCCCTTGGTATTCGATTTTTACCAAACGCGCATTTTCGTTTCCTTTGAACCATGCAGATCCATATTCCAAAACGTACAAATCTCCCTCTGGGCTAAAGCTCATATCGATGGCGCTACCAAAAGATTGGTTAGGCAAAAAGCGTTCCATGGATTTATAGTTTCCTTGCTCGTCCATGGTCACAGACATAATCCAGCCCCGCATGAATTCGACGATCAATAATTTATTTTCATAATAAGCTGGGAAAGGACGCTTGGCATTTGGAAAATCTGACCGATGATATACGGGTCCGCCGGTTGCACTACGGCCTGAAGCTCCTACTAAAGGAAATTCTTCAGATACTGCATATGGATACCAAATGAATGCCTTTTGAGCCGCTGGTAATTCGCGTAAACCTGTGTTATTCGGTGATTCATTGACAGGATTAACTGGATTGAATTTGGGTCCGATTTCTAGCGTGGCAAAATTCACATCCGTGTAAGGAATGTTATTTCCGATGAAATAGGGCCATCCGAAAAATCCGGGACCTTTGGCTTGGTTGAATTCATCGTATCCACGAGGGCCGCGTGGGCCGTCAACGGAAGCGTCAGGGCCAACTTCACCCCAATAAATAAATCCAGTTTTAGAATCAATACTTACACGCCAAGGGTTCCGATGACCCATTGTGTAGATTTCAGGTTTTGTTTTTGGAGTTCCGACAGGGAATAAATTGCCTTTTGGAATGGAATATGAACCATCTTTTTCAGGATGGATGCGTAAGATTTTACCGCGTAGGTCGTTGGTACTTGCGGCGCCACGTTGGTCATCCCAATAGGCTTGACCTGGACGTTCGTCGATAGGCGAATAGCCATCGTTATTACTATTGGATGTATTATTTCCAATCGTTAAAAATAAATTTCCTGCTTTATCGAAAGTCATTCCACCGCCGGTATGGCAGCATTCTTCGCGTTGAACGGGTACTTCGAGAACGACTTTTTGTTGGTCTAATAAAATCTGATCTCCTTTCATTTCGGCACGGACCAAGATGTGTTTTTTCTCGGTTGGGTGCGCGTAATACAAGTAAAGCCAATGATTTTCTTTGAATTTAGGATCCAAGGCTAGGCCAATTAGACCTTCTTCAGCTTCGCGAACGACTCCGACCCGGTTAGTATATTTGGTATTCACGTTTACATGCGCGATCGTTTTTAATTCCTTTGAACTAGGATCGAATTGTTTGATGTCTCCTTTCCGTTCGATCATTAAAATTTTTCCGTCAGGCAAATAGGCCATGACCATGGGTTCGTCTAATTTATCGACTAAGACGGTTTTGACAAATCGATTTTCATCGGGAGCTTGCGCAAAAGCCGATATTACACTAAATAGGCAAAGGATTAAAAGGTAAGTTTTCTTCATAGTACGTTTAAAATATATTTTACAAAAATGATACATTAATCGAAGAATAAAAATTATATAATGGATAATGCTACCAAATTTGGGGATTTGTCGACAAATTTGGGCACAACAAAATAAAGCATCATATGAAATATTTGTTTATCCCTTTTTTATTTATTTCAATTTCGTTTTTTGGTCAAAAAACGAAGGATTCATTAGCGATTCAGGAGGTGTTACAAACGCAGATTGGGCATTGGAACCGAGGAGATATTCCGGCATTTATGGACTATTATGAGAAATCGGAGGATTTGAAATTTATTGGGAAAGCGGGGGTAACGAAGGGCTGGAAGGCAACTTTGGAGCGTTATTTGAAAACCTATCCGAATAAGGATGCGATGGGGACTTTGAATTTTGATATTTTGGAAATCGATGTGACGGCGGGCCAAAGCGCCTGGGTATTAGGCAAATGGCATTTGACCAGACTGGCCGTGGGTGATGTGGGAGGCTATTTTACGTTGGTTTTAAAGAAAAAAAAGGGGCGTTGGTTGATCGTTCGGGATCATACGTCCTAAGGTGTATCTTGAAGGGATGAAATTCAGGAATTTGAACAAATGATGGTGCATGCCTGTCATTTGAATGATGAACGAATTCTTCGATTGTTGGTTTGCCCAACAGCCCCTCGGGATTTGGTTAAAGGGGGTAGGATATCTGAAAAAAATACAAATAGAGACTTAATTCAGGCCTATTCTTGAAAAAACATAAAACATTTCACTGGCGATTTGCAAGGAGCGTTCATCGTATTTTTCTGCTTCTAGGGGCGTGTCATCAAAGGCCTTTGGGTCCTCGTAGCGAACGGGGATGCGGGCTTCGGCGCCGGGGATGAAGGGGCAGTTTTCGTCGGCATGGTCACAAGTCATGACGGCCGCGAAGGAGCTGTGGGGATTTACGGGGTCATCGAATAATTTGGAAAAAACGAGGATAGGGCGTGCGTCCTGGGTGTGAAAGGTAATGTAAATTGGATTTGAGTGGCCACGTTTTGAAATAAGAAAGCCAAAACGTTCTAAGGAATCAACCGCCCGTTCGTTACAAGCTGTCACTTCGACGCCACCGGAATAGCATTGGGCGGGAATTTGGAAATAATCGGCCGCCGTTTGTGCCCAAATCTGAGAAAACTGGGATCTTCTCGAATTATGCGTGCAAATGAAGTTTAAGCGAATGGGCGCTTCATTTTTACGCTTTTGTTTCATGTAGTCGATGAGGACTTGCAAAATCGCCTTTCGCTCCTCGCTAATTTCGAGGGATAAAGCGGCTTCGATTTGTAGGTTTAATTTTTCGTTCATACAACAATTACATTTCTATTTTTTTGTCTTTCGCTTTGTCGGTTGTCGGTCATCCTTCGCTTTGTCGGTCATCCCTAGCTTTGTCAAACCGGCAAGGATTGACAAAGCTAAAGGGGAAAAATGATTTTCCCGCCATTTGGCTTATCAACTACTTGATTTTTATGTGTGCGGAAATGCTATGGCCCACCATTCCAGTTGACCTAGAATAATACCCATAGCGAATTTCTAAAGAATTGAAATTCGTAATACCCATTATTCCACCCGGTGTCGCAATCCGAAGACCTAATCCCATAAATTGACTCGTGAAACTAGAAATATCATAATCAGACGTATAAAAATTCTCCGTTGTCGCATGCTGCGCATAGGGCTTAAAATAACGCACGGCCGATTGTGCATTAAACCGATAAAAGGGACTCACCGAGAAAAACGGCGTTATCTTATAAGGCACCTCCAAATTCATCGTATGCGCCGTCATCCCCCAATCATCCACATAGGCCCTATAAAATGCCCGAATCACCGTTTTGTCACCCGCAAAATAACTTAAACGTAAACCAAAAGGCAATTTAAACCGCGTTCCCGGCAATTTCTCCACCGTCGAATTCCCATTCGTAAAAAACACCCGATGAAAAGGCGTACTCAATAAACCCTCCTGAAAACTCGGCTCAATCATCGCCATCACCTGCAAACGCTGATTAATCACCTGAGAAATCGAAAGCGATCCATTGTATGAATTCCGAGGCTTATAATCAATCCCAACTTGGTCCCGCTCAGCGCCCGATGGATAAGAATAAGGCCTCAATTCCGCAGGCAATATACACATGTAGGTATCAAAAAAGGCACCCGCCTTCACGGAAATTTCCGTGTTTTTGTCCTTGGAAAGTTTCGTAATAAATGCATTAATCCCATGCGATTTATAATCATATTCCGTCGAATAGGAATAACTCAAACCCTGCGTAAACCCAACTTCCGCATCATTCACCGACCACGAAAAACTCGGATAAATATGCGTATCCTTCCTCGAAGCCGAGGAAACCGTCAATGGGTCAATTTTATCGGAACTGGCCGAGGTATAATTATCAATATTAAAATCTAAGGTAAAACTATGCGTCCGCTTAAAACGATCCAATTTGGAAAAACGAATCTCAAAAGAATTTGCTAAATCCGTTAATTTTTCCGTCCCAATCCCCCCCGTTACCGCCGAATTATTCCCGTCTTGCAAATAATATCCCGCCACTAAATTCACCTCCTCAAACTTCAATTGACGCTTCACAAAATCCGAACTATTATCGGTCATCGTACTTCCTCCTTTTGGCGAACGGTTATAAAACAGAAACTCCTGCGATTTTACCATTGGTAAAAACGAACAATATAATCCAATCGCTAAAACTACTTTTTTCATCGTCCTATCCCTTAGTTACAGCCACAGCCTCCGCCACTCTTACCGCCATTCGCGCCTGAAGCCCCCTCGCGATATAAGTAAAAACTTTGCTCAAATTTCTCACTCTTCCGAGAAGACAATTCCATTTCCGAATCGTTAATCCGATTTTTTTGAAACTCTTTCACCGCCGTACACGATTGAAAAAACAGCATTCCAAATCCCATTAACCCAAGCATTATTTTTTTCATATTCCTTAACTAGCTAAACTCATTGATCTTACATTATCCGATGCATGTAATCGATCGGCATCATCGATCAGTAAACATCCCACACCTTTTAGTTGGTTTATCAAATCCAATCCCACCTCCACGCCCATCACTGCGACGGGCGTCGTTAAGGCATCGGCCAACTCGGCCATCGGCGCAAAAATCGTCACACTTTTTATACCCTTAATCGGAAATCCCGTTTTTGGATGTATCGTATGCGAATATTTTTGTCCGCCAATGAGCACAAATTTTTCATAATTACCCGATGTCGCCACCGCCGAATTCCGCAATGAAAACTCCGAAAACACCTCCGCTGGCCGATCCGGATTCGAAATCCCAATCGTCCAATCCCGGCCATCCGGCCGAACACCCCACCCACACATATCCCCCGACGCATTCACCAACCCATTTGAAAAACCACATTCAAGCAATACCCGTTTCGCACAATCCGCCGCATATCCCTTACCTATCCCTCCAAAACCAATGCGCATCCCTTTTTTAGCCAAAAATACAGTCGATTCAGAACGATTCACGATAATATTTTGATAATCAATCAATTGAATCGACGATTTCGCCAATTCCTCCGATGGCAATTCCGTCATCTCCCGATCAAAATTCCAAAAACGCTTATCCAATGAGCCATAACTTAAGTCAAAGGCCCCTTGGGTCAATTCTGAAATTTTACGTGCCCGCTCAATTAATTGGATAATTTCCAAATCCACCTTGTGTGGTTCCTCACCCGCTTTGGCATTTATTAAATTCACCTGAGAATCAGGTCGGTAGCTTGTAAACGATTGCTCGATTCGCTGAATTTCTTGCACCGCTTTTTCCAAGGCTTGTAAAGCCAAGGACTCATCCTCCCCCACCACTCCGAGGTCGAAGCGATTTCCCATCAATAAATCCGTGCGTTTAAATAACCTCATGCATTTACCTAAAATGTTGGATTTCAGCTACCATCTTCGACGTCGATGGCTGGTAACCATCCCACTCTTTCAGCACTTTGCCTTGCTCATTCAACAAAACTGTCAAAGGGAATTTCCCGTCATGATTATAGCGCTCAGCCAAGGCATCATTTTTTGCTTGTTGGTCTTTCGCCAATTGATTCTTCTTCAATCGCGGAAAATCCGCCCGAACCAATACCAAATTCGCCTCCGCAAATGCCTGAAATTCCTCAGATTCAAACACGTCTTTCTTTAATTTAATACAAGGCCCACACCAATCCGAACCCGAAAAATTAAGCAAAATTAATTTGTGCTGACCCTTGGCTTCTTGCTGAGCGGTCGATAAATCATTTCCCCAGCCTATCCATGCCATTAAAAAAACAAAAAGCAATTGCATATGATAAAATTTAAGAATAAACCAATAAGGTTTTGCCATCATTGGCTGTTCGATACACCACTAATCCTCGGCTGCCCAAGGAATTCAAACCCTGACCTGTTATCGAAAACCGAGCACCATGATCAGTACAATAAAATTCAGAACGATTAAATATGATTCGTTGACGCGGCTGATGGGTACATAAATTTTGTGCCGCCACATACTCACCCGGATTAAAGGCTGCCACAACAATCGAATTCGAAATAATATACCCACCTGCTGTGTTTAGCGCAGCCGCTGACCCACTCGTCAAATCGATTTTTAAAAGAAAATTTTTGATCGAATTCAGTTCGTCCGTGGTCACTTTTCCCGACAAGGAAGTTGTACCTCCTGTCGACCCCCCTGTCCCCCCAGGCGTAGTTCCTGGCAAAGCCGTTCCCCCAGAGGATGGCAAAGCAGTCGCCTGCGTACTATCTAAGGTTTTAACCGGCTGTAAATTTTTATTGACAATCAAAGAATCCAAGACATAATCTTCCTTCTGCGTACAAGAAGCCAAAATAGCCATCAAAGCCGAACCCTTAAATCCAATGGATTTCAAAAAATGATACCTACTTAGTTCCTTTTTTTCCATAAAGTCCAATTACAAACAAGATCAAATCTAATCGGAATTTTCATATTTAAAAATGACTTTGCGCCGATTCAACAATAAGAATCGATTAAACATACGATTCCGATGACCAAAAATTTAATCCCGATAATTCAATGCCGGCTTCCGGTCTCCCAATAAGGCCTTATATTTAAACGTTTCCCCAGTTCTTTTTTTCCATTCCGCTCTCGCATCCTCAATCAGTTTTGGGTTTTTGAATAAATCCATAGCCGTGGATGCCAATGTCTTAGCTGCCACCATCATACCTTTTTTGCCTATACTGGTTCCGCCGGCGGCGACGGCTTGCCAACTATGTGCACTCGTCCCCGGTACCCAAGTAGCTGCCCCTAAACCAATCGTTGGAACCACCCAACTCACATCCCCCACATCCGTACTTCCCCCACTCGATGGATCCGGCCGACCCGGACTTACCGATTGCGTGGAACCTAAATCCACCTGACGCATTCCTTCTGTTTGTTGGATTTGTTTGGCAAAAGCCAATTCAGTCGGGCTTAAGCTATAACCCCCGACTTGCTGTAAATTTGAACTCATTACCCCAGCCAAAACATCATTCGGCAACATTTCATATACCCCACCAATCAATTCCAATTCAAAGCGCGTACCTGTTCCCAAAGCCGCACCTTCAGCCGCTTTTTGCAAACGACCCCACACATCTTCGACGATATCCCGTTGCGGCGAACGCACATAATAATACACCTCCGCAAAATCCGGAACAATATTGGGCGCCTTTCCGCCATTTGTAATGACATAATGAATCCGAGTGGTTTGAGGTACGTGTTCCCGCATCATATTAGCCATGAAATCCATCGCCTCCACCGCATCTAAGGCCGATCTTCCTCGGTCAGGCGAGGCTGCAGCATGCGAAGACAAGCCATAAAATCTGAATTTACCTGTTTTGTTGGCCAATGACGAGGTATTCGAAACCGAATTCACGTCGTTTGGATGCCAGTGCAACATCACATCCGCACCCTCAAAAAGTCCGTCCCGCACCATATACACCTTTCCTGAACCACCCTCCTCCGCCGGGCATCCGAACAATTTAATGGTCCCTTTTTGACCCGTTTCCTTCATCCAATCCCGCAAGGCAATCGCCGCGGCAACAGAAGCCGTACCAAATAAATGATGACCGCAAGCATGGCCCGCTGTGGCACCGATCGAACGTTTAGTCGGAATGGAATCCTGTGACATTCCCGGCAAGGCATCATATTCAGCCATAATGCCGATGACCGGTTTTCCCTGGCCGAAACTTGCTACAAATGAAGTCGGAATTCCAGCCACCCCAGATTCAATAGAAAAACCAGCTTGTTTAAGCGTTTCCTGTAACAATTGAGAACTTTGCTTTTCCTTATATCCCACCTCCGCAAAACCCCAAATTTTATTGGCTATTTGACTGTAGGTGGATTCCAGTTTGCTCAATCGACTTATCACTTTTTTCTTTTCCGCATCCTGAGAAAACAAGGCGCTCGAAAGCATCATAAAAACTATTACAAAGGCATACTTATTTTTCATATTTTATTCGTTAAGGGACAATAAACCTAAATTTAGCAGGAAGAATTTTAAAATCAAATGTATCAGATTCCAAGACCTCGCCATCCACTTGGGCGCGAAGAACTCGATCACAATGTATGGTTTTAGCCGTAATTTGAGAAAATTCTAAAAATGAATAGTTCACATGTTTACCTTGTTGGATTTTAGGCATGTAAAACAAACGTTTGATCACGGGCAAGGGTTCGCAGAGCAGCATGTCCAACCTACCATCCCGAACCGAGGCCATCGGGAAAAAATGAAATCCTCCCCCCGCTCGAGAAGAATTAAACACCATGCATAGAAAGACTGATTTTACCGACTGAGCATTCTTTTTATCAAACCAAAGCCCGTATTCCTTAAATCGCAAAATATTGGGGATCGCCGCCAAATAATAGCCAATCGCCCCACCAATAAATCGAATCGCATCCATCGAACGCAGCACCTCCCCTTCAATTCCAATACCCACCCCATTTAAAAATAACATATGATTCACCTGCCCCGCATCCAAAGCCTCAGTTTTTCCTTTTAATACATCAGATAAATGTTGTTCACGACTGATGTCCCCAAAAACCTTCCAAAAAAAATCATTGCCCGTTCCCCCTTTAAATAAGGCAATGGGCAAGGAACATGTAGGATAATGATTAATAAAATAATGATAGGTTCCATCGCCTCCCAACAACCAAATCTCATCCACACCTTCAAAATTCTCCGGCCACTTTTCACTAAAAACTTGGATTTGCCACGCGGGCATTTCCTGTGCCACCTTGGCCAAAACCCAAGTTAGGTAGGCCAAGATGTTGGCCGATTTTTTTTGTGGATTAACTAAAAATGCGATGGATTTCTTCAAAACAAAAATAGGAATTGTTTAAAATACTATAAAAATAGTGTCAAAAACAAATTCGATGAACCTTCCCTAAGCGCTTCCCCTTGTAAATCTCTTTTCAATCGATGGCATGATAGCGCCTATTTTTTTGTAAGTTCATACCGTTAAACGAATAAAAAAACATCATGAATTCCTCCTACCCCACCGCCATCATCACAGGAGCCTCCAAAGGCATCGGTCGCGCCTTAGCCTTGCTATTGGCAAAACATAATTTCCAACTCAGCCTCATCGCCCGTAGCCTCGGCGACTTAAAAGATTTAGCGGCCGAAATTGCCGAAATTGGACATCGGCCCTTGTACTTTGCCGGCGATGTAGGCGACGAATCGTTTATCAAAGATGCCATCGACAAAACCGCTCACACCTTTCAAAAAATTGATTTTCTTGTCAATAACGCAGGAATAGGCGCTTTTGGCCCGACAGAATCCTATTCCGCAACGACCTGGGATTCCATATTTTCCACAAACGTCAAAGGCACTTTTCTCTGTTCCAAGGCCGTCACCCCCTACATGAAAAGCGCTCAAAAAGGACATATCATTTCCATCGCCTCGGATGTAGCCAAACGGGTTTTCGACGGAGGTTCCTTGTACTGCGCAAGTAAATATGCCCAGCACGCTTTCACGGAAGCCCTTCGAAAAGAACTGCGCAAAGACCGCATCAAAGTATCCACTGTGTATTCTGGTTTAGTAGATTCCATGTTTCATGCAGCGCCCCAAGGTTCTCCGGAACATGCCACTTGGCTCAGCCCAGAAGACATGGCAGAATCTATTTATTTCATGATGAACCAACCGGCCCATGTCGTCATCGATGAGCTCATGATACATCCACTTTCGCAAGAATATTAATCGGACAGCCTAGGACAGTTTGGGCATATCCATTAGAAATATCTATATTCAACTTGGAATAGCCCTATACATATGTCTTTAACAAAACCACAATTAAGTTTCAGCCAAATCATCAACATGAACGTTGGATTTTTTGGCATTCAATACAGCTTTGGATTACAGCAAACGGCCATAGGTCCCCTCTACAGTTTTCTTGGCGCCAAAGAAAGTGAATTACCGCTCCTATTTCTGGCAGGGCCGGTGACAGGGTTACTGATCCAACCGATCATCGGGGCCATGAGCGACAAAACCTGGTCATCTAAATACGGTCGAAGGAAACCCTTTTTCCTCATCGGCGCCATTCTTTGCAGTCTTTGCCTATTCGCCTTTCCATTTAGCAAGAGCCTGTGGATGGCGGCAGGTTTATTGTGGATTTTAGACGCAGCCAATAATACGGCGATGGAGCCTTATCGGGCTTTTATTGCCGATAAATTACCGACGAATCAATTAGCCAAAGGCTTCCTCACCCAAAGTTTTTTTACCGGTTTAGGGATCACCTTAGCGAATGTATCCCTATTCGTTTTTCAATCGACGATCAAGGGCGCTAGCGACGTTGGAATTCCTTATTGGGTCTATGGTTCCTTTTTCGTGGGTAGTATTTGCTCGATCGGTTCGGTACTTTGGTCGGTGAGTAAAACGCCAGAAATTCCGCCAACCGAGGAAGAATTAGCCGCCCTACGTGCGAGCGACCATGGATTTTTTACGCCATTTTTGGAGATTATCGAGGCGATTGGAGATATGCCAAAAGTCCTTTGGCAATTATCCCTTGTCTATTTATTTCAATGGTACGCGCTCTTTTGCTATTGGCAATATGTGCCCTTAAGCATCGCCCGGTCGGTTTGGAATACTTCCTCGGAGGAGAACTTAAAGCTATATGAAGAAGCTGCGGCTTGGACGGGATTGGTCAATGGCTTTTATAATATTGTGACTTTTTTATCGGCCTTTGGGTTGGTAACATTAGCTAAGAAATTCGGAGCTAAATTTGTGCACATTGTTTGTTTATTGGGAGCAACGATTTCCTTGATGATTATACCAAATATCCACGACAAATATTTGCTTTTTGCGCCCATGATTGGTTTTGGGGTGGCCTGGGCGAGTATGATGGGCGTACCATATTTATTGGTCGTAAATGAATTACCCAAAGAACGATATGGCGTGTATATGGGAATTATCAATATGATGATTGTGATTCCGATGATCATTCAAACCCTGAGTTTCGGCTATATTTTTGAACATTTTTTGGGTTCAGATCCAAGAAATGCGATTACCTTTGCGGGAGGTTTTCTGGCCATCGCTGCGCTAGCTACCTCATTGATTAAATCATCTGAAGAAAAAGTCGCCTAATGAGTGTATTGTGTATTGGAGAAGCCTTGATAGATATGATTTGTACCGACAAGGGACAAAGTCTATCCGAAGGCCAACATTTTCTTAAAAAGCCAGGCGGTGCCCCCACGAACGTAGCCGCGGCCATCGGTGCGCTCGGTGGAAATATTTGCCTTTCTGCCAAAGTGGGGGATGATCCATTTGGTCGTCAATTAAAACAAGTCATGGAAGATTTCCACGTGGACACCACACATCTCCACTTGGACCCTAGCTATTTTACGACCTTCGCTTTTGTCTCCCTGATGCTTGATGGTGAACGGGATTTTGTCTTTAATCGGGGCGCGGATGCCCAATTAACCAAAGCTGAAATCGAACAAATTAGGGTAGACGACTTGTCCATTCTTCATTTCGGTTCCGCCACGGCATTTTTAGATGGTCCCTTAAACGAGGCCTATTATCATTTAAAAGATAAGGCGAAAGCCCATGGGAAAATCATCAGTTTTGACCCAAATTACCGGCATTTATTGTTCGGTCATCTCCAAGAAAGCTTCATTCACCAATCGTGGATTTTCCTCAAAGAAGCCGATTTCATCAAATTGAGCGACGAGGAGGCCTTTTTAATCACGGGTGAAAATGACTTAACCACAGCCGCCCAAAAACTCCT
The DNA here is from genome assembly GCA_903907745.1 of uncultured Cytophagaceae bacterium. GTDB lineage: Bacteria > Bacteroidota > Bacteroidia > Cytophagales > Spirosomataceae > Aquirufa. Next base: position 11,798 of record CAIVPF010000021.1, on the reverse strand, counting down.
TGCCGTTTGTAAAGGGGTTTTTACGATCACCTTAGGTAAAGAAGGAACGCTGTTAGGGCTTCATGGAAAAACATATATCATTCCGAGCATCCCGATTCAACCTGTGGATACCACCGGGGCAGGTGATGCTTTTGTGGGGGCGGTTTTGTATCAATTGGATGAGCTAAAAACAGACCTGGACACATTGGATTTTCCTGTCTGGGAAAAAATCATTCAAAATGCCAATAAAGCCGGCGCAAGAACTTGCGAATACTTAGGCGCGATGGAAGCATTTAAACATTTAACGAATCGAATTTTTAGCTAGTTCACGTGTATAACTCAATTTTGCAAAAAAAAATCAATGGCTATTTGGCCAACTATAACATTAAAGAGGTGGGATTTGCCCAACGCTTGGGGGCGAATGTCAATGACATCGCTGAAATTTTTCAGCTAATTTATGGTGATCATCCGCAGGCTGAGGGATTATTTGAGGCACTTTTGGATCAAATCTGCCAAGCGCACATAGCGCGCAAAGAGTCTTTGAAAAAGCGAGATGCAGAGAAGGAGAAGGTGGGGACATGGTTTTTAAGTAATCAATTGGCCGGCATGAGCCTATATGTGGATCGATTTGCGGGTAATCTCAGCGGGCTTCGACAAAAACTTGACTATTTCGAAACCTTGGGGGTTAATTATTTGCATTTAATGCCCATTTTTAAAAGTCCGGAAGGGGAATCCGATGGCGGATATGCGGTGGAGGATTTCCGGGCAATCGAAGAAAAATTAGGGAACATTCAGGATTTAAGTGATTTACAGTCGAGCATGCAGGAAAAAGGCATGTATTTGATGATTGATATCGTCTTAAATCATACGTCCCATCACCATGAATGGGCCAAAAAAGCGCGGTCGGGGGATCAGGAATTTCAGGAGTATTTCTACATGTATGAGGATCGTCGGATACCCGATGAAATGGAAAAAGACATGCCTGAGATTTTCCCAGAGAGCTCGCCGGGTAGTTTCATTTATGATGAGCGCATGGACAAATGGGTGATGACGGTGTTTCACCAGTATCAATGGGATTTAAATTATAGGAATCCGAAGGTGTTCGTGGAGATGTTGGCAAATGTATTTTATTATGCCAATTTGGGGGTGGATGTTCTTCGGATCGATGCACCGGCCTTCATTTGGAAACAAGTAGGAACGACATGCCAAAATCTCCCTGAGGCGCATAAATTATTGCAAATGATTAAGTTGTGCGTGGAGGTGGCGACACCGGGAATGGCACTATTGGGCGAGGCGATTGTGGCCCCAGCGCAAATCATGGAGTATTTTGGAAAAGGCCGATTTGCCACGCATGAATGTGATTTTGCGTATAATGCGACGCATATGGCGGTTCAATGGGATGCGTTGGCAACGGCAGATACGCGGGTGATGTTGGCGGCTCAATCGGAATTGTCTAAGAAACCTTTGGGGGCGAGTTGGATTACGTATACGCGCTGCCACGATGACATCGGCCTCGGCTATGATGATCACATGATCGAACAATCAGGCTATACGCCTTATTTGCATCGAATGTACATGAAAAACCATTATGGCGGGGTGCAGGAGGATTCGCCGGCCACTGGCGCTTTATTTGCGGTTAATCCCAAAACCCAGGATGCACGAATTTCGGGTTCCTTGGCATCCCTGTGTGGATTAGAGAAGGCGTTAGCGTCTAAAAATAAGTTGGCGATTGCAACCGCAATCCAAAAAATCATTTTAATGCAGGCGCATTGCATGTTTTTGGGCGGAGTTCCGGTTTTGTTTTATGGGGATGAGATGGGCTATACGAATGACTATTCTTATTTACAGGATGCGGGGAAGGCTTATGATAATCGTTGGATGCACCGACCGGTCATCGATTGGAAAAAGAATAAAAAAGCGGAGAAGGAGGGGACGGTGGAGCAACAGGTTTTTTCAGCGACCCAACGATTAATTAGTTTACGTAAATCCTTAGATGTGGTGGCCGACTTAAAAAATATTGATTGGATGGCCAGCCATAACCGTTCGGTGGTGGGATATGAGCGGTATATCGGTGAGGAACGCGTTTATTTTATCTTTAATTTTAGTGGTGAGGTGCAGGATTTGACTTGGTTTGCTTTTGAACGTGAGGGGAAAAGACCTTTGGAACTGAGAGATGCCTGGTCAGGAAAAAGTTTTATAGTCGGTTCGGATGAGGAACATCTGAGGTGTGGACCTTATGAGTTTTTTATTTTGAGCTAAAAAAAATCCTTGCCAAGCGGCGAGGATTTTTTTGTAATCACCAATTTACTTCATCAAAATATTTTTATAAAATCGAATCGAGGTTCTTTTTTGAAATACTTAAACTCTCGAATGCGTCTTTGGGCATATCATGTTCTACAAAGAAATGTTGGACACCGCCTTTGGTAGATGCGTCCAATATACGTTTGTAATTGACAATTCCTGTCCCGACAGGAACTATATTTTTAAAGTCAGTGTCGAAATCTTTTAGGTGACAAAGGGGGAAACGACCGGGTTGCTGGGCAAATAGTGCCACAGGATCCTCACCGGCCTTGGAAGCCCAGCCTAAATCGAGTTCAAACTTCATGAGATCGGCCGGAATTTCTTTTGAAAAAACATCAAAGGCCCGTTGTCCATCGATCATTTTAAATTCGGCATCGTGGTTATGGTAACAGAAAACGAGGCCTGCTTTTTTGGCTGCTTGGCCTGTTTTGGTCAACAATTCGACGGCCTCAGCTACTTCCGCTTTATTTTCAATCGGGATATTCGCACAAACCATGTATTTGACACCCGCAGCGGCTACGGTATCGACTAATTCATTGGCATCATTTTTCAGCGTCGGCAATTTAGGCATACGTGAAGCATCCATCCCTGGACGGGGCTTAAATGGCGCACCAATCACGTGATGTGAAACCCATTTCAGGCCTAAATCCTTTTGCATTGACATGAAATCGGACCCTGATAAACCATAAAATCCGGGCTTAAAACTAAAGGCTGATTCGATTTCGGTGTATCCGAGCTCGGCTAATTTTTGCAAATTTCCTTTGACATCTTGGTCAATTTTACCAAAAAGCGTGAACAATTGAACACCTAAAGGCTTCTTTGTAAAGGCTTGAGATGACAAAATGGAAGGCATAAAAAGACTTCCGGCCAATAGAGCACTAGATCTTTGTAAAAATTCGTTACGATTCATTGGCGGATATGGATTTAAATAATAATGATACAATTTAATGTATAATTTTGGTACAATAAAAGATTTTTGAAATTTATTTGCCTTTGCAAGGATTTTAGGGGATTATTGATGCGTATAGAATCTGCAAAATGTAGGCAAGGAAATGGCAATCCTAAGGATTCTTTGTAATTTTAGGGCTTAAACCTATTTCAAATGAGTCAATCACCAATCATTCGAGTTTTAGTTGTAGGCTGTGGAAACATGGGTGCATCGCATGCCATGGCCTATCATACGTCGCCGGGCTTTGCCATTTGTGGCTTGGTTTCGACGGGGGCAAGTAAAGAAAAATTAAATGTAGAGTTAGGCGGGGGCTATCCCCTATTTTCAGATTATGCGCATGCGCTTCGGGAAACGAAGCCGGATGCTGTTTGTATTTCCACGTATCCGGATACCCATGAGGCATTTTCCATCATGGCTTTGGAAGCGGGATGTCATGTGTTTTTGGAGAAGCCGATTGCGGATTCATTGCGAGGAGCGGAAAATGTGGCGGCGGCGGTGCGTAGGTCGGGGAAAAAATTGGTCGTTGGTTATATTTTACGACATCATCCATCTTGGATAAAGTTTATTGAGATCACCAAAAATTTAGGAAAGCCTTTGGTGATGCGCATGAATTTAAACCAACAAAGCCATGGCTATATGTGGGATGTGCATCGGAATTTAATGAAGAGTTTAAGTCCGATTGTGGATTGCGGGGTACATTATATCGATGTGATGTGTCAAATGACGCGTTCCAAACCGATTCGTGTGTCGGCTATCGGTGCGCGCATGACGGAAGACATTCCGGCGGGTAATTATAATTATGGGCAATTGCAGATTCATTTTGAGGATGGATCGGTGGGTTGGTATGAAGCCGGCTGGGGTCCCATGATTTCACAAACGGCCTATTTCGTCAAAGACGTTTTCGGCCCTAAAGGCAGTGTGTCCATTGTTGCCAAAGAAGCCGGTGGCGAGGGCAAATCAGATTCGGTAGAATCGCATACGAAAACAGAATCTCTTCGGGTGCATTGGGCGGATATCGATGCGAAAAATGAGTTTACTCGGCCTGACGAATGGGTGAATCTGACCGACGAGCCGGATCATCAAGGACTATGCGACCGGGAACAGGCTTATTTTTTACAAGCGATTCAAGAAGATTTGGATCTAACAGATCACCTAGATGATGCGGTAAATAGCCTTCGGATTGCCTTTGCCTGCGATGATTCCGTAAGAACTGGGCAAATGGTGATTTTATAAGTTTTATAGGTCGAAAATTAATTTTTTCCGCTTAGCTTCGCCAATCCTCGCCGGTTTGGCGAAGCTAGCTCAAATCTTAATTATAAGTTTTCTAAAAAGGAATTTGTTTTTTTTCACCTACCTTCGCCAAACCGGCAAGGATTGGCGAAGGTAAGGCTACTAAGGCCGGTAAGGCTTATGGCTTCAAGTAAGTCGCTAACCAAGCCGCAATCTCCTGATAATGAAATTTCGAATTTTCAGGATTCAAGATCCAGTGATTTTCACCAGGGAAAACGATCAACTTACTCGGAATCTTTAAACGCTGATGAATACTCCAGTTCTCAATCGTATTATTAATCGGTACCCGAAAATCATTTTCACCTACCGTTAATAACATCGGTGTTTTGAAATTCGCCGCATAACGCATCGGATTTTGCTCAGCCCACGTCTTCGTAGGCACCCACGGCGCACCCCCATTCATCAACTCCCGCCCCCAGATCACATCCGAAGTTCCCCATTGCGCCTCCGAATTCACCAATCCCGCATGCGCAATCAAACATTTAAAATGCGTTGTCGTCGCCTGCATCCAATTAGCAAAATGCCCCCCATACGAAGCTCCCCCCGCCGCTTGACGCGTTCCATCGATATACGAAAAACGCTTAATCGCATCCGCAGCAGCCTCCAAAATCTCATTCCCTGGTCCCCGAAACGGATCATACTGAATATCCTGTGTAAATTTTTCCCCATATCCCGTCGAACCCGTATAATCCGTCATGACCAACACATAACCCGGAGCTCCCAAAATATGAGCATTCCAACGATACCCAAAATTATCCTTAATCGAAATCGCAGGTCCCCCATGCATCAACACAAACAAAGGATATTTCTTATTCGGATCAAATCCCGCCGGCTTTAATACCATACTCCGCACCTTTTTGCCGCGACTCGTCGTCGTCCAAATCACCTCCGGACGCGGCATATCCAAACCCGCCAATACCCCATCATTGCATTTCGAAATCGCAAGTTTCTTGGAACCCACATACGAGTACACCTCAGGCGCAGCACCCAAATGCTGATAATTAAAGGCCAAAGCCCCCGAAGCCGCCACCGAAACACCCGTATAAGAACCCATATCCCCACCTAAAAGCGGTGAAACAGAACCGTTTTCCGTTGAAATTTTGACCAAACGATCCACCCCCTGATCCTCAATACTCGCCACCATATCCGATCCCGCAACCACATAATCGTTTAAAGGCCGATCCAATTTAGCCGCCAATTCCATCTTCCCCGTCATCGCCGGCCATGCAAAACGATACACATGCGGTAAATAATACAATTTATTTCCATTCAAATTCCCCGTCGTAATCAAATAATGACCATCCCCCGTAAAATCTACCCCGGTATAATCCATTCCATCCGAAGTCAATGCCTTCTCTTTTCCTCCGCTAATTGAAATTTGATACAAATTAAACGTCGGCGACTGATACGCCGAAGTATGAAAATCCGAACTCGCAGAAAAAACAATCGATTGATTATCCGGGCTAAACGAAAATCCACCTAAGCGAAAACCTTTGGACTCAACAATAGACACGTCTTTAAAAATATTTTTTGGCGCTGAGCCTGAAGCATCCATCACAAAAACATGGCCCTGCTTTTCATCCAACCACGCATCCCAATACCGAATCGGAAATGTCGTATATACCCGCGCCTTCGTTTTGATTTTCTTCTTTTCTTCGACCATTTTCTTACTCAAAGAATCTGTAAAGGCCATCGGAAATACACGCGAAGTAAAGGCAATGTATTTTCCGTCATCCGAAATTTTTGCGCCTGAAACACCGGTCGAAAGTGTTGTCAATCGCTGCGCCTCACCCCCTTGTAGCGACAAAACATACAATTGAGCTACTTCATCCCCGTCACGTTTGGCCGAAAAATAAATTTTATCTCCCTTGGGATGCCAAAAATAGCCATCTTCGCCGCCCTTTGAACTGGTTAATTTTCTAGGTGCTACCTGACCATCCGTGGAAGCCAACCACAAATCACTCGAATTATCCTCCACCACATACGACGATTCTCCCTGAGAATAAATCACCCATTTCCCATCTGGCGAAATTTGCGGCGCACCTACCTTTTTTAATTTCACCATGATTTCATGGGTCAAAGGCTTCGAAACAGGATTTTGGGCAGAAAGAGAGCCCACTAAGCACAAAAGAAAACCAAAAACTGATAACAATTTCTTCATTTGAGATGTTTTTATTTTCAAACTTATTAATTTAATAGTTCAACTAAACTAAAAACATGAATAAAATTTATTATCTCTTTGCTTTGAGCGGAAGTCTGCTCCTAAGCAACCTAGCATTCGCTCAAGATAAACCCACGAAATTTATCGACCGAGCTAACATGAATTTATCCGTCAAACCTGGCGATGATTTTTTCGAATATTCCAATGGTATTTGGACCAAAAACAACCCCATCCCAGCCAAAGAAACCCGCTGGGGAACCTTCAACCAATTACGCGATTTCAACATCAACGCCGTTAAAACTATCTTAGAGGACGCCATACAGAACCTAAATAAATACGCTCCTGGCTCCCCAGAAAGACGCGTAGCTGAGTTCTATACGGCCGCCATGGATAGCATCCGAATCGAAAAATTAGGCTATGAACCCATCAAACCAGAACTAGCCAAAATCGATGCCATTCAAACTAAAATGGAAGCCCTACAGACTGTTTCGCGCTTTAAAACAGAAGGCCTAGGATCTCCATTATACGGTTTTTACATCAGTCAGGACCGAAAAAATGTAGAAAAAATGGCTCCTCAATTAAGCCAAGGGGGCACGAGTCTCCCCGACCGCGACTATTATTTGAAAACAGATTCTAGAAGCGTTAAAATTCAAGATGCTTTCAAAAAATACATCGCCACGCTTTTTGAATTATCAGGAACCCCGTCCGCCGAAGCCAAAGCAAATGCCGAAACGGTTTACGCTTTAGAAAAATCCTTAGCCAGCGCACAAATGACTCGCGTGGAAATGCGTGATCCTTATAAAACCTATAACAAATTACTTTGGTCTACTTTCCAAGCGAAAACACCCGAGATCAATTGGAACGAACAATTCAAAACCCTTGGCGTTCCTACCCAAGACTCCATCTTAGTTTCAGCACCAGCCTTTTTTGCAGAATTATCGAACATATTGGCAAAAACACCGGTTGAATCCTTGAAAGTATATTTGAAATGGAACATTCTGAAAGGCTCCGCCAGCTATTTGAGTAGCCCATTTGTGAAGGCGAGTTTTGCCTATTCACAAGTGCTGACCGGTCAAAAAGTACAAACGCCTCGTTGGCAACGCATGTCTTCCCTCACCGACGGCGTCATTGGTGAATTATTAGGCCAACTTTACGTAGCCCGCTACTTTAAACCCATAGCCAAAGAACGCATGACAGAATTAGTTGCCAATCTGCGCAAAGCTTTTGAAATCCGAATTAACAACTTGGATTGGATGAGCGATGTAACAAAACAAAAGGCAAAAGATAAATTACATGCTTTCACGCCAAAAATCGGTTATCCGGATGTTTGGAAAAAATACGAAGGCCTGGAAATCTCTGCCAATTCCTACTATCAAAACATGCGAAATGCGGGTGCTTGGGGCTATAAGGAAAACCTAGCTCAATTAAATAAGCCCATCGACCGTAGCAAATGGAACATGACTCCGCCAACCGTTAACGCTTATTATAGCCCAGTTATGAATGAAATCGTTTTCCCGGCTGGGATATTGCAGTTTCCATTTTTTGCGGCAGAAGCGGATGATGCCATTAATTATGGTGCGATCGGCGCAGTAATCGGGCATGAAATGTCACATGGTTTCGATGACCAAGGTAGTCAGTATGATAAAGATGGAACGTTGCGTAACTGGTGGACAAAGGATGATTTGGCCAAATTCAAAGCCAAAACAACCATTCTTGGTGCACAATTCGACGCTTATACCATATTAGATACCATTCACGTAAATGGCAAATTAACCATGGGCGAAAATATTGGTGATTTAGGTGGATTAAATATCGCCTACGAAGCCTTTAAAATGACGAAACAAGGTCAATCGAAAAAGAAAATAGACGGATTTACACCCGACCAACGCTTCTTCCTCGCTTTTGCTCAAGTTTGGAGAGGATCGACTTTACCTGAAGCTGCGGCCCAACAAGTCTACACCGATCCGCATTCACCTGGCGAATACAGGACCATCGGAGCGCCGGTTAACATGGATGCTTGGTATAAAGCCTTCAATGTAAAACCGGGTGAAAAACTCTATAAAAAACCTGAGGACCGATTAAAAATCTGGTAAACAGCCTAACGAAAAAAGGGTGATTCTCTCGAATCACCCTTTTTTATATTCTAAATACTAGCTCTTAGTTTTTATCCCAGAACAATTTTGTTGTAACTACGTCCCCACCGATGGCAGCAGAAGCAGCGGTATAATTCGCACCGTTCAACGTTTGTTCGTTTTGTGGATAACTGAAACGAGTTGGGAAACCCGATTTAGCATTCACAGGAGTAGCAATTTTAGGTTGGTCTAAACGACGAATCTCTACCCAACCTTCGTAAGGACGGTTGTATAATGCGATCCATTTTTGAGTACCAATTTTTTGCTTCCAATCCCCAGCAGCGGTAGCATAAGCTACATCTGGTTGAGCTAAATAAGCCGCAGCATCTGCAGCCGTTCCACCCCAATACAAGATTGAAGACGTAATCGCATTGTTATAATGCGATTCAGCCGTTCCTGTAACGTTAAAACCTCTTTCCTTAGCTTCAGCGCGCAAGAATTCAGTTTCAGTATAATCAGCTAATACATATGGATCTGCTGCGTCAATTACCTTGGCACCTGCGCGAGAAAAATCTACGAAGGTATTTGCTTTTCCTACAATACCACCAGCATAATTACCAGCATTATTTTTTGAGAAAAACTTAGCTGTACGTGGATCATTCCATCCTAACAATTTATCCATTATATCCTTCGCAGCGATATAATCTTGACGACCACCTAATACAATATCCGTATATAATGGGTTTTGATTAGGCGAAGCTGACAAATAAGCAAATAAACCGTTATCCGCAGAAGCAGAAATCGCACCTGCATCAGAAGCTTCAGCAGCAGATTTAGCGGCAGTCGCATCGACATCCACTAACACCATGCCTAATTTGAAACGTAACGTGTTAGCAAATTTCACCCATTTCGCAACACTACCTTTGTAAACTAAATCTTCTGACGAAGAATACCCTACAGCAGCCGTGTTTAATTTCGTGATATCTGCATTCAAACGAGCTAATAAATCAGCCGAAACCGTTTTAGCATCATCATACACAGGAAATAATTTAGCTGCATCCAAAGACTCCTTGTAAGGAACATTACCAAACGTATTTACTAAAATACTATAGGTATAAACCTCCATGATGTCATTGATCGCTAATTTATTTGCTTTCTCGCCAGCACTAAGGGTAGCGTCAGCATTGATCAACTTAGTAGATTCACGTAAATCGGTGATCACATCACGATACATCGTCGTCCACCAAGCTTGAGGAATATTACGTGTATTGAAATCGTATTGTGCTTCATCTTGATAAACTGCCATCGCCCAGTGGCTAACAGTAAAACGGAACACGTTTGTGTTCACACTCGCAGATGCTAATGAACCCGCAAGGGTCTTCACCGCATTCGAAAACAAGGTCGGCGCAGGAACTGCCGCAGGCCTTTTCGTCTCAATATTCAGAGACGATATATCATCTGTACAAGCACCCGCTAAAAGCAAAAGTGGTACAAAAATTAAGAGTATTCTTTTCATCTTGATCAAAATTAAGAATGATTAAAATAATAATTTAACGTTAAATCCGATCGAACGAGTAGTAGGATATGCTCCCGACTGATTTCCTTGCACGTTACCTGCAGATAAATTCTCTTCAGGATCAGCATAAGGAACCGATTTGTCAATAATCCAAAGATTACGTCCAAACACCGAAACATCTACACCCTTCACGCCGCCTAATTGACGAACGATGGATTTAGGTAAAGAGTACACTAAATTAGCCTCTCTTAATTTTACATAACCAGCATCATACACGAATGCGTGTGCAGGATTGTATGCATAGCCATAAGTACCATACTCATTTTCTACACGAATCGTATTTTTACTTCCATCTGCTAACACACCTGGCATAATAACACCACCACCCTCGGCAATTGAACTACGAGAAGGATTTCCTTTATCATTCAATCCAGCTGATTCAGGCAATACACCTGTAGCCGCGCCATAGTATTGATCAAGTGAGAATACCGAACCTCCTTTTTTGATATCAATCAAGAAATTGAAAGTTACGTTTTTGTATCTCAATGAGTTGTTAATACCACCAATCCAATCTGGATTTACGTTACCAATGATATTGGTTGTCGTGGTTGTGATATCATAACGTCCATTGGATTTAACCAATTTCTCGCCATTCACAAATTTCCAAGTCTTACCTTTTAACACACCGTATGGCTCACCCACTGATGCATTTAAACTAACACCCCCTTGGAAGGAAGCAATTTGTAAGTTTTTGCTATCATTGTATAAGCTCAATACTAAACTGCGGTTTCTTGTAAAGTTCACATTCACATTCCAAGAAAAATCAGCTGTTTTGATTGGATTTGCATATAAGCTCAATTCAAGACCCTTGTTTTCAATATTACCCGCATTAACATAGGCCGAAGTAAATCCAGTCGCTGCCGAAACAGAAGCAGGTAAGATTTGATCCAATGTATTTGTTTCGTAATACGTTAAGTCAAATCCTAAACGGTTTTGCATGAATGCCATTTCCAAACCAATTTCCTTCGACTGAGTTTGCTCAGGCTTCAAGAATGGATTGTTTTGCGTACTTGGCACAGAGAACAAAATCGTCGAACCATATGGTGATGGTTGATCATATACGTTTTTGATTGAACCCCAAGGAGCATCGTTACCTACTGTTGCATAATTCGCACGCAATTTACCTGAAGTTAACCAAGGTAAATCTTCAATATGATGTGAGAACAACCAGCTCGCAGAACCTGCATAGTATAAATACGCATTGTTTGCAACTGGCAACGTAGATGACTTATCTTGACGGATCGTACCATCTAAAGTTAAGAAATCCTTATAGGTCATCGTCAAACCTCCAAAAAGACCAAACACCTCACGTGGTGCATAAGATTCAGATGGCGCAGCAACTGTTCCCTTCGAGTTCGCAACTGAATACAAACCTGGAACGATCAAACCACCATTGGTACCTGCTGAAATTGCACGAGAATAAGACTTACGTAAGTTCAAACCAGCTAATCCACGAACATTTAAGCCCGT
>CAIVPF010000020.1 GCA_903907745.1 uncultured Cytophagaceae bacterium | reverse complement strand
TTTGTACATACTTAATAATCCATCGGTCAGCGATTCCCAATTTTCCGGCAATTCCAAGCGAAGACCAAGTACATCTTCTAATATTGTCAAATAAGTCGTTTTCAGCGCCTGAAAATTTTCTTCACCCAATTGATCAAAAGTAAGAGACCCTGTGTACAATTGATTGATCTTCTTCAATAACGTAAATAGATGTGCAATTGTTACGGCCGTATTCAAATCATCGTTTATCCCATCATAACATCCTTGAATAGCTGCTTGAATTTCGGTGATTTGTTTTTCGTCGGGCTGGCTGACCTTACCTTCCGGATAGTGCATCCGTTTAATATTTCGCATGCCGTTTGCGATGCGTTTATAGCCTTTTTGAGCGGCCTTTAGCGCATCATTGGAAAAGTCTAAGGTGCTTCGGTATTGCGACTGCAACATAAAAAAGCGCACCGTCATCGGGCTATATGCCTGATCTAACAAAGGGTGATTGCCTGTGAACAATTCCTTCGGTAGAAAAGAATTACCTAAGGATTTACTCATTTTTTGACCATTGACGGTCAACATATTCGTGTGCATCCAATACCGCACCGGCGCTTGGCCATAGGCCGCCTTCGCCTGCGCAATTTCACATTCGTGATGCGGAAATTTCAAATCCATACCCCCGCCATGAATATCAAAAGTGTCACCTAAATACTTATGGCTCATGCAGGTACATTCCAAATGCCATCCCGGGAATCCTTCGCCCCAAGGTGATGGCCAGCGCATGATATGTTCCGGAGAAGCTTTTTTCCAAAGGGCGAAATCCAAAGGGCTTCGCTTTTCTCCCACACCATCCAAATCTCGGGTTTCAGTTAATAAATCCTCCAACACACGTCCGGATAATTTACCATAATCTCCACCCTGTTTGTTGTATGTCTCAATGTCAAAATAAATAGAGCCATTGGACTCATAAGCCAATCCTTTGGCTAATAAATTTTTAGTAGTTTCAATTTGCTCAACAATATGCCCCGTCGCCGTAGGCTCAATACTAGGGGGTAATAAATTAAAGGTGGACAACACATCATGAAAATCCTGCGTATAGCGATGAACAATTTCCATGGGCTCCAACTTCTCTAATTTGGCCATTTTGCCAATTTTATCCTCTCCCTCATCGCCATCACCCACCAAATGCCCCACATCCGTAATGTTTCTTACATAACGAACTTGGTAGCCTATATGACGTAAATACCGATGTAAAATATCAAAGGAAGTGAAGGTTCTTAGGTTTCCTAGATGCACATAATTGTACACAGTTGGCCCACATACATATAGACCCACCATAGGAGCATGTAATGCCTTAAAAATTTCTTTCTCTCGACTAAGGGTATTATATATTTTTAAGGGCTGCATTTGAACCGGTTCTTTCCTTCGCTAGGGTTTTATGAAGAATTAAAATTACTGCGATTCTTTTAATTCACCAAGCCTATTCTGATTTAGTACCTAGAAAAATAAGCTATCTTTGTGGGTCGATTGTTTTTGCACGTATGATTTTAAAAGAGGTAGGGAAAGATAAGGGCCTAACAAAATTGTTTCTTGAATTTCCTGTGGCTTTATATGCCACAGATTCGAATTGGATTCGCCCTTTGGACCAAGACATCGAAGCTATTTTTGATCCCAAAAAAAATTCACATTTTCGTCATGGCGAGGCTATTCGTTGGGTTCTAACAGACGAAAACGATAAGGTCATCGGTCGCGTGGCAGCGTTTTACACCCAGTCGGACAGCAAAAAAGAGGAAATGCCCGTCGGCGGCATGGGATTTTTTGAATGTATCGAAGACGCGGAGGCGGCGAATGTATTGTTTCATGCTTGCAAAGAATGGTTGGGCGCTCGGGGTATGGAAGCCATGGATGGCCCGATTAATTTTGGTGAGCGAGATAGTTTTTGGGGATTAATGATCAAAGGTTGGGAATTTGAACCCACTTATAAAATGCCTTGGACAAAACCCTATTATATTCCGTTTTTTGAGGAATATGGGTTTAAGGATTATTTCCAACAATATGTCTATGTCTCATCCATTCGTAATGCGAATGTCACACAAGGTATCGAGGAAAAGGCCCAACGTATTTATCAAAATCCGGCATATCATTTCCAACACATCGAAAAAGATAATTTAGCGAAATACGCCGAAGATTTTAAGATCATTTTTAATGCCGCTTGGGCTAAATTCCCAGGCGTAAAAGCCATGTCGTCTGAGCAGGCACAAAAATTGGTCAAGCAAATGAAACCCATCATCGATGAACAATTACTTTGGTTTGCATATTCAGACGAGGGGGATCCTGTCGCATTTTTCATCGTCATTCCAGATTTAAATCAAATCGTCAAGCACCTCAACGGAAAATTAAACGTCTGGGGAATGATTAAATTTTTATTGCTTAAATGGCGCGGGGCCTTAACTCGAACTTGTGGGGTTATCTTTGGCGTTGTTCCCGAACATCAAGGCAAGGGCGTGGAATCCGCCATCGCACTTCGCTTTCGGACAGCCGCGCGGGAAAATCCATTTTATCCCTATACGACCATGGACATGAACTGGGTAGGGGACTTTAATCCAAAAATGATGCGTTTTGTGTCTCAATTAGGCGCAACCAACGACAAAACATACATTACTTATCGTTATATTTTTAATCCAAACACACCCTTTAGTCGTTGTCCTAAAGTAGGTTAACTAATTTAAAATGAGCTTATTATCAATTGGAACCGTAGCGTTCGATGCCCTTGAAACTCCCTATGGGAAAACGTACAAAATTATTGGAGGATCATGTACCTATATTGCCCTTTCGGCGGCCTTCTTTTTGCCAAAAGTCAATGTCGTGGCTGTGGTCGGTGATGATTTTCCTGAAGCCTATATGGATACGTTAACTTCGAAAGGGGTTAATTTAGAGGGTCTTCAAATCAAAGCGGGAGAGAAGTCCTTCTTTTGGGCGGGGAAATATCATAACAATATGAATTCGCGGGATACGTTGGTGACCGACTTAAATGTATTAGCGGATTTCAAACCGCAGATTCCGGCGTCATATCAAGATTGTGAGTATTTGATGTTGGGAAATCTTACCCCACAGGTTCAAATCGAAGCGATTCAAGGCCTTCAAAAACGCCCGAAATTAATCGTGATGGATACCATGAATTTTTGGATGAATGTGGCGATGGAGGATTTGAAAAAGGTCTTGAAAATGGTGGATGTGTTGTGCATCAATGATGAGGAGGCGCGCCAATTGTCCGAGACCTATTCTTTACGGACCGCAGCCAAATTAATCATGGAGATGGGGCCCAAAACTTTGATTATCAAGAAGGGTGAACATGGGGCCTTGTTGTTTCAGGGGAATAACATGTTTTATTGTCCGGCTTTGCCTTTGGAAGAGGTTTTTGACCCAACTGGCGCCGGCGATACTTTTGTCGGAGGATTTATTGGTTACTTGGCAAAAACAGATGATATATCTTTTGAGAACATGCGCAAGGCGATTGTATATGGTTCCGCCATGGCCTCTTTCTGTGTGGAGAAATTTGGAACAGAGCGTTTGCTTGAAATTACTCAGTCAGATGTAGAAGGCCGAGTTCATGAATTCCGAGAATTAGCTCGGTTTTAATTTCCGCCTACTACCACTTCAGTGAATTGTGAGGGATCTAGATATTGATTGGCTAGGTCCCTTATTTCTTTTGGGCTAATCTCCATGATTTTGCTTTGAAAGAGATCGTAATAGTCTGCGGAAAGACCTTCTAGTTCAATTATTTTCACCTTTTCTGCGATATCAAATGCTTGGGTGAGTTCACCTGTAAAACTGCCCATGAGGTAATTTTTGACTAGATTTAATTCCTCTTCCCCGACTAATTCTTCTTGAATTAATCGAACCTCTTTTTTGATTTCGGCCAAAGTTTCTTCGACATTTTCATTTTTTACGTCGGTCCCCACTACCCAATATCCCCCGCGATGCATGGGGGATAAGGACGATGAGATTCCATAGGTAAATCCTTTTTCCTCTCGGATATTTTTCTGTAATCGAGACCCAAAAAAACCACCGATGAGGGTATTCAACATACTAAATCCGAAATAATCTGGATTGTTTCGATTTATACCTGCCTGTCCCACACGAATACTACTTTGAAGGGCATGATCCTTTTTTTCTCGGTGCTGCGTAGCTTTTTGGAATGTGAGTGTACCGCCGATTTCTTGCTTAGTTTGAGGACTGAAGGAAATGCTGCCGAATTGTTGATTTAATACTTGAATTTCCTTTTCGGAGATTTTCCCTGAAATGAAAATTGTGGGCATTTTTTGCGACCAAGTGGCTTTATAAAAGTTTTTTAAAGTATCTAACTCTAGCTTGGCTAAACTTTCGGGTGTCGCGGAACGTCCATATGGATCGGCCCCAAAAAGGTTTTTTCGGAATAGTTGACTCGCTGAATAAGCCGTTTTTTCCCAGTTTAACTTGTTTTTTTGAATCTCAATTTCGAGTTCCTTGTTGAATTCTTCTTCTGAAAATAAAGCCTCTTGAATCATTTCGATTACATAGGGCATTAATTTTTCGAAATGTTTGCTTAAACCATACACTGTAAAATTGGCTTGATCCAAAGTTGCCTGAATTTCCCAAAAGGCCCCATAAAAGTCAAAGGTTTGATTCAGGAATTGGGCACTGTGATTTTGCGTACCACGCTTCATCAATTGTGCCACCATGCTTGCAAGCCCCGCTTGGTCTGAATGAATCCCTCCTGCTGCTGTGCAAAGTTCGAATTTAAATACAGGTTGGTCCCCCAAGGAAACGGAGTTTACCAATAAGCCATTGTCCAATATAAATTTCTCCGCGGAAGGGAATTTAATTTTTTCAATGGGGAAGGCGGTAGGTGCTTGGCTGCGGTCCAACATAGGTGGGATTGGGATTAAAAAACAAATGACATTCTTTCGAATGTCATTTGCACTATAAAAATTGTTGTTGCTTATTTTTTAGGAGCGTCGTTATTGATCGCAGCTAATAAAGTTACACGAAGGGTGTTTGCTAATGGGCTTCCAGAACCAGTTGGAACTAAGTAAGCGAAATCAAAACCATATTTTTGGTCTAATTTAAACCCTACACCAAAGGTAAAGTATTTACGATTTCCTTTCATTTCACTTTCGTTGAAATAACCACCACGAATTGCAAATGCATTATTGAATAAATACTCAGCACCTAATGAAGTTGTGATTTCTTTTAATTCCTCTCCGAATCCGTCTGGAGCATCGAATAGGGAACCAAAAATTCCACCGATAGCGGTAGTATTGGTTGGATCAGTTCCTGTGGCTACTCCATTGACAATGGATTGTGGTGTAGGAACCATTAATTTATTGAAATCAACTGTAAATGTTAATTTATTATTTTCATCGATATTTTTAACGGCGGCAAAACCTGCACGTAAATTCGTTGGGATAAAGTTTTTCTCATTTCCACCGTAGGAAACCTTTCCTGAAATGTTCGAAAGCATTAAACCATAGGTATATTTCCAATTTTTATCTGAAACCGAATTCCAGAATAAGGATAAGTCAGCAGCTACGGTTTGAGCTGGTTGCATGGCTACACCTGTGCCTGAAGTTCCTTGATAATTACCTAACAAGTTTGAATTAATATATTTTAAATTAACCCCTAAGGCCAATGTATTTGACAATTTACGTGCATGTGAAACGGTCAATGCATATTCTTTTGAATTGAAATTACCAGCACTTGAGCCATTCGCTAACGTTGCTTGGAATAGACCTTGATCGAAATAATTGATGGCAAAGCCAAATGCTTGATCTTTAGACGTTTTCTTATATCCTGCAATGTTATAAAGGGCCATGTCATTCACTAAATTACGTAACCATGGTGTATAGGAAACCGCAAAACCTAGATCCTTATCGGCACTCGCTAATTTGGCAGGATTCCAATAAATTGAATTGACATCTGCTGAAATGGCCACCCCTGCATCTCCCATAGCGGCTGATCTTGCATCTGGAGCCACATTCATGAATAACATGGTTGGAGTAGGAATTCTTCCAGAATTCAATTGACCGGAAACCAAAGTTTGCCCAAATGCGAATATGCTAACAAAAACCGCGCAAAAGGTTAAAAAAGCTTTTTGGATAGTGGAATTCTTGATCATCATTGTATGTTTTATAATAAGAGAGTCTTTCAATAATAAAGCTAAGTTCAAAAATAGTTATTTTTAAAGTAAAAAAAAATATAAATTAAAAAATTTCTTTATCAAAATTTATTTTAGGGTGATAATTTTACCTCTAAAGGGACCCAATGGTAAACCTTGATCATTTGAAATATTGATTTCATAAAAGAAGGTGCCCTTGCTCACTTTTCTTTCGGCCTCTGTCCACTCCCAAGCAAATCCTACTTCATTCTGGCCCATTGTTTGCATTTGAAACTCTTTTTCTATTAGAACGTCGCCTATTAAATTATACAGGCGAACGTTTGCTTTAAACGGTGACCATGATGCTGCTTGATCCAACTTAAACCTAAATATCCCATCCATCGGATTGGGGTAAACCAGCCAGTTAGGGCCTTTTGACTCTTCGTCAACGACTTGGAACTTAAACGCTGCCTGTGCAGGATTATTGTTTGTATCCCAACAATTAACCTTCAACGTATATTCCCCCGTTTTTAATCCTGAAAATGTATAATTCAATTTACCCTCTTGTGCTTTATCTAATTCCATCCGCACCAATGGACCGATTCCAATTTTTAACGTATCATTCAACGTCATTTCTGCTCTTGTATTCCCATTCCTAAACATCAAGCCCACGTCGTCTATAAGGCTAATTTCAAATTCAGGATTCTTGGAACTCCGATTCACATCTGCCGCATTTATTAATTTAATTTGAATTGTCGGAGGACTAGAATCTTGAATTCCGGCATTACTTGATATTAGTTGAATCTTTTTTCCCGATTGAATTTTATCACCTTGTTGATAATTTCCAAGCATTTTTAACACATAGCTTCCTGCTGTTTTAGGCAGGGATTTGGATGAGAATGAAAATGTATTTTGGTTTATTTGAGTCTTCGTTTTCCACACTAACTCGCCATCCATTTGGTAATCAAATGCAGGAGTCTTCGTTCCCAAGGTCCTTTTTTGAACCGGCATGGAATATAATTGAACTTCGGTATTCCCAGTTTGATTTATCAGGCCACTGGAAACTGTACCGACATTTACCTGGTTTGTTCCGCTTTGTAAACTGTCTTTTTGAAGGACAGCGGAAAAAGCTACCCAGGGCAAAGGCATGCTTGGGTCACCCAATAAACTGATATTTCGATTGATAACGCCCGATTGACTTTCATTCTTTGTATCTCGAAACAAATCGCCTAATCGATACTCTTTTTGATTCAAGTGGCTTAATAAATTTCGATAAAATGATTTCCCGAATAAATAATTACTACTCTGAAACACGGGCCTCGTTGTACTAATTAAGGCGATCGCCCCACCTTTATTCGACAATAAACTTAATTCAGCCCCTGAAAGGATATTAGGGTCATCGAAACGACCGAATTGACAAGTTGCCGTCAATAAAATCGGTAAATGCTGGACATTGTTCAGCCCTACTAGATCATTATTTGTCAGAATTTTTTCATCCGTCCAGCCACTTTCAGATCCATGGCCTACAAAATGAATAAAATCGGCTTGTTCATTGAAATAGTTCAAAACCTCCTTTTTGGCAGCCAATGAGC
>CAIVPF010000019.1 GCA_903907745.1 uncultured Cytophagaceae bacterium | reverse complement strand
TATCTGACTGAGCACCTTAAAAAGAACAAAAAAGACCATAGCACACGCTTAGGACTTTTAAAATTAGTAGGTAAGCGTCGTCGTTTACTTGATTACTTAACTCGTACGGATATCTCTAGATATCGTGCGATCATTTTAGAATTAGGTATTCGTAAATAATATGAATAGGGTTTTCTGGAAGGGAAACCCTGTTTTATTCACCTTTACATTTGTTTGAATCAACAAACAACGCTTTTCTTTACGCAAGGTTGCGTAAAATTTTATTCAGAAACGTATGTCATTTAACATTATTCAAAAAAATATTTCGATGCCCGATGGCAAAGAAGTCCAAATTGAGACTGGCAAATTAGCCAAGCAAGCGGACGGATCTGTGGTCGTGAAATCAGGAAATATGATGTTGTTAGCCACGGTGGTAGCTAACAAAGAGGCCAAAGAGGGAGTCGATTTTCTTCCATTATCTGTCGATTACCAAGAGAAATTTGCGTCAAACGGGCGTATTCCGGGTAGTTTTCTTAAAAGAGAGGCGCGCCTTTCGGATTATGAAATTTTAATTTCACGGTTAGTAGACCGCGCTTTGCGTCCTACTTTTCCAGATGATTACCATGCCGATGTGCAGGTTATGATCAATTTAATCTCAGCAGATGCGGAGGTTTTACCGGATGCTTTTGTTGGCCTAGCGGCTGCAGCGGCATTGGCGGTGTCGGATATTCCGTTCAACGGACCTATTTCCGAAGTACGTGTTGCCAAAATCAATGGAGTATATAAAGTAAATCCTAGTGTAAGCGAATTAGTGGGTGCTTCCCTTGAATTAATCGTAGCGGCCAATGAGAATGATATCTTAATGGTCGAAGGCGAAGGCGATGAAGTGTCAGAAATTGAAATGATTGAGGCATTGAAAGTCGCACACGATGCGATTAAATT
Organism: uncultured Cytophagaceae bacterium; assembly: GCA_903907745.1. Lineage (GTDB taxonomy): Bacteria > Bacteroidota > Bacteroidia > Cytophagales > Spirosomataceae > Aquirufa. Next base: position 51,715 of record CAIVPF010000019.1, on the reverse strand, counting down.
ACAATGCAAGGCATTAAACGAGTTAACGGTAGCCGTAGGCAAAACCGAAAAACGTTCATATAGCCATGAAAACCATGATGAAGCCCTTCGTGCGGAATTATGGGATACATATTTCGACAAGTATTTGGCAGTAGCTAAATTAGCTAATCCAAAGAAAGAAGATCGTAAAGCAGGTTTCAAGGCCATTGTGGACGAATTCATCGCATCTTTAAATGAAGATCATACGGTGAATCTTTCCTTAGCGAAGATCTATTTGCATGATATCGAGAAAGAGGCGGCGCGTCAATTGGTACTTCAAGAAAGATATCGTTTAGACGGTCGTAAATTGAATGAAATTCGTCAAATCACCTGTGAAGTTGATTATTTACCAACTCCACATGGTTCGGCGGTGTTTACTCGTGGTGAAACACAATCATTGACTACTGTAACCTTAGGAACGAAGATGGATGAGCAAATCATCGATCAAGCGATGACGCAGGGATATAACAAGTTTATGTTGCACTATAATTTTCCTGGATTCTCAACGGGCGAAGTAAAGCCAAATAGAGGAGTAGGACGTAGGGAAGTGGGTCACGGAAATTTGGCGATGCGTGCAATTCGCAAGGTATTGCCTAAAATGGAAGAATTTCCTTACACCTTACGTATTGTTTCTGATATTTTAGAATCGAATGGTTCGTCATCCATGGCGACTGTTTGTGCGGGAACTTTAGCCTTAATGGATGCGGGTGTGAAAATCAAGGCGCCAGTATCAGGCATTGCCATGGGTTTAATTTCGGATCCAAAAACGGGTAAATATGCGGTTTTATCTGATATTCTAGGTGATGAAGATCATTTAGGTGATATGGACTTTAAAGTAACCGGAACGGAAAACGGAATTACCGCTTGCCAAATGGATATTAAAGTACAAGGATTATCCTACGAAGTGTTAGTGGAAGCTTTATCACAAGCGAAAGAAGGTCGTTTACACATTTTGAATGAAATGAAAAAGGCGATTCCATCCATTCGTGATGATTTCAAACCACAAACGCCTCGTGCAACGGTCATCAAAATCATGAAAGACCAAATCGGTTCGGTGATCGGACCAGGTGGAAAAGTGGTTCAAGATATCCAAAAACAATCAGGTGCTACGGTAACGATCGAAGAAAAAGAGGACGGAGGATACGTAAGTATTTTCTCTGCGAATGGATCTGCGATGGATATGGCTGTTCGTATGGTGAAGAGTATTGTGACGGTTCCAGAAGTAGGCGAGATCTACGATGGAAAAGTGAAGAATATTCAAGCTTTCGGTGCATTTGTTGAGTTTTTACCGGGTAAAGACGGATTATTACACATTTCAGAAATTTCATGGGATCGCATCGAAACCATGGACGGTGTGTTTAAAGAAGGAGACAAGGTGAAGGTGAAATTAGTGGAAGTAGATAAAAAGACTGGTAAATTCCGTCTATCTGCGAAAGCTTTAATGCCAAAACCAGCAAGTTCAGAGCAATCTGAATAAAAATAAAAAATAGATGGCTCAAAGGGAAACTTTTGGGCCATGTAATCTGTTTTAACATACTATGAGACAGCTAAAAATTAGCAAACAAATTACCAACAGGGAAAGTCAATCCCTTGACAAATACCTGCAGGAAATCGGTAAAGTAGACTTATTGACGCCCGATGAGGAGGTAATCCTCGCTCAAAAGATTCGAGAAGGGGATCAATTGTCTCTTGAACGTCTCACAAAAGCAAATTTACGTTTTGTGGTTTCGGTAGCTAAACAATACCAAAACCAAGGACTAAGTTTGGGAGATTTAATTAACGAAGGTAATTTAGGTTTGATCAAAGCAGCCCAACGTTTTGATGAAACCCGTGGTTTTAAATTCATTTCCTATGCCGTATGGTGGATTCGTCAATCGATCCTTCAGGCTTTGGCCGAACAATCTCGGATCGTTCGTTTGCCATTAAACCGCGTAGGTTCTTTAAATAAAATATCAAAAACCTTTTCAGAATTAGAGCAAAAATTCGAACGTGAGCCATCTCCAGAAGAACTGGCTGAGGTGTTAGAAATCTCGACAGGCGAGGTCGTGGATACCTTGAAAATTTCAGGTCGTCACGTATCGATGGATGCGCCCTTTGTACAAGGTGAAGAAAATTCCTTATTGGACGTATTAGAAAACGATTCAGAGGATAAGCCTGATTCGGGATTGATCAACGATTCCCTTCGTCGGGAAGTGCAGCGTGCCTTGTCTACCTTAACCCAACGGGAGGCTGACGTCGTAACCTTATACTTCGGTTTAAATGGTGAACATGCGATGACCTTGGAAGAAATCGGTGAGAAATTTAATTTGACACGTGAGCGTGTTCGGCAAATCAAAGAAAAAGCGATTCGTCGTTTACGCCATACCTCACGGAGCAAAGCACTCAAAACATATCTTGGATAAAACGAAAAGCCTCAATTGAGGCTTTTTTTTACCTATGGCATTCCCACACGGACTTACGGATTTAGTTGAAATTTTTGCCCTCCACGGCATAAATCAAGCCGTTATTTGTCCCGGTTCGCGAAATGCCCCGATCATGCTGGCACTGACTCGGAATAAACATTTTACTTGCTATTCCATTTCAGACGAACGTTCGGCTGCCTTTTTCGGATTAGGCTTAACACTACAATCGAAAAAACCCGTGGTGTTATGTTGCACCTCCGGTTCGGCCGGATTAAATATGGCCCCGGCCATTGCAGAAGCTTATTTTCAAGAGATTCCTTTGATTGTTCTAACCGCCGATCGACCCAAAGAATGGATCGAACAATGGGATGGACAAACGATTTTTCAAGCCAATCTATTTGGCGCGCACGTCAAAAAGTACTTCGAATTTCCTACCCAGATGAATCTTGAAAAAGATTTCGCTTGGTATCAAAATCGAATCGCCAACGAAGCCACCATCATCTCCCAAAAAGCTCCTAAAGGCCCTGTGCATATCAATATTCCCATCTCCGAACCTTTTTATCCTGGAAAAGAGGAGGAATTGCCCATTGCCGAAAATACGAAAATCATGCAGAGCCTTGAATCAAAGCCTGCTGTCACCAAGGAAATTAAAGCGTTAATCCAGCAAAGCCTTTCTCAAAATCCGCATGTGATTTTGACCGTAGGCCAATTGGATCCGGATCCTGAGATTCAGGATTTACTTATTCAAATGAATCGATTAGGGATTTGCATCGTTGGAGATGCCACGGCGAATTTACCAAAGTCGGTCCAAGTGAACCATGATTTGATTTTAGCCAATGAGCATATTTGGCGGGATTTAGAAGCCGATGTCATTATTCACATCGGGAAATCTTTTGTTTCAAAACGCATTAAGCAGTTTATCAGACGCTTTCCTGCGTCCCAACAATGGTGGATCAACTCAAGCCATGCTCAATCCATCAAGGATCCCTTTCAAAATCTTAGTCACCTTTTACAAATCCAAACCGCTGATTTTTTACGCGCATGGATTCAAGAGGCGAAGCATATGCCTATTTCAACCGCCTATTCTAATCAATGGATTGATGCCCATAAGCGTGTGAAAAATAGTCAAAAAACGTTCTTTGAAGAAGGCAATTGGACTGAAATACACATCCTAAATGGCCTTTTTAAGCGATTAAAAGCCTATTCAGGGGATTTACATGTGGCTAATTCTTTGGCGGTGAGGTACATTAATTGGACCGCAGAATCCCTGTCTCATCTGCGAATTTTCGCGAATCGGGGAACGAGTGGAATTGACGGTTGCCTGAGCACCGCGGTAGGTGCGGCACAAGGGACAGACGAGCTTGTCATTTCCCTCATCGGTGACGTGGCTTTCCAATATGATCGCAATGCGCTTTGGAATAATTACTTACCAGCTAATTTGCGCATCCTTGTTTTAAATAATCAAGGGGGCGGAATTTTCAGAAATTTAGAAGGAGCCAAAGACCTGCCGGAATTGGAAACTTATATGGAAACCGAGCAGCGTTTTACGGCAAAAAATACTTCCTTAGACGCTGGAATTGCCTATTTTAATGCAAAAAATGAAATTGAATTAGAAGAAATTTTGGTGACATTTTTCGAGAAAAGTCACACGGCCCAATTGCTTGAAATTGAAACGGATTCCCTGCAAAATGCCGAAACCTTAAAAGCCTATATGTCTTTATTTAAGGCTTGATTTCTTGGCAATTTTCTCCATATTTTTCAGATACAAAGGATTTTTCGGGTCGATTGCCAGGGCTTTTTTGACCCAAGCTTCTGCGCGCGCCCATTGTTGGCGCTGAATTTCCAAATAGCCTAAATTATTATAAATCAAATCTTGGTATTTCCCGGAGGCCAACGCTTTTTGGAAGGCAGCTTCGGCCAAATCGATTTGATTTAATTCTTGATACACGACTCCTTTGTTAATCAGCGTTTCCACCGCCTTCGGATTCAGGAAAAGTGCGCGGTCATACGAGGAGAGGGCTTGGTTGAATTCACTTTGTTGGAGTAAAATATCCCCCTGCAGCGACCAAAAGGCAGAAGAATCAGGAAAACTGGTCACCAATTTTTTGGCTTGAGCGGCAGCTTCAGGATATTTTTGTTCGTTTTGTAACAATTCCACTTGTTTAAAAAGTGCGGATGAGAATTTCGGATCGAGTTCAAAGGCTTTGACAAAATCAGCCATCGCCTCCTCGTTTTTTTCTAAGGATAGGTAGACAAGTCCTCGGTTATAATAGGCATCTGAAAATTCCGGCTGTTTTAAAATAGCCTCGTTGTACCATTTAATGGCCTCATATTGTTCCTTTTCTTTTACCTTTTGATTGCCTCGTAAGAAAAATTGCGTGGCCTCTTTTTTATCAGCTTCAGAATCACAGGCGCTGAATAAAAGGAAGGAGGCAAGAAACAGGAGTAAAATGGAACGCATAGATGAATCTTTGGCTGATTGAGCCTTCAATTTAAATAATTCAAAATTCATTCGCATCTTTGTACCCTAATTAATTACCTAATTTTATTCCCATGGCATATGCAAACATGTTAACCGATAAAGGGTTAATGAAAATTGAATTTTATTCGGAAGATGCACCGATTCACGTGAAAAACTTCATCGATCTCTCTGAAAAAGGATTTTACAATGGACTTACGTTTCACCGCGTGATTCCAGATTTCGTCGTACAGGGTGGAGATCCGGACGGAACGGGTGGTGGTGGTCCAGGCTATAGCATTCCTTGTGAATTAACTGGAAACAATCAATACCATGACCGTGGTGTACTTTCCATGGCACATCGGGGTCCGAATACCGGGGGTTCTCAATTCTTTATTTGCCATTCACGCAATAACACTTCACATTTAGATCGCAAACATACTTGTTTCGGAAAAGTGATTGAGGGGCAAGATATCATAGACCAGATTCGTCAAGGCGATAAAATCATTAGTATCGATATCGTAGCGGAATAATGCATTTTATCAAAGAAATCCCATCAGCAAGCATGCGAATTTCGCTTTTCGAATGGAATTCAAAATACATTCTGAAATTTGAAACGCCTGATTTAGAACAAAGTTTTAAATTCTCCGTGCTGGATTTTGCTGATCAAAACGAAATAGAGGAGCTTGCATCAAGCTCCTCTTTTCAAAAATTTGTCGAAAATACATTTCAAAGCATGTACGCCGAAATGGCGAATCAACTCAATCCTTAACGATTTCCGATCCATTTTAGGCGCAATTTCTTTTGTGCCTCGGTGGCCGATTTAATTTCTGTTAAGGAAAATGAATGCATCGGACTTTGAATGACAGGTACCACAAAAAAGCGTTCAATTCCATCGCGTCGGATGACAAAATTGATCGTATCGCCAGGTTTTTTATCCGCGACTAATTTTTCCATCCCTTCAAAATTCGCTTGATTCACCTTCAGAATTTCGTCCCCTACGTTCAGGCCTGCATGATAGGCTGAGCCTATACGTGAGACAGTCGTGATACGTCCACCCATGGCTGTAAAGCCGATATAAGGTATAATTTTCCCAGCATTTGTATCCGACCATTCGTAGCCCAAGGCTTGAAATAAATCAGCATAGGCCGGAGTTTGTGTCCCATAAATTTGAGATTCAAAGATGGATTTAGCGGAAACTCCCGCTACTTGGCTAAATGCATTTTCCAATTCCGCATCGGTAAATCCACGACCTAATTTTTGATAATAGGTAGTATACAATAATTTAAATACATCGTCCAAGCATTTTTGGCCTTGGGTATTTTTGATAATCCACATGTTTAGCACACCACCAAGGACCGAGCCCTTGTCATAATAGGAAATGGTGGAATTACGCGAGTTCTCATTCGGCCGATAATACTTAATCCAAGCATCCCAACTCGCTGATGCAGCCGATTCGGTTAGATTGCCTGGGGTATTTTCAACCATGGAAATCTCCTGAGCCAATCCCTTTAAATACTCATCAGTGCTTGACTGGCCGGTTCTTTGTAAAATCACATCCGCATAATAGCTCGTAATTCCTTCGGAAACCCACAAATTATGTGTATAATTTTCATTTTCGTAATCGAAAGGCCCTAAGGCTTGCGGGCGAATGCGTTTCACATTCCATAAATGGAAATATTCATGAGCCAATAAATTTAAAATTCCGCGGTATCCATTTGGATTTTCATAATTAGCGCGTGAAACCTGACAGGTGGTCGAGTATAAATGCTCCAATCCACCCCCTCCACGAAATAAATTATGAATAATGAATAAATAATGATCGCAAGGATGATCCCCCACAACTCGTTGGGCTTCTTCACACATTTTCTTGACATCGGCTAAAAAAGCCACAGAATCGACTTTGGCAAGTCCATAAAAGGCGATTTGATGAGGAACTTGGTTCACCATAAATTCCCACACCTTATGATTTCCGATTTCGATGGGAGAATCGATGTACTCATCCAAGTTTTTTGCCTGAAAGGTGAATTTTTTGATTTCCTTCATGGCGCTGGAGACCTTCTTGAAATCTTTGAAAGGGATGACGGTTAGTTCCTGTGCGGATTTGGCATACTCGGAAACATACAAAAAGACACTAGCTGGATTAATGTAGCCATGCGAATCATCTAAAAAAGAGGTACGGACCGATAATTCAAAAGCATAGACAGAATAGGAAACCGAGATTTGGGATTGGCCGGCGCTAACGGGAACACGCCAGGTATTTTTATTGATTTTAGTGATGGTGGATTTTTTACCGTCCACAGTGGCTTGTACGCGTTCGATGTTTTTGGCAAATTCCCGAATCAAATAGGACCCGGGCGTCCAAGCGGCCATTTTAAAATCTACATATTTCTTTTTTTGTGCCTCGGCCGATATATCCACTTCCGTGGTCACATCAAAATAATGTGTATGCGGAGCGTCCATGCGAAGCTTGTGGCGAATGGGGGCGGCGAAAATTAAGTTGGAAAAAATGAGGAGAAATAGAAAACTTAAAAGGCTGGGGACTGATTGCTTGTTCATAGATGTTCGTTGAAAATTTGAATTTTCGTAAAATTATAAAAATCATTGAGTTCTTTTATCAATTCGATATTTATATAAAAAGGCGGACAATTTTTAACTGAAAAAATCGTATTATTGTAGTAATTGTGAAAGTTGAAACTATTTTCAAATGATATCTAAAAAGACCTTAATAGGCTGGCTGCCTGGATTACTATTTTTCTTGTTTGCAACAGGGGTTTTCGGTCAACAAACATTAAGCTTTAACGACCATACACTACATTTCCGACAAGCGAAAGAATATTTTGATGCCAAAAATTATGTGGCAGCGCAAGAGGAATTTTCCGCTTATTTAGGAAGTTTAGAGCCATTAAGCAATGAGCAAAATGGCCAAAGGGTGTTGGCGGAATATTACATGACCATGTGTTCTTTGTACATGAGTAGGCCGGAATCTGAAATTTTAGCAGAGCGATTTGTGGCGAATAATCCTGAACATCCCCAAGCTGTTAAATTAATCCGCGGAATCGGAACTTTTTTCTATGAAAACGGGGACTATACGAAGGCAATTAAATATTTGAGTAAATCCTCGGATACCAATTTGGAGGCTAGGTACAAATTAGGGGTTTCCTATTATGAGTTAAAAAAATATTTGGAGGCGCTGACGGTATTTAATGAAATCAAAGTAGAAAATGAAGAGGAATATGCATTTCCTGCTTCCTATTATGCGGGGGTAATTAATTTTAGGGAAAAGCGCTACGCTGAAGCTGTGGTCGATTTCCAAAAGGCAGAGGGAGGAAGTAAATACCGGAAAGAAATTCCGAACTGGATTGGATTAAGTTACTATAACCAGGGTAAATTAACGGAGCTTTTAACCTATGCAGAACCGATTATCGCGAAGAAAAATACGGGCTATCGCTTAGATGAATTAGCTTTATTGGTGGCTGATGTACAATTCCAACTGAATTCTTTTGAAAAAGCCATCAAATCCTATGAGATTTTGGGGAAGTTAACGGGCATGCAATACAGTCCTTTATCACAATACCGTTTAGGTTATTCGTTTTTTAAGACAAAGAAATTTAATGAGTCGGCAAGTCAATTAAAACCCTTATTAGCCAAAAAAGACACATTAAGCCAATATGCCGCCTATACCATCGCTTTAGGCCAATTAAGTTCAGGGAATTTAATTGCCTCCTTGGATGCTTTCGACGTGGCGCGGACATTGTCTTTCAATAAGACGATTCAAGAAGAGGCGTATTTTAATCATGCGAAGGTTCAATTGGATCTAGGTCGGGGAGCGGAGACCATCGATGAAATTAAGAAATTTAATGAATTATATCCGAGCAGTAAATTTTCAGAAGAAGCGACCGAATTAGTGGCTGAGGCCTTTATTAGTTCGAATAACTTGGAAGTTGCGATGAACTATTTAAAAGGCATTACGAATCGGAGTGCCAAATTAAAAACCGCTTACCAGACCTTATCGTATAATTTGGGGGTAAGAGCCTATAACGATAATAAAATTGAGGAAGCGATTACGTATTTCGATGAATCCTTAAAAACGCCTGAAAAAGAGGCATATACCTTAAAAGCTACCTTGGGAAAAGCGGAAGCTTTATCGGTGCAAAAGAAATTTGGGGAAGCGATTGAACTTTACGTTCCATTGATGAGCAAGGGAGGTCAAGCGGAAGAATTCATTCAAAAGGTTCGTATTGGATTAGCCTTTGCCTATTTTAATACAAAGGAATTTAGTAAGGCGAATTCATTGTTCAAGACTTATTTGGATCGCTTGAAGTCGACGACGAATGCGAAGAACAATCCGACGATCTTGTTGCGTTTGGCTGATACGTATTTAGTTTCTAGGAAATATGAAGATGCATTGACCTATTATAGTCAGGCTGCGGATATGGCCAAGACGGAGAAAGATTATGCTTTATTTCAAAAAGGGATGACCTTGGTGTATTTAAATAGGGCTAATGAGGCTCGGGCAGCGATGAAGCAGGTTCGGATTTCTTTTCCAGAATCGAAATATGCGGAAGATGCTTATTTCCAGGAAAACTTGATTTTATTTAATGCGGGTAAATATGCGGAAGCGATTGTAGGCTTTTCTGAAATCATCACGAGCAAAAAAACGGGGGAGACTTTAGCGCCCGCCTTATTTAAACGTGCGCAATCCTATACGAATAATGAGCAAATGGATTTGGCGATTGTAGATTATAAGCGCATTATTAATGAATTTTCGAGTGAGAAAATTGCAAAAGATGCCTTAGTCGGTTTACAAGAGAATCTGATTAAAGTAGGCCGGCCAGAGGAATTTGGGCAGGTATTGGATACCTACCAAGCGACAAATAAATCAGAATCGGATAATGAGGCGATTGATTTAAAATATGGGGCGGCTCGTGGTATCTATGAAGGGAAGAAATTCGATAAGGCTGTGATTGCGTTGAAGGACTTTGTGCAGAAATACCCGAGTAATGAGAATGTGGTCGAAGCTCATTATTTAATTGCAGATGCAGCGGATCAGATGCAGGATACGTTGACGGCTATTCCATATTTCAAAAAGGTCGTTGAAAAAAATGAGCATCCGCAGGTGAATAAGGTGATCTTACGTTTGGCGGATTTATTGGCTGGTCAAAAAAATTATGTGGAAGCGGTGGAATATCATCGATTATTTAAGGCAAAGAATCCTGAGCCAGAATATCAATTATCTTCTTATTCTAAAATCATCCAAATATTCACCAAGGCGAATGATTTAGATTCATTGGGGAATGTGATTTTGGAAATAAGTCCATTGGAATTATTCGCTAAGGAGGAAAAAGCAAAATTCAGTCGGCAATTAGCCGATTCATATGCAAGCGATAGTCTTCAGATTGTTCAAAAGAGAAAGTGGTTGGAACAAACGATTGCCTTTGATAAAAATGAAATCGGGGCGGATGCGCAATATGAATTAGCTTTATTACTTTCCAAAGAGGGAAAATTCAAGGAATCAAATGATATGATTAGTACGAAATTCAAGAATGAATTTGCGGATGCCTCCGATGCGGTAATTGGAAAAGCCTATGTACTATTAGCGGAGAATTTTGTATCCTTAAAGAATTTACCTCAGGCCAAAGCCATTTTGAAATCTGTCATAGATAATTCGAGTGATTCAAAAGTGATTGAATTGGCAAAAACCAAATTAAAAAGCTTACCCATAAAATAAATGAACATGAATTTTCCGATGATAGCGAAACCAATAACCTTGTGTAGTGTGCTTATTCTGGTAGGAATGGGACATGTGGGGTACGGCCAACAAAAAAAGGAAGGAAGTATTCAAACCGATGACATCATCCTTGAGAAAGAGCGTAAAATCGAATTGAAACCTGAAATATCACGCAATTTTGAGCCATTGGATGAAATCGAAAATCAGAATAAGGGCCGCAAAATGAAATACGAATTTTTAGAGCGGAAATGGGATGCAAAAAATACGGCGGTGCTCAGTACCTCGGTGATTGGTCCTCGGGAAGGCGATGAATTAGTCTCCTCTTTTGGGCAAAAATACAAAAACATGATTAAGCTTGGGGCTGGAAATTATGGCCATACCTTAGTGAACGGGCATTTTGGCTTTGCGAAGGAAAACCAATTTCAAGGGATTTATATAAACCACGATGCAAATCGCAGGGGACCGATAGGAGGCGTATACGGGGCTAGGAATGAAAATGAGGTGAAATTATATAGCAAGACCTTTACGGGTAATTATTTATTGGACGGATCGATTGGGTATAAGCGAACGGAGGCGAATTATTATGGTCGGGATGAAGACAAATTTGAGACCCAATTAAATAAAATGGGAATCGTTTATAATAAATTCAATTACATAGGAAGTATAGGGAATGCGAAAAAAGATGCGAAATACGACTACATTGCTTCATCGGGTTTGACCTATTTATCAACTAGCAATTCGAACCGAGAGTGGATTTGGGAAAGCAAGATTAATTCGGTGATGCATGTGAATGACCAGATTTCGGCTTATTTAAATGGGGATATGTTATTATCTGAAATTACGAATAGTCAAAATAACCGTCGGGAATTATATCGCATCAAACCTAGTTTCCTTTATAAAAATGGGCGTACTTCGATAACGGCAGGAATTAACATCGCGAATGAAAAAGATAAATTGGCCAATTTAAATCAGACACGAATATTTCCGATGTTGAAATTAGACGTAAAACCGACTGAATTTTTACATGTATTTGCTGGGATAGGGGGAGATACCTATTTTAATTCGATGAATCAGTTTGTTTCTGAGAATAATTGGCTTGGGAATGATGTCAACCTAAAAAATACAGTTCAAAGTACCCATGTATATGGAGGTATAAAAGGGTCTAATGAACGTAATTTTGATTTTGAGATGAAATTTGGCTATTCTGAATATAGCAATTTAAGTTTTTTCACATCGGTTCAAGGGGATTCCTCGCGCTACAATGTGAGCTATGCAGGAGGGGATAAAAAAGTTCAGGTGGTGAATATTTCAGGCCAAATTAATTATCAAATACTCAATGAGGTTTTATCGATCCTAAAATATGATTACAATAGTTATGAAAATTTGGGGGAATTAGAAAAACCCTACCATCGACCGGCTATTAATTTATCATTTACGAACTCGATTACCTTCAAAGACCGAATCATCATTTCCCCTGATGTGTTTTATTTGGGGGGATTATATGGATTTAATCCGAGTCAACAGAAATCCGTAAAAATGCCAGATATTGTCGATTTAAATTTTAAAGTCAATTATTTGATCACGAAAAAATTCAATGCTTCGGTAAGTGCAAATAATATTTTAGGGAAAATGAATCAAAGGTATTTATTTTATCCCCAACAAAGTTTAAATTACACCGTTGGAATTGCTTATTCATTTTAATATGACATTTTCTACTTTCATTCAATCCATAGAACAATTGCTTTTCACGCATGATTGCGTGATTATACCACAATTTGGGGGATTTGTGGTGAACCAACAAGGCTATACCTATGATGCCCAACAAGCAAAAATTCATCCTAAAAAAAGATGGGTAGCCTTTAATGAACGATTGAATTCAGATGATGGCATTTTAGCCATGCATATCGCCAAAGAATTTAGCTTATCACAAAAAAAGGCATTTGAACAGGTAATCGCATGTAGTGCTGAAATGAAGGCATTGCTTCAAGGGCAAGGTACTTTAGATTTCGGAAATTTAGGCGTATTTAGTTTAACGAATGAGCAAAAAATAAGCTTTTCACCAAATAGCCAATTGAATTTTGATTTAACCCAATTTGGGCTTTATGAGGTTGGTACAGAAGGTAAATTTAAACCGACATTAATCGAAAACCCGATTCCACAATCGGTGGAAGATCAGCCGGCCATCAGTCAAGAAGACTATGAAGAGGAAATTACGCAAAAAGCATTTGGTTCGCGGTTTTATGCGTATGTGTTGACGGCCTTTATTATTGGTGGATTGGGTGCATATATTTTAACAGAACCAAATTCTAAATTTGTTAATGGTTCATTTTCGCCCTTGTCCTTAAAATTCAAAATGGCCAAAGAGCTTCCTAGCCTTCAGCCTAAAGGGATGGTGAAAGCGGAGACATTACCGGTTGTAGCTGAGCCAGCAGCAAAGTTGCCAGATGTTCCACCTGCTCCAAAAGCAGAAAGTATATCCGGCATATGTTTAGTAGTGGGTAGTTTCCAAACCCAAGAGAAAGCTGCAAATTGTGTGGCAGAATTTGTTTCGAAGGGATTTGATTTGGTCAAAATATTACCTAAAAAAGAAGGAGAACATTTTTTTCGAGTAAGCATAGGGACATCAAATACGATGGATGAGGCTTATCAAAAGGCTGCGGAACTGAAAAAAACAAAGAAATTAGATATTTGGGTTTATCAAATCAATCATTATGAACGTTAGTTATCAGGAGCAGAAGGAATTAGAACGTAAAAACCAGGCGCAAGCATTGGTCATTACCCTTATTCTGAATGGCTTATTGTTTTTATTGATTTGGCAGGTGAAAATTTGGAATGAAAATCCTAACCCAACCATCATTCAGGAACCTGAAGGGACGAAGGCGGAAATTACTTTTGAGCAGGAAGTCATTAACCCAGGACCCGCGAAAAAACAAGAATTACCTTCAAAATCTGAGGCTTCGGTGACACCCAACACGGTCCCACCTTTAACGAGTCAAGTGGAAAGTCCTGTAACCATCAAACCGGCTCCTCCAACACCCAAAGTGGAAGTTCCTGAAGAGCCCATCGTGGATTTAAACCTTACTTTAGGAAAACGTAGTCCTAAGCCTGGTGGCGCAGGAAATGGAATTGGAACGAGTGGAACGGGTGGCAATGGATTAACCGGTCCAAATGGAAACGGGGGAGGATCTGGCGGAAAAGGAAATGGAAGCGGAGGATCTAGTGAAAAACCTATTGCCCAAAATTGGACCTTTCCGACCTCTGTCATTAGTGCGATCGACAATGGTTCTGAAACTGGGGAAATTACTTTTTTTATTCGTGTGAATGAGAAAGGCAGTGTGACTGAAATTCGAATCGAGAAAACGAATGTCAAGTTATCCCTCGCAGAAAAATATAAAAAAGCGATTAAAGGGGCTCGATTTACACCTAAAGATGATGGAAAAAGGGAAGGAGCCAGTGGCTTAAAAACCATTCGTATCGTTCCGACGAACTAATTTCATCTGATTTCATGAATTACCAGGAAGCAATACAGTTCTTATATGCTCAATTGCCTGTTTTTCACAAGGTGGGTAAAAAAGCATACAAACCCGGGTTAACGAATGTGTTGGCCCTTTGTGATCGATTAGATAATCCTCAGCATCAGTTTAAAAGTCTGCATATCGCTGGCACAAATGGAAAAGGCAGTTCCTCGCATTTTATGTCCTCGATTCTCCAGGAACATGGCTATAAAGTTGGTCTATACACTTCTCCTCATTTAAAGCGTTTCACGGAGCGAATCAAAATCAATGGCCAGGAAATACCAGAAAATTGGGTAAGTCATTTTGTCAATATCCACCAATCCCATATTCAGGAAATTCGACCTTCCTTTTTCGAGTGGACTGTCGCCATGGCCTTTACGTATTTTGCTGAACAACAAATAGATTATGCCATCATTGAGACAGGTTTAGGCGGACGCTTAGATTCGACGAACATCATTTCCCCATTGGCATGTTTGATAACGAACATCGGCTATGACCATCAAGATATTTTGGGAGAAAGCCTACCTGAAATTGCTTCTGAAAAGGCAGGCATCATCAAAAAAGGCGTTCCGGTTACCATAAGTGAATATCAAGAGGAAACCTATGCGGTATTTGAACAACAGGCACAGGCCTGCCAGTCGGCGCTTATTTTTGCGAGCAAAGAAATTAAGGCAGAATCAATCGACATGGGTGAATATTTGACTTTTAAAGTTTCTCAATACCATGAGTGGGAAAATATACACGTAAAAAGCCCGTACGTAGGCATGTACCAAATCCAAAATATTATTGGCGTTTTAGCGTGGTCCTTGCAAATGACGGAGGCTGGAATTATTCCTTTGAATCAAAAGGCCTGGGAAAGAGGCATTGAAAGAGTTGCAAAAAATACGGGATTAAAGGGGCGATTTGAAATATTAGATCAAAAACCGTGGCTTATTGCAGACACAGCGCATAATGAACATGGGCTTCGTTTGCTTATCCAACAAATTGAAGGTATGTCCACCGGCCGACTCTTTATCATTTTAGGCATGGTGGCCGATAAAGATATTCAACGCGCATTACAAGTTTTACCCAAACAAGCGAAATATTTCTTTTGCCAATCAGGTAATCCAAGAAGTCTTTCGGCGGAAGGATTACAGGAAAAAGCTAAAAATAATGAATTAATAGGCATTTGCGTGAAGGAAGTCAATGAGGCGATTCGGATGGCAAAATTGGAAGCTAATGAAAATGATGTCATATTAGTGACTGGTAGTACCTATATGGTGGCAGAAATTGAACAATTGTGAGTAGAAGAAAAACCTATAAATACGACCGAGCGGAAATGCTCGACAATGTCATACAAAGCACAAAGGAAAATTTTGAAGCGTATAAGGGTTGCTGGGCGACTCAGCATTTCAAAAACTCAAATCCGATTGTCCTTGAACTAGGCTGCGGTAGGGGTGAATATTCGAATGGACTCGCGCGCGTATTTCCAGATAAAAATTTCATCGGAATTGATATCAAAGGGGATCGCTTGGCCGCGGGGGCATTGGTAGCCCATCAAGAAGATTTAAAACATGTGGCTTTTCTTCGAATCATGATGCAATTCATAGATGATCATTTTGGAGAAAATGAAGTTGATGAAATTTGGATTACTTTTCCGGATCCACGCCCGAAAGATCGGGACGAAAAGAAACGCTTGACGAATCCAACTTTCTTAGCAAAATATCGGAAAATTTTAAAACCTGGTGGAATTTTACATCTTAAAACAGATGCATCTGCATTTTTTGATTTTTCAAAGGAGATGTTGACCATGCAAGACTGGCCCATTTTGGTGTCGACACCTGATTTATATAAATCGGAATGGAACGGGGATCATTTTGGAATAAAAACTCGATTTGAAACAATTTTTCACAAGAAAGGATTTTCCATCCATTACCTAAGGGCTGAAAACAAAAAAGAGGCCTAAGCCTCTTCTTTGAAATATATTTTATTGGAGGATTAACCTACGCGAGCAATTAAATCAGCTGCACGAGAAGAGTAACCGAATTCGTTGTCATACCAACCAACCACTTTGACTAAGTTACCCATCGCCGTAGTTAATTTAGAATCCAAGATACATGAGTGTTGATTTCCAATGATGTCAATCGAAACAATTTCATCAGTCGTGTATTCTAAAATCCCTTTCATCGGACCATCCGCTGCTGCTTTCAGTGCTGCATTGATTTCAGCAACGGTAGCATCTCTTTTCAAAACGACGGTAAAGTCAGTCACAGATCCATCTGGTGTAGGAACGCGCATGGCGTTTCCGTCTAATTTACCTTTCAAGTGTGGCAGAACTAAACCAACTGCTTTGGCGGCTCCTGTCGAAGTAGGAATAATCGAATATGCTGCAGCACGAGAACGACGTAAATCGGAGTGCGGTGCATCTTGTAAGTTTTGGTCAGCAGTATAAGCATGGACCGTAGTCATAAAACCTTTTTCAATTCCGAAGGCATCATCCAAAACCTTTGCCATAGGAGCAAGGCAGTTGGTGGTACAAGAAGCATTTGAAATAATTGTCATATCATCCGTTAAGGTATCGTCGTTGACACCCAACACGACCGTTGGGATATCTCCTTTAGCAGGAGCGGAGATGATAACTTTACGAGCGCCAGCAGTTAAGTGTTGACCAGCACCCTCTTGATCGATAAAGCGACCAGTAGATTCTAAAACCACATCAATTCCTAAAGAACCCCATGGTAATTGCTTAGGATCTCTTTCAGCGAAAGCTTTAATTACATGGCCATTTACGGTAATACTATCTGCATCAGATGTAACGGTACCATTAAAGCGTCCGTGTACTGAATCGTACTTTAACAAATGTACCAAGGTAGCATTATCGGTTAAATCGTTGATAGCAACGATTTCAACATTATCTTTTTCCAATAATCGGCGGAATGTAAGTCGGCCTATGCGACCAAACCCATTAATAGCAACTTTAATTTTTTTCATTGAATGAATTAATTTGATTTCCTTATTAAAAATCAAAAATATAAAGAAAATATAACTATTACAAGTTTTTAAAAGTGGACTTATTTGTTTTAAACGATTAAACTGATAAATATTACAATTGTAAATCGTAATATTCTAATTTAGCATAAAAGCTAATTATATGTTTTTTTGAAAATAATTCTTGGATACGTTTTTTATTCAACATTTTTTTGCATATTTGTGTATCAAAAGATGCCTCGTGTCGAATGGGGTAGGAGCGTGACAGAATGTCACTTGTTGATTTAGCTAAATTTCGGGCTAATTAATTGCAAAATAAAATTTTGTGTATAAGTGTAACTAACTGATAATCAGTTTATTGATATCTTAAAGTTTAAGTTAAATTCAAGGCTGTTTTTTGTCGAAAAAGACCAATTCAATTCATTAAGAAAGGATTTATTTTGGGTATGTAATTGAGAATCCAACATATTTCTGCGAAATTGCAGTTCAAAAAAATTGCATAAATTTATATGAATCATTTAGAAGAACTAATTGTAGCGGCATGGGACCAGCCGGAATTACGTCAAAGGCCTGAGAGTATCCAGGCGATCGAAGCTGTGGTAGAAAAAGTGGATAAAGGGGAATTGAGGACGGCGGAACCATTAGCAGATGGGAGTTGGCAAGTAAATGAATGGGTAAAAAAGGCCATAGTGATGTATTTCCCTATTCGTCAAATGTCAGTCAGTGAAGTGGGCATTTTCGAATTTCATGATAAAATGAAATTAAAAAGTAATTATAAGGAATTAGGTGTTCGGGTTGTTCCCCCAGCCGTGGCACGATATGGTGCTTTTTTAGCCAAAGGAACTATTTTAATGCCTTCTTATGTCAATATAGGCGCTTATGTGGATGAGGGAACGATGGTGGATACCTGGGCGACGGTTGGTAGTTGTGCTCAAATAGGCAAACATGTTCATTTAAGTGGTGGAGTGGGTATTGGTGGAGTATTGGAACCCCCTCAAGCAGCTCCGGTAATTATTGAAGATGGTGCCTTTATTGGATCACGTTGTATCGTGGTGGAAGGTGCTCATATTGGTAAAAAAGCCGTATTAGGGGCTGGAGTTACGATTACAGGATCTTCAAAAATCATAGATGTTTCAGGTCCTGAACCGATTGAATACATCGGATATGTTCCTGAGAATTCAGTAGTTATCCCAGGAAGTATTCAAAAAAGTTTTGCAGCAGGAACCTATGGTGTCCCCTGCGCATTGATCATTGGAAAACGAAAAGAAAGTACGGATTTGAAAACCTCGTTAAATCAAGCACTGCGCGATAATAATGTGGTAGTCTAAACCGAAATCAATCCTTACCTTTACACCCGGTTCTTAAACAACCGGGTTTTTTTATGGAAAATAAATTGAAAATCGGCGAATATAACCGCCTACGGATCATTAAAGAAGTACCATTCGGATTATACTTAGATGGCTATGAGGATGAAATCCTATTACCACTCCAATACGTACCGGAAACCTATCAAATAGATGATGTTATCGAAGTATTCATTTACCGGGATTCAGAGGATCGAATCATCTCCACCACTTTGCGCCCAAAGGCCACCATCAATGAATTTGCTTATTTAGAAGTCAATTCTGTAACTCCATTAGGTGTATTTCTCGAGTGGGGCCTAGCAAAACACCTATTTGTGCCATTTAGCCAACAATTTCAAAAAATGACTGTTGGTCGTTCCTACCTCGTTTATGTCTATTTAGACCTACAAACCGATCGGATCGTCGCTTCCGCCCGAATAGAAAATTTTCTGCCTGTAACAGATATAAATGAGGAATTTACAATTGGAAACAAAGTGGACGCAATTCCATTTGAACACACCGATCTCGGAATTAAATGTTTAGTTAACAATTGTAAAATAGGTTTGTTATTCAAAAATCAAGTGTTTACAAATGTAACAATGGGCGAACCGATGTCTGTTTACGTTTCGAACATCCGCCCTGATGACAAATTAGATTTACGTTTGGAACCAGTGGGTTTAGTACGTATGGATGGTCAAATGACGAAGCTATTAGAGGCTTTGAAGTTAAATCATGGCGTACTTCATTTGCATGACAAGAGCCCGGCAGAGCTTATTTATGATCAATTAGGTATGTCGAAAAAGGACTTTAAAAAAGCGGTAGGTGGTTTATACAAAAGTAAACAATTGGCGATTCATTCAGATTGTATTTCACTTTTGTAAACAAAAAATTTCTTCTTTTTAGAATTTGTATTTTAATTTTATCGAGTTACTTTTGTAAATAATATGTCACAAAAGTAATCTGTACTATTTTATGAATTTAACTGAGAAAATTGAGCTACTTATTAAGCGTAAACAATTGAGTTCTTCTCAATTTGCGGATATATTGGGAATTCCGAGGAGTAGTATTTCGCATATCCTATCTGGGCGCAATAAACCGAGTTTAGACGTCGTTCAAAAGATCTTATCTGCTTTTCCTGAAATTAGCGCAGAGGAATTACTTTTTGAAGATCGGGGTTTGGTATTGCTTACTGAATCGAAATCCCAACAATCTGAAACTTTACCTTTGCAATCCCTTTTTGATGCGCCAATTCCAAGCCCTTCAGAATCGCCTAAAAATATTTTACCTGAGCCTACGATCGTACGCTCGAATCTCAGGCGGAACCGAGAGGAGCTTAAAAACACGAATTCTTCTCCTGAAAATCCAAGCATCACTCCTGGACATGCGCCACATTTGACAAAGTCCATCGAACGGGTCATCATTTTTTATTCCGATGGTTCTTTTTCTGAAAGTAAACCCTTGAACTAGGGATTAGATACTTATCCCCATTTTATCCACAATTGTGCACATTTGTTATTTTGACTCTACACTTATCCACAATTTAATGTGGATAAGTAGTGGATATGTTTACAAATGAATGATTATTCCTAGGCATACAAGCCGTGTGGATGAGTACGGAGGCTGAAATTCCCTTGACATAGCCGTGATAATTGCTTAATTTTAAGATATATACCTTATTTTATGCAAAAAATTGATTCCTTAAACCAGGTGGCCTTATTTCATCAGACCTTTGGTGCGCCGATCTTGGACGTGCCGACGATTCCATCTCCTGAACGTTCTTCTTTACGTGTCAGCCTATTAGCGGAAGAATTAGACGAATTACGGGAAGCCATTGCTGCAGGAGATTTAATCGAAGTAGCGGATGCACTCTGTGATTTACAATATGTACTTTCTGGGGCCGTTTTGGAGTTTGGCTTAGGAGAAAAATTTGTTGATTTATTTAATGAGGTACAACGCTCGAACATGTCAAAAGCATGCCAAAGTCTTCTAGAAGCCGAACAAACTGTTCAATTTTACCAGGACAAAGACGGTACTGAAGCTGAAATCAAGGAAGAACATGGCATTTGGAAAGTGTACCGGAAATCAGATAATAAAGTATTAAAATCAATTAATTATTCGCCGGCGGATTTAGTAAGTCTATTAAGATGATGAAAATTTTATTGATCGAAGATGAGCCTAAAACCGTTCAATCTCTGAAACAGGGTTTGGAAGAAAATCATTACACGGTGGAGGTTGCCTATGATGGTATTTTGGCCAGGCAATTAGCCACGCGGAATACCTATCAATTAATCATATCAGACATCATCATTCCTGGCATCAATGGCATCGAATTATGCCGAGAATTACGTTCTTTGGGTATTCAAACGCCCATTCTCATGTTAACGGCCTTAAGCACGACCGATGATAAATTAATCGGGTTCGAAGCTGGAGCGGATGATTATTTAGCTAAACCCTTCGATTTTAAGGAATTTTTAGCCCGCGTAAAGGCGTTGATCAAACGCTCAAATCAAACGATTTTAGAAGCCCAAACGCTTCGATTTGGGGATTTAGAAATGGATTTAACTAGTCATTTGGTGAGTCGGTCTGGCCAAATGATTAACCTGACGTCCAAAGAATTTCAATTGCTCGAATACTTCCTCAGAAACCAAGAAAAAGTGCTTTCAAAGGCTGAAATCGCCGAAAATATTTGGGAAGTGGAAGATGAAAATAGTTCGAATCTCATCGAAGTGTATGTGAATTATTTACGCAAAAAGGTCGATAAAGGCTTTTCAAGTAAATTAATCCACACGCAATTTGGTATGGGTTATATTTTAAGACAAGAACAATAAGATGCAGATCCGATCGAGATTAACCTACCAATTTACCTACCTGGTTTCGGCGATTCTCTTCGTTTCATATCTTATTATTTATGTATTTACCCAACAAAATTACGAAGATAAATTTTACAGCCGATTGCGCCAAAAGGCAAATACAGCCGCAGAATTATTAGTCAACGTCAACCAAGTCGATAGTAAATTACTACGCATCATCGACCGAGCAAATCGAGATATATTATACCGGGAAAATATCATGGCCTATGACACTTGTTATGAGCGTATTTATCGGTCGAATGATACGATCAATTTTCATATTGATGTCAATCGAGTAAAGGAAGTTTTGAAAAGCAAGGAAGTACGCTTTGGGGTAGACGATTTAGAAGTAGTAGGTACCGTTTTTGTGACTCCAGAAGGCCGAATCGTTGTTTTTGCCGGAGCCGTGGACCAATATTCAGCTGAAAATGCCAAGGATCTAAAAAATATATTAATCGCCTTATTTTTACTATTTGTCTTTATTGTGGTGATTTCGGGTTGGTTTTTTGCGGGAAGAGCCGTGAATCCTATTTCGGAAGTCATTAAACAGGTCGACTTATTATCACCCAAACGCCTCGAACAACGCCTAGAAAACACCACCTCAGAGGATGAAATAGGGAAGATGGTGGCAACGATAAATCGGCTATTAGAACGCATTGAAAATGCCTTTAAACTACAAAAAACGTTTATTGCGAATGTCTCCCATGAATTAAAGAACCCTTTGACGAAAATATCATCCCAATTGGAAGTCAGCTTACTCAATGAACGCAAAACGGATGAATACAAAAAGACCATCGCATCCGTTTTAGAGGATACCCAAGATTTGGCCGCCATTACAGAATCCTTGTTAGAGCTCAATAAAATCAGTATTTCCGATTACCAAGCTAGTTTTCAAACCATCCGCGTGGATGAAATTCTATGGGAATCAAGGAGCTTGACATTAAAGTTAAATAGCGCTTATAAGGTACAGATAGACACCCAATTTATGCCCGACGATGAGGAATTACTTCACATCAAAGGTGATGAAAAACTGGTGCTAACGGCCATAAAAAACTTATTGGAAAATGCTTGTAAATTTTCGAGCAATAAACTCGCCAAAGCCAGTATTCAAACCGAAGATAAATTCATTGTCATCAAAATAAAAAATGAAGGCAAAGGCATTCCTGAAGCGGATATTCCATACATTTTCCAGCCATTTTTCCGCGCAGAAAATACAGCTTCCTCCAAAGGCTATGGTATCGGATTATCCCTCGTCGAACGAATTGTCCTTTTACACAACGGACAAATATTTGTACAATCAGAATTAAACGGCATCACCGAATTTACCATTCGTTTTCCAATGGTTTAATCCTTTTCAGCCAAGCAAATATGAATCCTACGGGAAAAGCCCAAATTGAGCCATTTCAAACACATATATCATTTGTTATATAATTTATATTATGTTAAATAGATTATTGAGCAAATAAAAAGGCCATCCCTACAGGCGGCCTTTTTACAAATTATTTATCTAACTCAGCTAACTTCGCGTCCATTTTCAAGGCACGGTAGATTTGCTTCAATACTTCTTTCAAATCTTCTTCTTTTTTCGATTTGTAGCCTTTTTCAAAATATGGCAATGCCTGCTCATATTTTGCTGTTACAGCTGCTTCTACAACTTTACCTTCTTTTTTATAGGTATCCATGTCCATATTATCAACCTTTTTCTTGATCTCAACGGCCTCGTTGAAATAATACGCACCTAATTGATACAAGGCATCGTAATAATTACCATCGATTTCTAAAGCCTTTGTATAATAACCTGGTAAATCCTTGCGGAATTCAGCCACTTTTGCGCTTAATTCTTCGATTTTAGCCTTATTGGCTGCCTCATCCCCTACTTCACCTTCAGCCTTCGTTAAATCGACTTTAAGGCCATCTAAGGTCTTTGTTTGTTCGGCTACCGTTGATTCTAATTTAGCAATTTGTGCTTTAATTGGCCCTTGCTTTGCTGGAGGGGTTGTTTTCAACTTCGCTTTCGTCCGTTTTACCTCATCATTATATACATCCACTTGATCTTTTTGAGCGGCTATTTTCCGCTTGGCTTCCGATAATTTGATGGATTTATCTTGGATTTTACGAACCTCATCTAACACCCCACTCATCTTATTTTCGAATAACAATCCTAAATTTAACCAGGACATCGCATCTTTGGGATCCGCCACCAAAGTTAATCTTAATTGCGTGATCGCTTGGTCGATCCGATTAAATGAAATCAACATATTGAATTTCTCATTTTTCAAATCCTTGTTACCCGGATAAATTGCAATTCCTTGATCAATCAAAGCCAAGGCTTTATCTTCCTCTTTCGCTGATTTGTAAATTTGAGACAAACCATAGAGTATAGCCATGTCCTTTCCTCCGATCGACAAATAATGCTCGTAAGCTTTTCTTGCCTCAGCATCTTTTTGACATAATTGGGCTACTACGCCCGTATACATGGCAGCTGAAGTATCCTTCGGAGAGATTTCAGATGCTTTGCTCATATATTTTAAGGAAGAATTGTAATCTTTTCCTTGGTACTTAATGACTCCCATATTCATTAAAGCGCCATAGGCTTTATCACGACCTGTTAAAAGAACTTCCGCTTCCTTCGCGACTGCCCCCTTTTTCCCGTCTTTCGTATCTAATTTGACCGCCTCGGTAATAAATTCAATTGCCTTAAAGGACGCATCCGCATCTTTTAACGCGATCGTTGAATCTGGAAATGAAGCCAAATCTAAATAAGCCACCGCACGGTTCAACCAAGGACGCGCTTTGGCAGGAGACTTTTTCACTTCGTCATCCGACTTTTTTACAGCCTCTAAAATGGCCTTCTTTTGTGCTTCGACCAAAGCCTTATCCACTTGAGCGAATGTTGAGCCTGCAGCCAAAACCACAGTAATCAGGGTAAAAACTATTTTTTTCATTGTATATGTTTGTTTAAAAAAAAATAGCCCGAACATTACATTCGGGCTGATAAAAATTATTCTTCTGTTGAATCTACTACTTGATCATCTGCTTCCGCCGACTCCCCTCCTTCTGAAACTGGTCCTTCTTCCTCAACCGCCGGCGCATCTAAAACGGCACCTTCCGCGATCTCCATTCCTTCCACCATTTCCACTTCTTCCGGCTCTGGATCCTTTTCGATCTTCGTTACCGACGAGATTTCATCTGCTTCATTCTTCAAACGAATCAATTTCACACCCTGCGTATTTCGTCCCATGACACGTAAAACTGCCACACTGATTCGAATCAAAATACCCGCTTTGGTGATAATCATCAAATCGTTATTGTCATCCACTTCTTTTATCGCTACCAAAGCACCCGTTTTCTCCGTGATATTCAAGGCCTTAACCCCTTTTCCTCCACGATTGGTCAATCGGTAATCATCTACCTCCGAACGCTTTCCGAATCCTTTTTCGGAAACAACCAATAATTGTTGCACCTCAGGATCCGACACGCAAACCATACCAATCACCTTCTCCGTCGGGATTTTAGCATCTATCCAGATTCCTTTCACCCCTGCCGCCGTACGGCCCATCGGACGCACCCGAGTCTCCTCAAAACGCACCGAACGACCCGTATTGGTCGCAATGACAATTTGGTTATTCCCATTTGTCAAGGCCACATCTAATAAACGATCTCCTTCACGAATCGTAATGGCATTAATACCATTTTGCCGAGGACGAGAATAAGCCTCTAAAGATGTCTTTTTAATCGTTCCATCTTCCGTACACATCACGATGAAATTATTATCGATGTAATCCGGATCTGTAATCGACTTCACATTAATCACTGCCCGAATGGTATCTCCATTCTCGATGTTCATCAGGTTTTGAATCGGCCGGCCTTTCGAAATCTTAGATCCCTCCGGTACCGCGTACACACGTAACCAGAAACATTTTCCACGCTCCGTGAAGAATAATAACCAATTATGCATCGTTGCCGAAAACAAATGCTCCGTATAATCATCATCTTTCGTCGCTACGGCACGAGAACCTACTCCTCCTCTAGTTTGAGAACGATATTCCGTGATGGCTGTTCGCTTAATGTATCCTTGGGCCGAAACCGTGATCAACATCTCATCATCCGCAATCATATCTTCTACGGAGAATTCTTCATCGGTCATGTTAATCTGCGTTCTACGCTCATCCCCGTACCGAGTTTTAATATCAATCAACTCATCCTTAATGATTTGCAATTGACGCTCTGGCTTTGCCAAAATATCTTCCAAATCATCAATCAATTTCATGATTTCCGCATATTCATTCATGATCTTCTCACGCTCCATCCCAGTTAAGCGTTGTAAACGCATCTCCAGAATCGCTTTCGATTGAATATCAGATAAATTAAATTTGGCCATCAAGCCCTCTTGAGCCGAATTTGGATCTTTAGATTCGCGGATCAACTTAATCACCGCATCCAAATTATCTAAAGCTATTATAAAGCCTTCCAAAATATGCGCGCGCTTTCTAGCTTCGCGTAGATCATATTGCGTCCGACGAACAATCACCTCATTCCGGTGCTCCACAAAATGATGAATCAAATCTTTTAGATTCAACATCATCGGGCGACCCTTCACCAAAGCCACGTTGTTCACACTAAAAGAGGATTGTAAAGCCGAATGTTTGTATAGATTATTCAATACCACATTCGCCACCGCATCGCGCTTTAAATCAAACACAATCCGCATTCCTTGGCGATCAGACTCATCCCGAATCTCCGAAATCCCATCAATCCGTTTATCATTCACCAAATCCGCACATTGCTTGATCAAGTTCGCCTTGTTCACCATGTACGGAATCTCCGAAATAATAATCTGCTCTTTTCCCGTTTTAGACGTATCAAAAGTTGCATTACCACGCACCACAATCCGCCCACGACCGGTTTCAAACGCATTTTTAATGCCCTGAATACCATAAATCGTACCGCCCGTTGGGAAATCCGGCGCCTTAATATATTGCATCAATTCCGGAATCGTAATATCCCGATTATCAATATAAGCAGAAATACCATCCACGACCTCCGTTAAATTATGAGGCGCCATATTCGTAGCCATCCCCACCGCAATTCCCGAAGTACCATTTAATAATAAATTAGGGATTTTTGCCGGCAATACCGTAGGCTCTTCTAAGGAATCATCAAAGTTCGGCTGAAAATCAACCGTCTCCTTGTTTAAATCCGAAAGCATCTCATCCGCAATCCGCTTCAAGCGCGCCTCCGTATACCGCATCGCTGCCGGAGAATCCCCATCCACAGAACCAAAGTTTCCCTGGCCATCCACCAATGGATAACGCAATGACCAATCTTGAGCCATACGAACCATCGTGTCATAGACCGACGAATCACCATGCGGGTGGTATTTACCTAATACCTCACCGACAATACGAGCTGATTTCTTATAAGACTTATTATAACTAACCCCCAACTCCTCCATTCCGTACAACACCCTCCGATGTACAGGCTTAAGCCCATCACGAACATCCGGCAAAGCTCTGGAAACAATTACAGACATCGAATAATCGATGTATGCCCCTTTCATTTCATCTTCGATGTTGATCGGGATAATATTTGAATGTAAAGACATAAATAATGGTTTGATTCTATGAATAACCCAAAGACTCCAATCCTCTAAACAGGATTTTAATTGGATTTTCCAATAGATACAAATATCAAAAATTCCGCCTATTTTTCCAAGAAATAATTCACCTTTTCAATGCTTTTTATAGCTTTGTAAAATTTACATCATACTCATCATGAACATACTTTCGTGAACCAGCGATTTAACCAGCTCTTTCTTGTTTTTTTGTGCTTTTTTGCGATTGGATTTGGGCCAATTTTTGGTCAAAAAATTACTCGAAATCCTTATTTACAAGAAGTTACCCCAAAATCCATCACCATCCGATACCGGACTGATCTTCCAACGCCCAGCCAAATCCAATACAGCCTTAACCCTACAACTTTTAAGCTAGCAAAAAATACAAATAGTGGAAATCAAACCGAGCATATCATTAAAATAGACTCGCTTGAACCCAATAGAACCTATTATTACAAGATTGTCGCCAGTCCAACGACCACCCTAGGTGATTCCACTTATTTCTTCAAAACCGCCCCTAACCCAGGTTCTAAAGATAAATTTTCCGTGTGGTGCATTGGCGACATGTACCCTGGAACGACCCAACTGAATGTCTATGAGGGTTTTAAAAAATTTAATAAAAATAAATACACCAATTTATTTTTGACCGTTGGCGACAATGTATACGGCGGTGGTACCGATGACGATTTTCAGGCGAATTTCTTTAAGGTCTACGAAAACGGACCTTTATTAAAACAAAGCCCGCTATTTACCTCCATCGGAAACCATGATTATGATGCCTATCAAAAAAATCAGGATAATCCAGACATGGCCTATTTTCAAAATTTTAGCCTCCCTAAAAATGGCCAATCAGGAGGCCTTGCCTCAAATTCTGAAGCCTATTATTCCTTCGACTACGCCAATACCCATTTCATTTGCCTCGATTCATACGCCTGGGGAAAAGACAATATGCGTATTTTCGATGGCCCTTCCGAACAATTAGCCTGGCTTAAAAACGATTTGAAAGCGAATAAACACCCGTGGACCATCGTATATTTTCATTATCCTCCTTATACGAAAGGAACCTACGATTCCGATATCGTCCCTGAATTAACAAAATTAAGGGAGATCCTAACGCCGGTTTTCGATGAATTTAATGTAGACATGGTCATATCCGGCCATAGCCACGTTTTCGAGCGCAGCCGACCGCTAAAGGGATTAATTGGTCCATCCGCCGAATTCAGTAAAAAGAATAATTGGACCCAAAATAGTTCCGGAAAATACGATAAATCCGACAATTCATGTCCCTTTATATTTCAAACCAACCCGAAGGAAAAAAATGGAGTCCTCTACGTTGTGAATGGCGTAGGAGGTGCTACAGGAAGTCCTAGAGCAGGTTTTCCGCATCCTGCCATGGAATACAGCCTGGCCGGAAAAGGAGGTTCCTTTTATTTTGAAATAGAAAATAAACGCCTAGATGCCAAGTTCATCGACGAAGACGGGCAAGTCCAGGATCAATTTACCATCATGAAGGATTTCAAACCCCGAGATCCCATTTCTCAAACGATTAATTACCTAGATAAAATCGAAATCGCTGCCTCCTGGCAAGGAGATTACGTATGGTCCACCGGAGATAAAGTAGCTAGCCTAAAAGTCGGGCCTACCGAAAAAAGCATTTTCACCGTTTCCGACCCTCAAGGTTGTTTTCAGGAAAAATTTGAAATTAATGTCAATGCTCCCCTATCGATTCATCAGGTCAAGGAAGAAATAAATGATGCCTTTGATTCGCTCCTGATTTACAATATGCTAGGCCAAAAAATCAAAGAATTCCCCGAAAAAGGACATATTTCAAAACGGATAACCCAAGAGCTAAATCCTGGCCTTTATTTGTTTTTAATCGAAAAAGATGGAATTCAGCGAGTTTTAAAAATAGCTATTGGCTCTTTTTAGAGGAAGATTCGCGGACGATTAATTTGGTTTTTAAAACCTCGACTCGAGATGGGATTTGTTCACCTTTATGTTGGATTTGTTCGAGCAATAATTCAATGGCCAATCGGCCTATTTCCTCCAATGGCTGCGCGACCGATGAGATCGTTGGTGACACAACTGAACAGATCGGCTCATTATTAAAACTCACCATTTTAATCTGCTCTGGCACTGAAATCTTTAATTCCCTTAGCGCAACTAAAACACCTAAAGCCAAGCGATCCGAAACCACCAAAATGCCATCTGGTTGATTTTTTAATTGCATCAAAGCATAGGTTTGTTGGGTCGCTGTTTCTTGAAAATAATCCGAATGTATAATTAAAGCTGGATCTTCTTTGATTCCTGCCTCCGACAAAGCTCTCAAATACCCCAAACGTCGCTGATTACTTACCGATACACTTTTGGGACCTGCCAAAAAAGCAATGCGCTGACAACCGGCTTCCAAGAGATGCTTCACAGCCTCATAGGCCGATTGCTCATTGTCTACCATCACTTTCGAGGCTACAATTTCATCACTATCCCGATCGAAAAAGACCAAAGGAATTCCTCTACGCTGCAAGCGAGTTAAATGATCCAAATTCATGGTTTCTCTTGAAAGCGAAATGATAATACCTTCCACTTGGCCCCTCGCTAAATTTTGGATATTTGTCAATTCCCGCTCGTAGGATTCTTGGGTTTGCGTGATCAATAAACTGTATCCTGCTGCTATGGCCGCCTCTTCGATCGCCTTAACCACCGTAGAAAAGAAATAATAGCCCAAATCCGGCACGATCACACCCAAGGTCTTCGTTTTACTTTTCACCAAACTGGTGGCCAATACATTTGGTTGATAATCCCACTCAGCCGCTAAATCCAAGACTGCCTTTTTCGTGTCCGGATGAATATCAGGCAAATCCCGCAAGGCTCGTGAAACCGTGGCAACCGAAACATTCAACTGCTTCGCAATGTCCTTAATGGTAACTTGATGGCGCATGGGTCTTTATTTCGCTCGAATTTACACTCTTTTTTTGATAATTCAGCTATTCGTTGCGGAGGGTCCAACGAACCTTTGATCTCCCTCCAGCCATTTTTAAGGGGGGATGCTCTTTCGATAAAACAATTTCAATCAATTGAAAATCAGGAAATTGCGATCTCAACTGCTCTCCTATCCGCTGACAAACAGTTTCTAACAAATCCACCGGTTCGCTCATCACCTGTTCGCAGATGGTGTAGATGGAACCATAATCCATGGTTTGACTAATATCATCCATGATTTCATGAGTTACCTGTTTAGAAACGGACACCGACAAGCGATAGGAATTCCCTAAAATTCGTTCTTCTGGATACAATCCATGAAAGGAAAAAAAAGATAAATCCTCTAGATTTACTTGATAAATCTCCATGAATTAATTGATATCCCCTATTTTTCCTCGAGGACCCGTTGATTTAGCATAGGCTTCCAAAACCTTGTTCAAGGTTGGCAAGCCATCATCTTGTATGTCCATTTCTTTCGAAACAGTCTTTTTTACACCTCTAGGCGTTTTTACCTGGCCAGCAGGCTTTAATTTCGAGTTAGGTTTGAGGGGATTGGGAGCCGATTTTGAAGGCTTGGCTGATTTAGCTTTCGTCAAAGCTTTCGCCTTAGGTGCAGCTTTGGTTTTTGTGATTGCTTTCGTTTTTGTTTCGGCTGGTTTTGAAATAGACCTTGGCGTAGGCTCAGCGATCGGCGCTGATGTATTCCAAGTTTGAATGCGCGTTAAGGTACTTTGGGCGATTTGTGCCAATTGATTCGCAATTTCTTTCTGAGCCTCCTGTAAACTAATCAATCCCCTTTCCTGCTCCTTCAATTCCTGATTAGCCGCAGCCAATAAATTTTTCCGTTCAGATTCCGCCAAAAACGTAATTTTTTCTGCTTGTTTTTTCGCATCCTCCACAAGACCTTTTGCATCTTGAACAGCCTTTTCGTGCACGGCTTTGGCTTCTGCCTCAACTTTCATTTGCCACGATTTTTGCGCTTCTTCAGCCATTTGCATAGCCCGCAATAAGGAACTTTCCAATTCCCGCATCCGCGAAATTTCTTTATCGAATTCACTTAATTTGTTCACCAAACGACCAAATTCACGACGTAATTCATCCACGTAGGATTCTACTTCATCCACTTGATAGCCCCGAAAGGACTTGGAAAAACCGACTTCAGGAAATTGAAATTGCTCACTCATAAGACACTAAATTAATAAATTTCTTTCATGTATTTTCCAAACTGAAATATTTTTATCATCTGAACAGGAGACCAAAAGATCCTCAAAAGGACTCCAAATTAAGCGATTCACCGAATTTTGATGAGATCCATAACGCGCATAATCAATCACTTTTTTCAATTGCATCGTCTCACTTTCCCAAATTTTAATGGTCTTATCCATACTCCCCGTGGCTATATGTAAACCATCCGGACTGAAAACCACATCATTAATCGCATAAATATGTCCGGGTATAGAATTGATTTCCCGCTTGTCTCGAAAAGAATACGATTTGATATGCGCATCCCGACTAACTGAAATAATCAACTGATCTGATTCCCGATAAATCATCGAAAAAACCGAATTCTGATGAGCCTGCCATGATTCGAGCAATTGGAATTCTGCATCAAAAACCCGAATCCAACCATCACTATACCCAACAGCAATTTTCCCAGTATTCAATAAACAAATCGTACGTGCACTTTTTTGACCCGCTTTAATATGTCGCAATACCTGCTTCGTTTCTCGATCCAAGACCGTTATCAAGCCCGCATCGTGTCCTACCCAAACTTGTGAACCCCAAAAATAAATCGAATAAATGGCTTGTTTGGGCATAGGGATAGAAAATACACGTTCCTGCTGGGCCACATTAACGCCATGAATCCCCTCATAGTTCTGCCCTACCCACAGGATGCCTTCTGCCGAATCTAATCGCATCGCGTACACAGATCCTTCCATTTGCGCAATCACTTTCCCCACATCCGGTTTTTCCAGGTTCCATTGCACAACCCAGCCATCCGAACCCGCCGAATAAAACATGGAACTATCCATTCCCTGTTCCAAGGAATAAATAGAACCTCGATGGCCCGAAAACGTATCCATTCGTTCGATTTGCACGTAATTCCGATTTTAGCTACAAAAATGGTAATTTTACAAGCAAATTTATGAATCATGCCCCAAATTTTATTATATCCCAGGTTTACCTTGCCCCATGAATGGCATATACGGGTTTGGCATATTCAAGAAGACCTTTCTTTTTTTCAATCCTTTCCCGAATCTTGGTCCACCAAGCAATCCCCAACACACCCACAAAAATTCTTAGAATCATGTGCCGCACGGTTTTGCCTATGGAAATTATGCCAGGAAAATGGAATCGATCATCCTGAATTCCAGCAAGACGACCGAAATAGACCCTTTTTAACCGATTCAGATTGGCATATTTCCCTGACACACGCATTTCCCTATGCTGCGGCAACACTTCGAAAACACCAGCCCGTGGGCATCGATGTGGAAAAAAAAGGACGAAACATTATGCCCATTGCGCCTCGCTTTCTTGCCAGTGAAGAACTCGAACGATGGCAAGGCGATGAAATGGCGATCACACGCGCTTGGTCCGCCAAAGAGTCGATTTACAAGATGATGGCGAAACCCGGACTTTCCTTTCAAGAAGAAATTATTCTTCCCGACTTTGACCAAAATCCAATGCTTTGTCAAATCCAAGAACGTGATTTAGAGCTGTATTGGGAAGATTTTGAGGAATTTGTCCTAACAGTCGCCGGCCAGATTTAGTCTAAGGAATCAATGATATCCGTTAGTTCTGTGCGATAATCATCATGCCCCGATTTTTCATAGGCCATGATTAGATTCCGTAAAACCCGACGTATAATTTCTAAATTCGAACAGGGCTGATAATAAATATCCAAAGGTGTTAAATTCAATTGCGCTAAATAATTATCGATATCTACCTTGTTGAAAATCAAACCTTTATTAAACACATTGATGTAAAACTGGGTTTGTTCTTGCTTAAAGGTGAGGACAAAAAGATTAGGCAAATTAACTCCATAGACCGGAAGGCCTAATTTTTGAGCAATCCACAAGTAAATCACACACAAACTGATTGGATTCCCTTTTTTTGATTCTAAAACGACATTGATAAATGAATTATTTGCCGCATGAAAATTTTTGGTATTGGCACCAAATTTCAATTGGTCAAACATCACGCCATTCAATACTTTAATCTGGTCAATCGGATGTAAATTATCCCGCATTTGGGGCCAAACATCATAATAGAGCTGGTCCATATCCTTTTTCAACGTAGAAAAGGAATATTCAGGAAAACGATACGTGGCTAAAATCCACATGCCTTCCAACAAATCCATCGCCCCACTTTGTTTCCAATGCATCAATTTGGTCTTCATGGATTCCATTTGAAATTCATGAATCAAATTTTCAATTTTACTTTGCAAGACCGGATTTAAGCTTAAATTCTCCCATTCCGATTCTAAAATAGGTATGATGGAAGGCCCTAACGAACGCATTTGGGTTTCAACCATTTGAACAACCTCCTGATCAGAGTCATCCATTAATTGAATCATGGCCTTAATTGCAGGTTCCTTCATGCGGGTCAGAAAATTTTAATTCAAAAATATAGACTATTCCTCTTAAATCAAAAACCTAAAAAGGATAGTACCATACAATAAATGTTTTAACGCATAATTTTTTTTCAGGTAAAAATCGACCTAAATTTGTAGCTATGAATATTTTAATCACTGGCGGCGCAGGTTTTATTGGTTCTCATACCTACGTGGTACTCAAGGAACATGGATATACGCCGATTATCGTGGACGATTTTTCAAATTCATCAGAGTCTGTCATTGGCCAATTAGCCAAAATTTGTCCAGGTGAAGTCCTTTATTTACAGGCAAATGTGAATGACCCTGCCACCTACGATTCGCTTTTCAACCAATATAAAATCGATGGAGTTATTCATTTTGCGGCTTCCAAAGCCGTGGGTGAATCCGTAGAAAATCCCTTAAAATATTACAGGAACAATGTCGCTGCGACCGTTTTACTCCTGGAAAAAATGAAGGAATATCAAATCAATAATTTGGTATTTTCGTCGTCCTGTACGGTGTATGGCCAACCAGAACAGTTGCCCGTGACCGAAAATTCACCCGTTCAAAAAGCCATGTCACCCTATGGCAATACGAAACAAATTTGCGAAGAAATTATTTCAGATACTGTAGCGGCCTCAAAGGACTTTAAAGCTATTTCTTTACGCTATTTCAATCCCGTTGGGGCACATCCAAGCGCTTTAATCGGCGAATTACCGCTCGGGACTCCGGCCAATTTAATCCCTTTCCTTACCCAGTCTGTCGCCGGATTACGTGGACCTTTGAATATTTATGGAACGGATTATCCAACGCCCGATGGCACGGCCATTCGTGACTATATCCATGTATGTGATTTGGCCGAGGCCCATGTAAAAGCACTCAGTCATTTAGTAAGCAAAAAACAGGAATCCTATTACGACTTTTTCAATATTGGAACGGGTGAAGGAAGTTCTGTTTTGCAAGTCATTCAGGCCTTTGAAAAAGCGACAGGAAAGAAAGTGGACTATGTGACACAGCCTCGTCGGACCGGAGACATCACCTCCGTATATGCGGCTACAGGAAAATCCTGGGAGGTATTAGGTTGGAAAACTACGCGAAATCTAGAAGAATCATTAAAAGACGCATGGGCTTGGCAAGAGGCCCTTACATAGATATGAAAAAAATTGTCATCACCGGAGGCGCCGGATTTATTGGATCCCATGTGGTTCGTTTATTCGTGCAGAAATACCCGGAATACCAGATTTTTAACCTAGATGCATTAACCTATGCAGGAAATTTGGCCAATAACGAGGATATCGCCCAATCTCCAAATTATCGTTTCATCAAAGCCGACATCACCGATGCCGCCCATATCGATGCACTTTTTGCCGAACATCAATTCGATGGCGTATTGCATCTAGCAGCAGAATCCCATGTGGATCGGTCGATTGAGGACCCTTTGGCCTTCGTAAAAACGAATGTCATCGGAACCGTGAATCTATTACAAGCCGCCAAAAAATACTGGAAGGGCCAAATGGAAGGCAAACGTTTTTACCACATTTCCACCGACGAAGTATACGGGGAATTGCACAATCCAGAAGAATTCTTTTTAGAAACGACCCCATACGATCCACGTTCGCCCTATTCGGCATCCAAGGCATCTTCGGATCATTTTGTTCGCGCATTTCACGAGACCTATGGCTTGCCGACGGTCATCACGAATTGTTCCAATAATTATGGACCCAACCATTTCCCTGAAAAATTAATTCCCTTGATGATTCATAATATCATCCACAAAAAACCTCTTCCTGTGTACGGAAAAGGCGAAAATGTGCGAGATTGGTTGTACGTAATCGACCATGCGCGGGCCATTGATGTGGTATTCCACGATGGGAAAATTGGCGAAACTTATAATATTGGAGGCTTTAACGAATGGAAAAATATTGATTTGGTACATTTGTTATGCCAAATCATGGATGAAAAATTAGGCCGTCCAGCGGGAAGTTCCACCGAATTAATCCATTACGTAACAGACCGGGCAGGCCATGATTTGCGCTATGCGATTGATGCCAATAAGATTATGAAAGAATTGGGTTGGAAACCGAGTTTGCAATTTGCCGAGGGTCTTGAAAAAACGGTGGATTGGTATTTATCGAATGAAAAATGGTTGAACGATGTCACATCGGGCGATTATCAAAAATATTACACAAACATGTACCAAGGACGATAAGCATGAAAGGAATCATATTAGCCGGAGGATCTGGCACGCGTTTGCACCCATTGACCCTTGCCGTTAGCAAGCAATTAATGCCTGTGTACGACAAACCCATGATTTATTATCCATTGTCCATCTTAATGCTGGCTGGAATCCGCGAAATCTTAATTATTTCCACGCCACATGATTTACCGAATTTTGAGAAATTATTAGGCGATGGGTCGAATATCGGTTGTCACTTCGAATATGCAGTTCAACAAGAACCGAATGGCCTAGCGCAAGCTTTCGTCATCGGCGAAAAATTCATTGGCAAAGAAAAGGTAGCGCTTGTCTTAGGTGATAACATTTTTTATGGCTCAGGTCTGAGTAAATTATTGCAAGCAAATAACGATCCAGAAGGTGGCGTGGTCTATGCCTATTCAGTAAATGACCCTGAACGCTATGGTGTAGTGGAATTTGACTCAACAAAAAAGGTGATTTCGATCGAGGAGAAACCGGCCCAACCAAAATCCAATTATGCCGTCCCAGGCCTCTATTTTTATGATAACGAGGTAGTTGAAATCGCCAAAAACATCGCTCCTTCGCCACGCGGGGAATATGAAATCACAGATGTGAATAAGGAATATTTGAAACGCGGCAAGTTATCGGTGGGTATTTTGAATCGGGGAACGGCCTGGCTAGACACAGGAACCTTTGCTTCCTTAATGCAGGCGGGACAATTTGTCCAGGTAATCGAGGAGCGCCAAGGAATGAAAATCGGTTGTATCGAAGAGGTAGCCTATCGCATGGGCTATATTGATGCCAAACAATTGGAAGCCATCGCGAAACCATTGGTAAAAAGTGGATATGGCGAATATTTGTTAAATATTCTAAAATAGAATAATGCCCGCCAATAGGGCAAGGCTAAAAAGGATAATGGAAGGGATTTGGGTGTATTGTGCCAACACAAAAGTTATTGCTAGGACGCCTACATCCACAAAATCACCTTTCACAATCATCGGATTCACAAAGGTATACACCGCCACCATCGTCAGACCGACTGAAGTAGCCTGAATTCCTGCTAATGAGGCACGAATGAAGCGATATTGTTTCAGTTGACCCCAAATGCGATAGACAAAAAAGATCATAAAAGTGCCCGGCAAAAACACGCCCAAAGCGCCTATCGCACTGCCCATTAATTCTCCCCACACCCCATAATCCTTCATCAATAATACGCCTAAATAGGACGTCAACGCAAAAACGGGACCTGGTAAGGATTGGGACAAGGCCATACCCGTTAAGAAATCATCGGCAGAAAGCAGCTTTTTAAATTCGACAAATTCAGTAAATAATACCGGCGCCAATACTTGACCTCCCCCAAAAACAAGGCTCCCATTTCGGTAAAAATTCTCAAAGATCCGGATAGGAAAATAATCTGTAAAATGTCCTAAGAGTGCCAAAAACACTAAAAATCCCCAGAATAAATGAAAATTCGCCCAGGGAATGACCATTTTGTGTTTATTCTGTCGGGGAAATTTCTTGTAATTCAAGGAGGAAATTGTTCCACCAAGCAATAAGACCAATGGAAAAATAAAGGGATTCGGGAAACCGATGCCAATGAGCAAGGTGACTAAAAATATCATCACGTATAAGGGTCCCGAAATGACTTTTTGAGCCATAAACCAGCCGGCTTGCAGGATTAATCCGACCCCCACCGGCAACACATAATGAATGATTTCTCGATTTCTCAAAAAAGTCATCCCGAATGCCGCCAAAGTCATGACAAAAACCGCCGGACTGATCCAAATGATCGTAGTCAAATAAGCTAAACCCGCTCCTCCCCTTTTATAGCCGATGGCCGTAAGCACTTGGGTCGATGTAGGCCCCGGCAACACGGAACACAAGGCATGAATTTCAAATAATTCATGCTCATCTATGTACTTTTTTTCCTGGACTAAACGCTTTAAAAAAAGCGCCATATGCACTTGTGGACCACCAAAAGAGGTAGAGGCCAGAACCAATACATCCCATAAAAACTCAAGATGTTTGTATCCTT
This sequence comes from uncultured Cytophagaceae bacterium, assembly GCA_903907745.1. Taxonomy (GTDB): domain Bacteria; phylum Bacteroidota; class Bacteroidia; order Cytophagales; family Spirosomataceae; genus Aquirufa. The sequence continues at coordinate 14,015 of CAIVPF010000019.1, read as the reverse complement.
TCCACATTGATTTATTTTTTTAATAAACCTAATTCGATCAAGCGTTCCGTTAAAAATTCTCCGGCACTCATGTCCACATATAATTTAGGATATTCAGGACTGACACAGGAAGGCAAGCAACTTAAATCCATTTCCGACCGCGGATGCATAAAAAAAGGAATGGAATACCGGGAGGAAGCCATTTTTTCCCGAGGCGGGTTCACCACCCGGTGAATGGTAGATTTTAATTTGTGATTCGTTAAACGATCCAACATATCCCCCACATTCACCACCACTTGATCCGGCAAAGCCGTAATCGGAATCCATTTCCCGTCCATGCGAAGTACTTCAAGGCCTTCTGCCGAAGCGCCCATTAATAAGGTAATCAAATTGATATCCCCATGCGCAGCGGCTCGAACAGCCCCTTCAGGCAAAGCATCCGGATTTAAAATCGGGAAATAATGTATCGCACGCAAAATCGAATTTCCATGTAAAACTTTGGCCTCAAAATAATTTTCTGGCAATCCTAAGTAAAGCGCTATCGCTTGCAATAAGGACTTTCCAGCAGCTTCCAACGTTTGATAGGCCTGAACGGTTTGACGTTCAAAACCTGGTAATTCAGCTGGAAAAACATTTTCAGGATATTCCTCCCAAACCGAATCCCCGTCGGACTGATGCACCTGACCTACATGGTAGAACTCTTTTAAATCGGGCACTTTAAAGCCCTTTGCCGTTTCTTTTCCTTTGCCCACGTAACCTCGTTGGCCTGCAATTCCCTCAATCTCATAGGCCTGTTTGAAGGCATCCGGCGATTGAAAGAAATTTTCAACTTCTTGATACAGGTCCTTCGTAAACTGCTCAGCTAATCCGTGTCCTTTAATGGCCACAAAGCCGATCGTATTAAATGCAGCACCTAAATCTTGGACAAATCGGGCTTTTTTTTGATCATCGCCGGATGTGAAATCGCTTAAATCTAAAGAAGGAATTTCGTCTAATAACATGTTATGAGTTGATTTTATCGAATTTTTGAGACACAAAATCCCAATTAACCACATTCCAAAACGCCTGAATATAATCCGCACGTTTGTTTTGATACTTCAAATAATAGGCATGCTCCCATACATCGATGGCCATTACCGGAACTCCTTTGGTTTCTACCGCATCCATCAAAGGATTATCTTGATTCGCCGTAGATGTAATTTGTAATTTTCCATCTTTCCAAATGATCCAAGCCCAGCCAGAACCGAATCGGCCGGTCGCTGCCTTTGCAAACTCCACCTTCATCGCATCCATGCCGCCTAAATCCTTTTGGATCTGCGCAGCTAATTTCGCACTGGGCTGAGATCCTTTGGCAGGTCCCAACAATTGCCAAAAAAAGCTGTGGTTCCAATGGCCTCCCCCGTTATTCCGTACGGCGACAGGTTGTTTAGAAATTTGACCCATTAATTCTTCTAACGATAAACCAGCAGCGGCCGTTCCCGCTAAAGCCTTGTTCAAATTATCTACATAGGCCTTATGGTGGCGATCGTGGTGAATTTCCATGGTCATCGCATCAATGTGCGGTTCCAAAGCAGTAAAGGCATAGCCTAAAGCCGGTAAGACAAACGGAGCATTCTCCATATCTGAAGAAGGTTGATGCACTTTAGAAAAGCTAGACATCATAAATCCAGCCCCTAAAAAAGCCGAGGCTCTTTGTAAAAAATCAATTCGTTTCATGATTTATATTTTTTAATTATTCATACACAACTCGGCCCACGATGCTGCGGCCCAGCGTAATTTCATCTGTATATTCCAAATCCCCACCAATCGGTATCCCGCGGGCGATGGTGGATAATTTGACGGCATGGTCTGCTAATTTTTTGGTCAAATAAAAGGCGGTGGTATCCCCTTCCATGGTGGGACTTAAGCCTAAAATCACTTCTTTGATATCGCCAGCGGCCACACGTTGGACCAAGGATTCGATCGTCAAATCACTCGGTGAAATCCCTGATAAAGGAGAAATAATACCCCCTAAGACATGGTATAGGCCGGTATATTGCCCCGTATTTTCGATGGCCAACACATCCCGTAAATCCTCCACCACCATTAATATACTTTCATCCCGCTTCGTACTGGCACAAATACCGCATAAATCCCCATCGGAAATCATGTGACATTTGGGACAATAGCGAGTTTCGGTGCGTAATTGAACGACTGCATGGGCTAATTGAAGCGATTGAGATTCAGGTCGCTTTAATAAATGCAAGGCCAAGCGAAGAGCTGATTTTTTACCTATCCCGGGCAATTTGGAAATTTCTTCCACCGCCTGTTCAATAATTCGAGAAGGATAGGTATGCATCATAGCTTAGGATTCAAAAGATTCGATTTCGGCGGAAATGCCTCGACGACAAATTTCATTCCGCATACTCACCAATTCATCAAATTCCCCGGATTTTACGCCACATTTTCCTTTGAAATGAATTTGCAAGGTACATTGTTCCGCCTGTTCTGGGCTATGTTCACATACCTCTATTAAGGTTAAAATCACGTATTCGAAGGAATTAACTTCGTCGTTATATACGACTAATTGATGAGCAGGAACCGTTAGCGTCTCCTCCAATACTTCCACTTCCACCTGCCATTTCTCTTGCTCTGCAAAAGAAATATCAAATCGAGAATCGTTATCTACGGAGAATTCCATATTTTTGATTGCGTGTGTAAAGACCTAAGACAAATTTAAAAAAAAATCCAGTTAAACCTCTATGTCTGTTCAATTAGCCGGTGGAATTCTTGCCATCTATTTTGCCTTACTTTTAGTGATCTCCTATTTTACATCAAAAGGCGCGGATACGCATGCATTTTTTACGGCCAATCGGCAATCGCCCTGGTGGTTGGTGGCCTTTGGGATGATTGGAACCTCCATTTCGGGTCTTACATTCATATCCGTTCCGGGGGCCGTTGGGAAAACGTCCTTCACCTATTACCAGGTCATATTAGGACATTCCTTGGGTTATTTAACGATTGCGCTCGTCCTCATGCCCTTGTACTATCGGATGAACCTGATTTCCATTTATGGCTATTTGGAAAAGCGATTTGGTTTTTGGTCCTATAAAACGGGTTCTGCCTTCTTTTTACTTTCCCGAACCATCGGTTCCGCCGCTCGTTTGTATTTAGCGGTAAATGTATTACAAATCGCCATTTTCGCGCCCATCGGCGTACCATTTGCGGTCACCGTCTTTATTTCGATCTTTTTAATTTGGCTCTATACGCATCGCGGGGGCGTGAAAACGATTATATGGACGGATACATTACAGACCCTATTTCTCTTAGTCGCGCTGTTTATTACGATTTTCTTAGTGGGCCAACGAATGAACATAGGTTTCAGCGACATGGTTCATACCATTTCCAATAGCCCCTATTCCAAGATGTTCGAATGGGATTGGCGAAACCCGCATTTCTTCGGCAAGGACTTTTTAGCTGGGGTATTTATCGCCATCGTGATGACCGGATTAGATCAGGATTTGATGCAAAAAAACTTGACTTGTAAGTCGATCGGGGAAGCACAAAAAAACATGTTCTGGTTTTATTGGGTGCTTTTATTGATCAACCTCCTGTTTTTATCCCTCGGTGCACTTCTCTATATGTATGCCCAAGCGAACCAAATCGCCATTCCTACGAAAACGGATGAACTATATCCCCTTTTGGCTTTAGGGGGTCAATTTGGCACTTTGGCTGCTGTTACCTTCTTATTAGGGATCATCGCTGCATCCTATGCGAGTTCGGATTCTGCCCTCACGGCCTTGACGACTTCCTTTTGCATCGACTTTTTACGCATCGAAAAATTCAAAGAGGAGAAACGCACCAAAATCAAACACCGGGTACATCTAGGCTTTTCATTCCTATTTTTCATTGTCATTGGGCTTTTTCACCTATTTAACAATCAGGAATTAATCGCGGCGGTATTTAATTTGGCGGGCTATACCTATGGTCCTTTATTGGGCTTATTTTCATTCGGTTTATTCACGAAAAAGGCGATAAAGGACAATTTAGTTCCTGCGGTGTGTGTGGCCTCCCCCATCATTACATTTGTATTAGAAAGCCAATCTCAGGCTTGGTTTGGAGGATTTGGATTCGCCAAATTGATCTTAAATGGATTTATCTGTTTTAGTCTCCTATGGCTAATACGCAAAAAAGACGACCAATAAGTCGCCTTTTTTAAATCTAAAATCGAAATGGCTTAGTTTTGAATAAACTCGCCGTTTGCTTTTAATTCAATTTCTTCACCGACAACGGCCACCGGCATAGAACCTACGCCAAAAGCAGAACGGTTTAATGTACCTGTGAATTTAAAACCAGCTACTTTTTTGCCAGCTTTGTTCATGGTCGTTCCGTTCAAGGTACCATCCAAAGTAACTGATTTAGTCACCCCGTGCATCGTTAAATCACCCACTAATTTGTACTTACGATCTGCAACTTTCTTGAAAGACTTAGAAACGAAAGAAATCGTTGGGAATTTAGCTGCATCAAAGAAATCTGGTGATTTCAAGTGCGTATCCCGACGGTCATTATCTGTAAACACAGTATTTACATCGGCTACTAATTCAAACGTTGCATCTGAAAAATCATCTTTTGTTGCTGTCAATGTAGCATCAGAAATCTTAAACGCACCTTCCACATCGGAAATGGTTAAGTGGACAACACTGAAACCTACTTTAGAGTGGGCTTTATCCACCGAGAATTTTTGTGCTTGCGCAGAAAAAACAAAGGCCGAAAGAGCCAAAAGCATTACCATTTTTTTCATGAGTATTTTATTTTATTGTTTAACTTTTAAATTTAACGAATCAGAACGGAATAATACAAATTTTAAGACCTAATTGATCATCTCGTCGACATTAAAAATTCTTTTTCACCTCTTCCACATCATCCATTTCAATCGTTTTCTTGATTTTTCGCCAATCGATTGTTTTGTTGTATTTCAATAAAGTCTTATCAGGATCAAATACGCGCTTATCAGGAACGACCAAATTATACGGCTTAAAATCAGGCTTCTCCGTAAAAAAATCATCTAACACACTGGCCGTCTGATCATAATGATTCACCGGCGGAATCCCCAAAAGCCCATAAATTACACGTAAAATCGAACCAAAATTCGCATGCGTGTGAGACACATAATCCTTTTTCACATAAGGCCCCACCATCATCAACACACTCCGGTGCGCATCCACATGATCCGCTCCCCCCTGTGGATCATCCTCCGTCACAATGACCAACATATTCTTCCAATAAGGCGTATGCGATAAAAATTGCAACATTCTTCCCAATGCCAAATCATTATCCTCCATATAAGATTGACGGAATGGAAACCCATTCACGGTCGATGTATCTGCCCCATGGTCATTCGGCAACTGTATCGTCACCAAAGATGGCATCTTCCCTTTGCCAGTTAACCACTTGCTTGTAAATTCCGATTCAAACTGTGCCACCCGAAACTGATCTGGAATACTCATATTAAAACCAGCATAATTATGGCTCGTGTTTGGATACAAGGCTTTTTGCATCGGAACCATCACGACATGCCCCGCTCCTGTTAAGGTATCAAACCATTCTTCCCGCACATGGGCTGTCTCATTGGCCTCACCAAAATTATAAAAGGAGACATTCTGACGCTCCAAAGCCTCCCAAATTCCGCCTACTTCCGCATAATCTTCCGGATCCATACTACCCGTGGATCCCGGGAATCGTCTGCCCGGCGCCTCGGAAAATATTTTGGCCGTTTTTGAAACCTTCGAATTAGCCTCAACCCACTCGTTTGGAATCACACCCATCATCCAATGATGCCCATGAATGGAAGCATCACTGTCACAATAAAAATTATCACTCATCGAAAATGCCTTCGCAATCCGGTGGTGATTCGGCATGACATCGACATGCTCATAATTATACAAGGAATTTTTTACGGTTTGATTTAAGCCATAGCGCGCCATGGTAGAATCGCCATTCGCACCTTTAAATTGACCAAAAATCTCATCATAGGTCCGATTTTCCTTCGTAATGTAGACGATGTGTTTGATCGGAGATGCGCTATTCGAGCCTAATGAAAAGGTTTTATTGCCACGATTAGCCACCTGATTCACCCGAAATGTATTATTTTTTACCTCTTGCGTAAATGAAGCTAATTGGTCCATCGAGGGCATTGGGATAATTTGAAATGTGCCTAATTGAATATCCCCTACATAGGTTCCTTGTTCTGGTGATTTAAATCCTTTTCCGCCATTGGGACCTGCGCCATACCCCCGACTGGATGTGACATAAAGTGTTTTTTCATCGGCAGACAAGGCGACGCGCGTGGGGCCCCAACCCGTTGGAATAAAGCCTTTGGTTTGTTGGCTTTTTACATCAATCACCGCCACCGCATTTAAGCCTAAACAGGTCACATAAAGCGTTTTTTCATCATTACTTAGCTTAATCCCAAAGGGTAAATAGCCTCTTCGCTTGTCCAATAAAGGAGAAAATCGAATCGGAATATGGGAATTGATTTTACGGGTTTTGATATCGATAACGGCGATGTTATCATTCGTGGCATTTGTCACATAGGCAAATTGCGAACCCACAGCCAGCGAATTAGGACTCGAACCACCCACCACTTCCATTTCTTCCACCATCTCGCCTAATTGAAAACCTGGTTTGAACTTTTTAACGATTTGATTTCGCGTTAAATCGATTTGAAATACACTCATCGCCTCATCTGAGCGCGGATCCCCTAAACCTGGAATTTTTTTACCCTCGATTTCCGTTCCTTCCCGAGATTCTTTCGTGTCATTTCCATAGGGATGATAAGGTATGTATTGGGATTGTAAATTTTTCACTTGGGTTCCCTCGACCAAGGGATAGGCATACATCCCCACATTCGCTTCAAACGCATATTTTTGATCGGGACTGATTTGAATCCCAAAAGGCAAGCGGCCCGTAGGAACGCTAGCCATTAATTTTCCTGAACTAATATCGATACGAACCATGCGGTAATTCGCACGATCCAAGACTAAAAGTTGATTTTTACTAGCCAACAAGGCCAAATCCGAAGTAAAACTATCATCAAATGAAAATTTTCCAATCTTCCCATTTAAAGAAAAACTACGTAAAACCGCTCCGCTTTCAATCGCTACCTCCAAAACCGTCCCCGCATCTCCCCCACTGAGGTAAACATGGCGGCTATCGCTTGAAAAAACAAGCCCCAAAAACGAACTCTTTCCATAAGGAGATAATTTCGAGGGTGTGCCAAATTTCGGAAAGCGCTTTTTCGTTTGTGTTTGCAGATCGATCCGCGTGAAAGTTCCATTATGAAGCGTCACAGCCCATTTTCCATCGGGACTAATCGCCATACCAAAAGGATCACTAGTGATGCGCAAGGTTTTCCCAGCCGGTTTCACATAGCGACCACTAGGTAGGACAGAGATTCCTTGGGTGTCAATTTGGGCAAATTGACGGGTACCTGGAACTTCAAGGATTTGTTGGGCTTTACCTTGACAAAAAGCCATCACGACCAAAAGAAAACCGTAAAATAATTTCATAGCTATAGAATTTTCCGTGAAGTTAAGGAATATAATGTTTTATTCATTTTACCTTTGTGTTACCATTTAAGCCATTTACTTTGACAAAAATTCTATTTCTCCTATGTCTTTCCTTCTTTACTTATGCTGAAATTGATACGACAAAGTCCCCCATCATCATCCATGGAAACCTACAGTTGACCAATAATGGCATTTCTCCCGTACCCTCCTTTTCTCTTGGTAAACCGGCCTTGTTAACCACCTTAATCGTCAGCAAAGGGCGTTTTTCGTTTAATCCAGAATTCAATTTCGATTTGGAGGCGAAGCCATGGTCGGTGAATACCTGGGTGAAATACAAGCTCATCCAACGCGGTCGATTCGACTTTATTTTAGGCAATAATTTTTCGCTTTTTTTCAAAAGAAACCTACCCAATCCTCGGAACGAAGAATTTCAGTTACAACGCTATCAAGCATTTGAATTTAATGCGGGTTTTCAATTGACTAGTAAAAGAAGCTTGCGCCTGATGTATTGGAAATCCCAAAGTTTAGACGATTTAGGTATTAAACATGGTCTCTTCGTGATGCTCGTAGCACAAATCAATGATGCTTATACGGGTAAATTGGGAAGAATTAGTTTCCGCCCTAGTGCTTTTGTGATCGATAATACTGCCCCGTTTACCGCTTATTTTATCTCGCAAATCACCACATTTTACCCCGCAAAATTCCCTTTAAATCTAAGTTTTCAAACGGTTCATCCGCTGTATTCAAGTCCAAATTCTCCATTTAATTGGAATTTAGGACTCAATTTGCCCTTTTAATCCATCGAAATCATCGCCTTAATAACCCTGTTTTGAGGATCTAGAAGCCCAGAAAATTCGGCGGGTACTTGGTCAAAGGCTAAGCGATGGCTAATAAAATCTGAAGCTTGAATTTGACCTGATTTCATGGAATTCATTACCCATTGGAAATCTTCCTTCGTCGCGTTCCGACTACTCATCAAGGTCCCTTCCCGCTTATGAAATTCGGGATGTGAAAAAGAAATAGCTTGTAATTGAAGTCCAATTAAGACAAAAATACCCCCATGAGACATATAGGGAAAACTATTTTCAATGGCTTTGGCACTCCCAGTCGCATCGATCACCACCTCTGGCATTTGGTCATTCGTATAGGCTTTCAAAGTGGCCAAAGCATCTTCTTTTAAGGGATTCATTACGAGAGAAATTCCCCATTTATCGTGAACATGAGACAGTCGGTGATCATTCACATCCATCAAAATAACATCCGCCCCGGCAATTTGAGCCATTTTAGCGGCCCCTAAGCCAATGGGTCCGGCCCCAACGACCAAAACTCGGTCACCTGATTTCATATGAGACCTTCGGATTCCATGGGCACCGATGGACAAGGGCTCCACGAGCGCCAATTCATCCAAGGATAGGGCCGAATCCTTCATGAGATTGCGGATAGGTACTTGGAAATATTCCGCCATGCCACCGTCGACATGCACGCCGGCTACTTGTAAATGTGTACAACAATTTGTTTTACCTGTTTCACATGCCCGACAAGTCCCACAAGAATAATAAGGCACAATCGTCACTAAATCTCCCTTTTGAAATGCTGAATGCGCCTCGATATCCACAATTTCACCGGCCAATTCATGACCTAGGACACGGGGATAGGAAAAAAAGGGCTGTGTTCCTTCAAAAGCATGTAAGTCGGTCCCACAAATCCCGATCCGTCGGATTTTTAAAATGGCAAAACCGGGCTTTAATTTCGGAAAATTAATTTCCTGAAATTCCCATGAACCCGGTTCCAAACAAATTAATTGTTTCATTTCTTAAAACTTAAAGGCATTTCGTAAAGCAAAATAAACCACATCTTTGCCCACGCCTGAATCCTTTAAATAAGATCCGGCGGCGCAATAACCCATTTCCAATTGAATAGCTAAATTTCTAGTTGGAAAAACATTAGCCTCTAAGGCATAAATTTGACATACTTCCTTTTCCCTACTATCGATTTTTTTTCCTAAAACTGGCCGCATCGGCGTCATGTTAGGGGTGAAAATCCCATCGGCAATTTGAGTTCGATCAACGAACGATCCGCGCAGGGTAACCAGCCATTTATTGGTGCGCTGATACCGAATATAAGGACTCAAATTTAGCGTATTGGTAATATTTAATGCGACGGTTTGACCAAAAGGCGGTCGGGCAAATAAGGTATTAAACGTATTTAACTCCCCATCCTTATCAGAAACATCCCCTGGCACATAATTCCCACTGAAACCCAAATAGCCATAACGAACTGGCGAAAAATTAAAATCCCAAACGCCCATAAAAGCATTGATATCTAATTGTTCAAAAGAGCCACTTTGATGGGCTAATTCGACATCATAATTGATCGGTCCTAAATCAGAATACAATCTGAATCCGATCGTATGACGCTTTTCCAGGCCTTTTTTGAACATGTATTCCCGCAAAGTACTCTCAAAAAAGAAATAATACAGATCGAGATTTGCTCGCTTGGGTTTAAAGGCATGCGAATAATAAGCCCCTCCCAAAATTTCCGAAGAACGCACGTCATCCCAGGCACCAACATTCATTTTGATGGGATTCGATAAAAAAGCCTCGAATTTATTTTTTTGAAATTGATATTTCAACGTGGCCCCATAAAAGGGTTGACGCGTATTAGGTCCCTCTTTTGTGGCAACAAATCGCTCGAGGCCCCAGGAATATTCTTGTCGGCCTAGCCGAATGATCGTATGTGGCGCGACGCTTGCTTCGGCGAATAATTGATGTACCGATAATTCATTTTGATCCAATTGTGAATTAAACGGATTCGGGTTCCAAAACCGCATCGTATTATTTAATTGGGCAAATATTCTGAATTTTTGTGCCCATTGAAGATTGGCATGCAGCATGATGCGATGCATTAATTGATGCGGACTATCTGTCTCAAAATTGGACGGAACCTCGCCGAAATTCAAATTCGTATAGGATTGATATTGTTCCCGCCATTCGCCACCTACACTTAATTTAACAGCCCCGCCTAGTGAAATCATTTTCAGTTTTTCGTCCCAATTCTTTTTTAAGGAATCATGTTTTAAATAGTTAAAATCATCATCAAAGCGTATGCGCGCAATGTGTTGCGCGAGCATTTGGGTGGGAAAAAGCATTCCCAAAAAGACAAAACGAAATATTTTAGCAGACAATATAGGCACATTCAAAAATTGAAAAGGCAAATTAGGAAAATTAATTTGGGATTTAATCCTGTTGGAATCACATTATCCTGTATGGGGCTGTCAATGAAATAAAGATCCGAGAAAATTGGATTATACAAGGGAATCCTGCCCTTTCTTTTGAAACAAATCAAATAAAATTTAATCCGCAAGCTTAAAGACACCATAAGCCCTTTGAAAATCCCATAAAAATTCCCGAAATTCATCAAACTATTTAACGGATATAGGGCATTAATTTGAGCCCTTATATCAATGAAGGCAACATTTCTAGGCCTCCGTAAAAAGGAAAATTTTAAAATAACATGTAAATTAATTCATCAACAAATGAAAAAAATTCTTACCACACTCGCCCTGAGTGCTTGTTTTGGCATGGTTCAGGCGCAAAATCCGCTTATTTTACGACAACCTGCCATCAATCCCGATGGAACTAAAATCGCATTCTCGTTCCAAGGAGACATCTGGACCGTTCCTGCTCTAGGTGGCAAAGCGACCCGATTAACCATCCATGAGGCCTATGAAAGTAATCCTATATTCAGCGCGGATGGCAAGCAAATCGCCTTTAATGGCCAGCGATTTGGCGAAAATGACTTATTTAGTATCCCGACTGATGGAGGCGCATCGAAGCGTTTGACCTTTCATTCGGTAGCTGATAATCTTTCGTCTTGGCATGCGAATGGCCAATTGTTTTTCACGACCAATCGGGAATACAAACAAATCGAAAGACCTCAAGAAATCTATAGCATTTCTGCCAATGGTGGCACAGAAAAGCGGGTTTTGGATGCCTTAGGCTATGAACCTTCTTTATCGCCCGATGGAAAATTAATGGCTTTTGTCCGAGGTGATATCAATCCGGTGGCTCGTGAAGCGTATGATGGGAACTCGAACCGAGATATTTGGATTTTTAATACGCAAACAAAAAGCTTTTCGAAAATCAATGCTTTCAAAACGAATGACATTCAGCCGCAATGGGGACCGAATCACCAACTCTATTTTCTAAGTAGTCAAGATGGCGCTTATAACGTATATCGAGTAGCCTTGGATGCGAACGGCAAACAAATGGGGAATCCAGAAAAACTGACATCCTTTAAAAATGAATCCATTCGCCATTTTAGCCTGTCGGCGGATGGTCAAAGCATCGTTTTTGAGAAAGATACGCATATCTATACGATGAAAACGGCGAAAGGAAATCCGCAAGTCGTAAACGTAGACATCAGCACGGATGAACGCTTGGATGCGAGCGAAGAAAAAACCTATACCTCGGAGGCGAATCAGTTTTCCGTTTCTCCTTCAGGTGAATTTTTGGCATTAAACATTCGCGGCGAGATTTTTGTGAAGTCGGTGGACAAAGAAAACCCGCGCAGCATCAATGCGTCAAGCAGTGCTTTTCGGGATATTCAGCCAACCTGGCTTTCCGACAAGGCCTTACTATTCTTAAGCGATCGTAAAAATGGTAATTATGATCTTTACTTATATAGAAGTGCTGATACGACCGAAACGAATATTTTCAAAAGCTTGAAGCATGAATTAATCGCCTTAACGAATACGATGGAGGATGAATCCAATGTCTCCATTTCGCCAGATGGTAAAAAAATAACCTTTGTCCGCGGAAAAGGAACTTTTATTATCGCCGATATCGATCCCAAAGGAAAAATCACGAAGGAACGTATCCTATCCAATGGCTGGAATCCACCGAGTGATTTGGCTTGGAGTCCGGATAACAAATGGGTAGCTTATGCGGCGACGGATTTGTATTTCAACCAAGAAGTGTTCATCGCATCTACCGAAAAAGAATTCAAGCCGGTGAATGTTTCGATGCACCCTCGGACCGACCGAAACCCAGTTTGGAGCCCAGATGGATCAAAATTAGGCTTTATTTCAGAACGTAGTGTGGAGAAAAGTGCGGACATTGTTTTTGTGTGGTTGAAAAAAGAAGATGCAGAAAAAGAGAAACAAGACTGGTTAGAAAAAGACAAAGCAAAACCTGAAACGCCTGCCGCTGCGGCCGGTGCTGCCAAACCAGATGCGGCTAAAAAGGTAGTCAAAGACATTCAAATCGACCTAGATAAGATCCACGAACGCGTAGTTCGTGTGACGACGTTCCCGGGTGATGAGCGTGAATTAGCCATTTCGAAAGATGGAGATACCTTTTATTATACGACAAACAGCAGCACGTCGAAAGGTCGGGATTTATATAGCATCAAATGGGACGGTTCAGATTTAAAGGAAATCACTAAAGGCGGCTCGAATCCAAGCAATATCGCGATCGACAAGGATGGTAAATATTTGTATTACAGCCGTATGGGAGGTGGAATCGCGCGAATCGATGTAAAAACCACGATGCCGGAAAATTTCCCTTATGTTGCGAAATTAAAAATAAATTATTTGGAGGAGCGCACGCAATTGTTCGAAGAGGCATGGCGGACTATTCGGGATGGATTTTATGATCCGAAATTCCATGGGCGTGATTGGAAAGCGTTGCATGACAAATACAAGGAGCGTTGTATTTATGCAAGTACAAGTACGGATTTTAGGGATATGTTCAATTTAATGTTGGGCGAATTAAACTCTTCCCACATGGGCTTTACGACGCCTGAACGCTTAAAAACACAAAAAGAAAACACCGCTTATTTAGGGGTGGAATTAAGTCCGGAAGATCAGGGGATGCGTATACTTCGGGTGATTCCTGGAACGCCAGCGGATAAAGTAGCGAGTAAATTAGCCGTGGGGGAACTCATTGGTGCAGTGAATGGTGAAACGATTAACAAGGACCAAAATTTTTATCAATTATTGACAGGTCTGGTGAATGAAAAAATTTCTATTCAGGTGATTGGAAAAGATGGAAAGTCACGTGATGTGGCGATTCGTTTAACGAATAATCTGGCCGACGAATTATATGAAGAATGGGTGGACAATCGGAAACAGATGGTGGATGAAGTTTCCAAAGGCCGATTGGGATATTTGCACATCCGAGGCATGGACTTCCCTAGCTTTGAGACAGTTGAACGCGAATTTACGGCCGCTGGTTATGGAAAAGAAGGCATGATCATCGATGTGAGGTACAATGGTGGAGGTAGCACGACGGATTATTTGATGACGATTTTAAATTACAAACAACATGCCTATACGATTCCGAGGGGTGCGAGTGAGAATTTAGAAAAGGACAAATTGAAGTTCCGGGATTATTACCCGATCGGTGAGCGTTTAGTTTATGCGGCGTGGACCAAACCATCGATTGCGCTGTGCAACGAGGGAAGTTATTCCAATGCCGAAATTTTCTC